>DATMMN010000026.1:0-7834 GCA_035569675.1 Acidimicrobiales bacterium | reverse complement strand
CTCGGGCGCGAGGTTGCCCTGCAAGAGACGGAGGCCGCCGGTGTCCTTGAACGGCTTGGTGACCGAATAGATCACGTCCTCATCCGGGGCGGAAGGGTCGAGGCGTGCGAGCTGGCCGGCCAGCGTTTCGCCCGTGCAGGTCAGGGCGTCGCCGTCGAGGAAGCCGGCGTCGAGGAGCTCCTTGACGATGACCTGGAGCCCCCCTTTGGCGTCGACGTCCACCATGGAGTAGTCGCCGAACGGCCGCATGTTGACCAGCACCGGCAGCCGGCGAGCCAGGTCGTTGAACTCGGCCTGGCTGAGCACCTCGGCCCACAGGTCGATCCCCGCGGCCCGGGCGATCTCCACGCTGTGCAACGCGACGTTGGTGGAACCGCCCATCGCGATGGCCACCGTCAACGCGTTCCGGAGTGCCGAAGGCGTCACGATGTCCCTCGGACTGATGCCCCGGCCCGTCATCCCCAAGAGGCAGTCGACGAGCTGATCGGGGAACTCGGACAGCCGGCGCGGGTCGTCGGATGGCGGGGCGACCATGTGCAGCGGCTCGAGCCCGAGCACGGCAATGAACGTCTGCATCGTGTTGTACGTGAACATGCCGCCGCAGCTGCCTTGGCCCAGACAGGCGTGCAGTGCGTAACGGGCGCGTACGGCCGCATCCTGGTCGGCGATCTGGAACGCCGACACGATGTCGATCGGCTCACCGGTCTGCGGGTCGATCCCGGGCCGGATCGGCCCGTCAGAAAGGATCACGGCGGGAGTGTCGTTCTCGAGGATGGCGGCGAGCGTGCCGACCGGAGGCTTGTCGCACGCCACGACGGCGACCAGCCCGGCCACCTTGTTCGCGACGAGGTGCACATCGGCGACGTCGTGGACGAGCTCCCGTCCGACGAGGGAGAACCGCATCTCCGGGGTGCCGTTGAGCTGCCCGTCCGAGACGCCAAGGGTGAACGCTGGCGGGATCAGCCGGACAGCAAGGTCGTCCTGCGCGATGCGTCGCGACAGCACCGACTGGATGACCCGCACCTTCTCCGGGACGCCGAGGTAGCACTGGCTGTCGCCGAGGTTTCCGATGACCGCCCACACGGGGTCATGGATCTTCTGGACGTCCTCACCGAGGAATTCGGCGGTGCCTACCCGCTGCACGTCGCGCCCCGGGTTCAAGGACACGAACGTGGACACCGGTTGCTCGCTGCTCATGGGGGCCAAGCATACGGCCGCCCCTTCGCAGGTCAGGCGGGCGTCGGCAACGGTGTCGGCGTCGGTGTCGGCGTCGGCGTCGGCGTCGGGGTGACCTCGACTCCCAGTCTCGGCATAGAACGGTCCATCCAGCGGGGCAGCCACCAGTTGATCGGCCCGAGCACCTCCATGATGGAGGGGACGAGCACCATGCGGACAAGCGTGGCGTCGATGAGCACGGCGGTCGCCAGCCCGAGACCGAACACTTTGAGGATGTGCAACGGGTCCTTGATGATGAACGAGCCGAAGACGCAGAACATGATGGCCGCCGCCGCCGTGATGATGCGTCCGGTCACAGCCAGCCCGTCGGCCACCGCAGTCGAGTTCTCACCCGTGCGCAACCACTCCTCGCGGATGCGCGAGAGCAGGAAGACCTCGTAGTCCATGGAGAGTCCGAAGAGGACGACGAACATGGCAACCGGGATCCAGGGGTCGATCGGCCCTTTCTCGCCGATGCCGATGATGCTCCCCGCCCAGCCCCACTGGAAAACGGCAACCATCACTCCGTAGGCCGCACCGACGCTGAGCAGGTTCATGATCACCGCCTTGAGCGGCAGGACCAAAGAGCGGAAGACGACCATGAGCAGCAGGAAGGACAGGATCAGCACCGCGCCGATCACGATGAAGAGACGATGGCCCAGGAAGTTGGCCGCGTCGATCGACGCCGCGGTCTCCCCGCCGACCTGTGCGTTGACGCCGGTCCCGCTGAAGACCGGAGGGATCACGTCGGCACGCAGGCGGTTCACGAGGTCGACCGTCTGTGACGCCTGGGGCGACGTCGTCGGGATGACCGGGATGAGGGCACCGGTGTCGCTCGCGTTGAACTGCGCCGGTGCGGTGAAGGCGACGCCCGGCACCCCGGACGAGAGAGCCCGGTCGAGCTGCTGCACCGTCGGCACGTCCGAAGGGCCGTTCATGGCGACCGCGACGATGAGCGGACCGTTGAACCCGGGACCGAATCCCTGGGCCAACAGGTTGTACGCCTGGCGCGTCGTCAGGTTCGAGGGGTCGTTGCCGGCATCGGTGAACTGGAGCCGCATGCTGAACAGCGGGAGTGCGAGCGCCACCAGGACGAGTACCGCCGCGATGCCGGTGAACCAGGCCCGCCGCTGGATGAACCGGCTCCAGCGGTGCCAGAACCCGTTCTCCGGCGGGGGCCCGCCGTTCTGGAGCAGGCCCGGCACGTGCAGCTTGTCGATCACGTTGCCGGCGAACCCGAGCATCGCCGGAAGGAGCGTCAGCGCGGCGAGGAGCACCATCAGCACGGCCGCGATGCACGCGGTGGCGAGTCCGATCATGTAGGGCTGCTGAATCAGGTACAGCCCGAAGAGCGAGATCACCACCGTGCTCCCGGCGAACATGACCGAACGCCCCGCCGTCATGTGTGCCGTCATCACCGCTTCCCGCGGCGTCCGGCCTTCGAAGATGCCCTGTCGGTACCGGGTGACGATGAAGAGCGCGTAGTCGATGCCGACGCCGAGTCCGATCATGATCGCCATCTCCGGCGAGAAGTTCGGCACCGTCAGCAGGTGCGTGAGCAGCTCCAGCAGGGCGATGCCGATGCCCAACCCCGCCAGCGCGGTGATCACCGGCAGCCCCATGGCCACTACCGATCCGAACGCCAACAGCATGATCAGCAGGGCGGCCGTGATGCCGATGCCCTCGCTGGGCCCAGGTGCCGCAGTGGCGGCGGCGGAGATCGGGCTCCCTCCGAGCTCGACCTGGAGCCCGTGGGTCGCCGCGCCCTGTGCGGTAGAGATGACCGTCTTCACCGCACCGGTCGGGATGTCGGCCGTGTCCGTCGTGAACTGGATCTCGGCGTAGGCGATGTCGCCGTTCGGTGCGATCTGGTGTGCGCCCTGGGACGAGAACGGGCTGGTGACGCCCTGGACATAGGGAAGCGGTCGCACCCTGTCGACGACGTTCGTGATCGCCGCCTGGTTGGCGGATATCGGCGTCGACGTGTGGAACACGATGTCGGCGGTGTCGCCCGACTTGGACGGGAAGCGCTGTTGGAGGATGTTCAGCGCCTGCTGCGACGGGGTGTTGCCGGCGGTGAACTTGTTCTTGAAGGTCGTGCCGACCGCCACCGAGAGGACCGTGACGCCGATGATGGCGACGATCCACAGCACGAGCACGAGGCGGCGGCGGTCGTAACAACGGGCCGCCAGGCGCCCGAGCGCAGTGACCTCGGTCTGGGTTCCTTTGTCCGTTCCGCTCACCCGTTCACCATCCTATGATTCATCACTGATGAGTTTTAACACAGAATTCTCCGCTGGTGAATACCGGCTGGCCCGCCAATTCGCGGTGCCACGGTTGTGAGCGCCGTCGGGCGCCGGCCGGGCAACGCTGACACCCGGGGTGAGATCGTCGAGGCGGCCAAGCGAGTCTTCGCCTCCAAGGGCTACGACGGCGCCAGCCTGCGCGGGGTCGCCCGCGAGGCCGGCGTCGATCCCGCCCTCGTCCACCACTACTTCGACGGCAAGGCCAGCCTGTTCGTGGCCGCCATGGCCCTGCCCTTCGACCCGAGGCAGGTGAAGGAGCACGCCGCCGGAACGGAACACTCGGGCGCCCGCACGATCGAGGGCTTCCTCACCATGTGGGACCGCGCCGAGGGCACCGGGTCGTCGTTCGCCTCGTGCCTCTCCGCCATGGCCGCCTCGAGCAACGTGGCCGACGCCATGCGCGAATTCATCAACGACCGCGTCTGGAGCGTCCTCCGGCGCAACGAGGGCGAGACGGAAGCGCTGAGGCGGCGCCGCACCGCCATGGTCTCGTCGCAGCTGATGGGGCTGGCCTTCGCCCGCTACATCCTCCGCGTACCGCCCATGTCCACGGCGTCGCCCAAGCAGATCGGACGCTGGGTCGGCCCGACGCTCGACCGCTACTCGAAAGAGCCGCTCGAGTCCTAACCGCGGCGTCGACGGAGCTCGGCCGCAACGTCTTTTCCGTTTGCCTTCTTGGCCGTGGCCTCCATCACCTTGCCGGTGAAGAAGCCCATCAGCTTGTCGTCGCCGTCGAGGAAGCGCGCCCACTCGCCGGGGTTCGCCGCGACGACCTCGTCGACCACGGCGGCTAACGAGCCGGCGGCCATGGCTTCGAAGCCCATCTCCTTCGCGACAGCCGCCGGGTCTCCCCCGCCCCGCTCCAGCAGCGCCCCCAGAACGGCCTTGGATTGGGTGGCGGACAACGTCCCGCCCGCCTCCATGGTCAGCAGGGACGCGAACGCTGCGGCGTCGAGGCGCAACCCGGCCTCGCTCTGCGCCGCGACCTCGTTGGCTGCGCGCACCAGCGCCAGCGCGGCGGGCGCACCCGCATCGGACGCAGCGTTCACCAGGCCGTCGAGACCCAGGTCGACGACCGCGTTGATCTGATCGACCTCGGCGGCGCTGGGGTCGCCACCGAGTGCGGCCACCAGCACGGCGCGCCGATCGGCCGGCATCGGCCCGAGCGAGCCCCGCACCCGGTCCTGCCAGGCCGCGTCGGGCGCCAAGGGCACCAGGTCGGGCTCGGGGAAGTAGCGGTAGTCGTTGGCCTCCTCCTTCGACCGCAACGCCTCCGTGCGCCCAGCCGACTCGTCCCAGTGGCGGGTCTCTTGGGCCACCACGCCGCCGCTCTCGAGGAGCGCGATCTGGCGCGCCACCTCATAGTCGATGGCCCGTCCGAGCGAACGCAGCGAGTTGAGGTTCTTGATCTCGCACCGGGTGCCGAACTCGCGGCTCCCGGCCGGCCGGACCGAGACGTTGGCGTCGACCCGCATCGACCCCTCCTCCATGCGGCCGTCCGACGCGCCGGTCGCGACGAGGATGCCCCGCAACTCCGACGCATACGCCCGCGCCTGGGCCGACGTGCGCATGTCGGGCTCGCTGACGATCTCGACCAGCGGCACGCCCGATCGGTTGTAGTCGACGAGCGCGTGGTCAGCCGCGTTGATGCGACCGCTCGCACCGACATGGGTGAGCTTGCCGGTGTCCTCCTCCATGTGCGCCCGCGTCACCCCCACCCGGAACCCGTCGGGCAGATCCAACCACCCGTCGACGTTCAGGGGCAGGTCGTACTGGCTGATCTGATAGTCCTTGGCCTGGTCGGGATAGAAGTAATTCTTGCGGGAGAACTCCGACGGCCGGATATCGCAGTGGAGCGACGCACCGATCCGCATGGCCAGCTCGACAGCCTGCTCGTTGAGCACCGGCAGCGCGCCCGGGAGCCCGATGCAGGTGGGGCAGATGTTGACGTTGGGCTCGTCGCCGAACGCGTTGCGGCACCCGCAGAACAGCTTCGTCTTCGTCGCGAGCTCACTGTGCACCTCGAGCCCGATCACCGTCTCCCACTCGGTCATGGTGCGTGCGCCTCCACCACGCGGGCGACGCGGAACAACATCGCCTCGCCGAGCGCGGGCGCCAGGACCTGCACGCCGACGGGCAGGCCGTCCTCGCCCGTGCCGAAGGGCACTGAGATCGCCGGATGCCCCGAAAGGTTGGACGGGATCGTGCAGACGTCGTTCATGTACATAGCCATCGGGTCGTCGACCTTCGCCCCCAGGTCGAACGCGGTCGTCGGCGCCGTCGCGCCGAGCAGGACGTCGTAGGACTGGTAGGCCCGGTCGAAGGCCTGCATGACGAGCGTCCGCACCCGCTGCGCCTGGGCGTAGTAGGCGTCGTAGTACCCGGCGGACAGCGCGTACGTCCCGAGCATGACGCGGCGTTTCACCTCCGCCCCGAACCCGGCCGTCCGGGTTGCGGTGTTCATCGCCTCGACGTCGGCCCCGTCGACCCGCAACCCGTAGCGGACGCCGTCGTAGCGGGCGAGGTTGGAGGACGCCTCGGCCGGTGCGATGAGGTAGTACGCCGAGAGGCCATAGGAGAACTCGGGCACCGAGACCTCCTCTACCTTCGCCCCGGCGGCCGCCAGCGCATCGGCCGCCTCCTGAACCCGCGCCGCCACATCGGCCGCGCACCCGTCGACCAGGTCGCGACACAGCCCGATCCGCATCCCCTCGACACCCTTTCCGATGCCGGGCAACGTCGGCTCGGGCGTCGACGGCAGCGACGTGCTGTCCATCGGATCGTGGCCGGCGATGGCGTCGTAGAGCAACGCGGCGTCCTCGACCGTGGTGGCGAAGGGCCCGATCTGGTCGAGCGAGCTCGCAAAGGCCACCAACCCGTAGCGCGACACCCGGCCGTATGTCGGCTTCATCCCGACGACGCCGCAGAGCGCGGCCGGCTGTCGGATCGACCCGCCGGTGTCCGAACCGAGGCCGAGCGGGGCGAAGCCGGCGGCTACGGCAGCCGCCGAGCCGCCGCTGCTGCCGCCGGGGACCTTCTCGGTGCAGCGAGGGTTACGCGTCGGGCCGAACGCGGAGTTCTCGGTGGACGAACCCATGGCGAACTCGTCCATGTTCGTCTTGCCCACGGCGACCGCCCCGGCCCGCCGCAGCACCTCGACAACCGTCGCGTCGTACGGCGGCCGCCATCCCTCGAGGATCCGCGACCCGCACGTCGTGGCGAAGCCGCGGGTGCACAGGTTGTCCTTCAAGGCGACCGGCACCCCGGCCAGCGGTCCGGGGTCGCGGCCGGCGGCCACTGCGGCATCGACCGCATCGGCCTGCGCCCGCGCCTCGTCCTCCATCACGTCGAGGAAGGTGTGGAAGCGGTCGTCATTCGCCGCCACCGCGGCGAGCGCTTCATCGGTGACGTCACGCGCCGAGCGCGCGCCCGACCGCACCTCCGCGGCTAGGGACACCGCCGTCGTCACGGGGCCTCCCCGCCGATGCGCGGCACCCGGAAGCGGTGGTCCTCGACGGCGGGTGCGGCCGCCAGGACCTCGTCGCGGTCGAGGCTGGGACGAGGCTCGTCCGCCCGCAGCACGTTCTCGAGCGCGATCGGGTGCGAAGAGGGCTCCAGATGGGAGAGGTCGAGCGAGGCGACGTCCGCCACGTGGTCCAGGACCGTGCGGAGCTGGGCCGTGAAGAGCTCGACCTCCTCGTCGGTCAGGTCCAGGCGCGCCAGGTGCGCGACGTGGACGACGTCGTCCCGGCTGAGCGAGCTCGTGACCCTCTCGTCGTTCACGGACGCGCGGCGGTGAGCACGCCGCTGAGGAACTCGACGGTGCGTGCCTCGATCTCGTCCTTGTCGTAGTCGAGCGTCGCGACGTGGTAGCTCCGCTCGAGGACGACCTGTTCGACGGGCCCCTTCACCCGCTCCATGAGCACGTTGCTCGACTTGGGGTCGACGACGTGGTCCTGCGTGCTCGTGAACAGCAACACGGGGCACGTCACCGAGTCGAGCTTCGCCTCGACCTCTTCGACACCCTCGAAGAGGGACAGCGCCGCCCGCAGGGGCAGCTCGGGGTAGGCGGACTCGACCGAGCCCTCCAGCGCGATGTCCGAGCCGATGCCCGGCGCGATCTCGTCGCCGCCCTCGATCATCGCCTCGATGAACCCCGTCGTCGCCGTGTCGGGCGGGGTCACCAGGGGGTTCACCACCGCCAACGCCGCCACCTCCGGGCGATGCTCGGCCAGCCAGACCGCGAGACTGCCGCCCATCGACAGACCGACCACGGCGACCGCGTCGCAGCGGGCCGCCAACTCCGTGAACGC
>DATMMN010000025.1:0-10446 GCA_035569675.1 Acidimicrobiales bacterium | reverse complement strand
TTCGGGGCCGACGGCGCCGCATTGGAAAGGATCGAGGCGTTGGGGGCCAGAGCCGACACCGTCGAGCGCCACCATGCCCGCATTGCCGCCGCCTCCGCCCTCGTGATCCAGGTCTGCCTCGCCGTCGCGGTGACCACCGTGTTGGCCCTCGGCGTCGTCGCCGTCCACGACCACCGCATCGGCCAGGTGATGGTGGCGGTGCTGCCGCTCGCCGCGTTGGCGACCTTCGAGACCGTTCCCGGCGTTCCGCTCGCCGTCGCGCGGGCGCTCTCCGTGCGGGCCGCGGCCGATCGCCTCTACGCCCTCGACGCGGTCCCGGTGCCCGTGCACGACCCGGCGGAGGCAGAACGGGTCGGTGCGGGCGTGCCCGAGGTGCGGTTCGACGATGCCGCGCTCCGATACGGACCTGATCTGCCGCTCGCTCTCGACGGTGTGACCTTGCGCCTTGCGTCGGGTGGCCGGCTGGCGGTGACCGGGTCGAGCGGCGCCGGCAAGTCGAGCCTCGTCAACGCGCTGTTGCGCTACTGGCCGCTCGAGTCGGGCACGCTCTCCCTCGGCGGGACGGACGTGACGCGGTGCGCCCAGGCCGACGTCCGCGGCGCGATGGCGCTGGCCGACCAGCGCGCCCAGCTCTTCGCCGGCACGGTGCGTTCCAACGTCACCCTGGGCCGGCCCGACGCGACCGACGAGGAGATCGAGGCCGCGCTCCGCGCCGCCCGGCTGGCCGACTGGGTCTCGACCTTGCCCGAAGGCCTCGACACCCCGGTCGGCGAGGACGGCGTGGCGATCTCGGGGGGTGAGCGGCGGCGTCTGGCCGTCGCCCGCGCCCTGCTCGCGCCCGGACCGCTGTTGATCCTCGACGAGCCGACCAGCGGGCTCGACGCCGCCCTGGCCGACCAACTGGTCGACGGTGTGTTCGCCGCCGCCGGTGCGCGCAGTGTCCTGTTGATCACGCACCGCGCCGCAGAGGCGGCCCGGTGCGAGGAAAGCATCACGCTGGAGGCCGGGCGCGTCCTCTCGACCTCGTCCGGCTGACCGCTAGAGCGCGGCCCGCAGGTAGGCCACGCCGGCCGCGACCCGGGCGCTCGAGACCGGGCCACCGTGACCCCCGTGCCGCGTCGTACCGGCCATCGACGAACTGGGAGCGCACCACGCGTTCGAAGGCACGCCGGCGCACGGGTCGGGCATCGTCGGCAGGCCAAGCGGCAACGGCTCGAGATGCACGCCCGTCTTTGCCGGGTAGTGCGTCCCCGCCGGGCAAGACGCCAGGCCGGAGTCGCACTCGACCTGGGTGACCAGCGCGCCGTCGAGATTGGTGGATTTCGACGGCACACCACATGTGGGCTGCAACACCTCGAGGTAGGGCGGCGCGGCCCCTTTCGGCGCGGTGTTGGTCACATAGCAATTGGAGGGCAGGCCGCTGTGAAGGACGACCTGGCCGAAGTCGGCGTTCGTCGGGTTGCCGAAGAAGCCGTCGTTGACGTAGGTGTTGCCCGCCAGCCTGTCGTTCGTGTCCTCGAAGACACATCCGAGGCCGCTCATCTGGAAGCCGCCGTAGTTCGCGCATTTTTGGTTGAGCGACGGTGTGCCCGAGTCCGGGTACGGGACGAACAGGGTACCCCACGCGCCGTTGTTGGCGAACGTGTTGTCGATCACGGTGTCGTTGCGCCCGCCCGACAGCGTCATGCCCGTACCGATCGGGCCTGCGGCCGCGTTGCCGGCCTGCGGCACGTCGGGGTTGTTGTTGTCGTGCACGTTGTTGTGGATGAACACCCAACACGACTGGGTGTGCGTGATGGGGCTCGTGCCACCGTGTGGACACGCTCCGTTCTGGGGCGGCGGTGGGTCACCGGCGATCTGGCTGTTGGTGTCCACGCCGTCCTCGTTGTTGTCGAACTGCGAGTTCTCGATGACGACGGAGCCGCCCGAGTTGGTTCCGGAGTAACCGAGGGCGTTGTTCTCCATCCAGGCGTGGTCGATGGTGACGTCGCACACCTGCAGGCAGGCGCCGACGTACATGCCCGAGTCGTTCATGTTGCTGCCGTAGATCTGGTTCCAACTCCCCGGGCCCTGTGCGTTCGACGCGAAGATGCCGTACGCCGCCGCTGTGCTCTCGGTAGCGAAGAAGCTTGTCGTCCCGGTCAGATAACTGCCGCTGTAGCCGGCGAGCCCGACCTTGCCGGAGCCGTCGCCCCCGTTCCACCAGACCTCGTTGCCCGAGTCGCCGGCACCGCCCTGGAAGTTGCACACCGTGAGGTTCTCGATGCTGACGTTGTTCGCCTTCCACACGACGATGCCGTTGCGGCCCTGGGCCTTGCCGCCCACCACAGGACCGAGGTTCTGGTCCTGCGGCGCGGCGCTGCACGGGCCCGACGACCCCGCCTTGGTGCCGTCGACAACGACAGTGTCGCGGCTCATGCCCCGGATGTGGAGGTTCGAGGTCGTCACGACCACGCCACCGTGGTCACCCGTCGACAGCTGCGCGGCCGAGGTCACGTGGGCGTCGTCGGCCTCGTGGTAGTCGCCCGGGGCAACGAGAATCCAGTCTCCCGGCTGAGCCGCGTCGACCGCCGCCTGGATGGAGGAGTACTGCCCGGCCTTGCCCTGGTACGTGCCGACGAGCAGGACGGTGGAGGAAGTGGTCGAGCAGTCCGCCAGCGCCGAGCCCGCCAGCACCAGGGCGGCCAGTGCCGCCAAGACTCCGACCACCGTCCGTGTAGACCTGGCCCGTAGCGCCATCATCGACGTCCCCCCTGATACGGCTTGCTGGCCCGATTGCCTAGCACCTCGCGGCCGAACCCAAAATTACCTTTTGACACAGGGATTGTGGCATGTGAGCCTGTGACACCTGGAGCGGGTGGTCAGCGTCCCTGGTGGGACGTCCCCTCGCCGGTCTGCCATCTCCGGGCGCAAGTATCAAGCGACCGTTTGATTCTCTTTTGTAACAGGCAGGAAGGTGCACTCGGTGACTCCGAGCTCGAATCTGGCGACGAGCGGAACAAGCGGTGGGGACATGAAGATCGGAAATCTCGCAGGCGATCTCTTGCGGCCGGAATTCGCCTGGGCCGAGATCGACGCCGAGAACGCCCCGGAGTCGACGGTGACCGACGGCCGTGTCGCTCGGGGGCTGCGCACGCGGCGCAACGTGGCCGAAGCCCTCATAGAGCTCCTGCGCGAAGGCGACCCGGAACCCACGGCGCGGGCCGTGGCCCAGCGGGCCGGCGTGTCGCTGCGCCTGGTGTTCCACCACTTCACCGAGATGGACGACCTCTACCACTACGTGGCCGCGCTGCAGCTGCGGCGCCAGTGGTCCGCGATGCCCCGCGTCTCTTCCAAGCTCTCCCTGGCCACGCGGCTCGAGCGCACCGTCGCCCACCGCGCCGCGCTCTACGAAGAGATCTCGCCGATCCGCCGCGCCCTCGTGCGTCGGATGCCCTCGTCGAACGGAGTGACGGCCACGGTCGCCGCCGCTGACGGACTGTTGCTGGAGAACCTCAAGGAGACGTTCGCGCGGGAACTGGGTGCCCTCCCCACGGGCTCGCGTCTCGAAATCCTCGACGCCATGGACGTGGCGACCTCCTGGGAGGCGTGGGAACGCCTGCGCACCGTCTCGCTGTTGCAGGCCCGCGGCGCGAGGCGGGTGATGACCCGGATGCTCGAGGCTCTGTGCGCGCCCACGGTCGCCGCCCGGCGCGGCGCCCAAATCGGCGTGCCCGCCGTCGCGGTCTCCTGACGGGCGGGCGCCCGCCTCGACTCAGGTCCCTTCCGCTTCCCGTCGTGAGCTAGAAGACGGGATCTCCTCCCGAGTCGCCCTCGGCGATCCGCCGGCGGATCTCCGCCACTGTCGGCGCCGGATAGCCGAACATGCCGGGCCGCCAGCCGATGGCGATCTTCTGCGAACCGGGCCCGTCCTCGATGAACACGTGACACGTATTGGTCAAGAAGCCGAGAGCCCGCTCACCGCCCGGATAGCCCTCGCCGTTCTCGAACTGCTGCGCCGCCGCCGACGTCACCGATTGGACGACGGCCGGACCGACGGCGCGGGCCAGGAACTCGAGATGGCTGCAGCCGCGTTCGCGCCCGAAACGTTCCTGCACGGCCGACGTGTAGCCCCGTGCGACCGACAGGCCGATCAACTCCGAGAACTTCGGCTCGATGTCCGTGCACTCGGCATGCGGGAACGTCTGCATGTCGGCGACCGCGTCGGTGATCATCAAGTCGGAGCGGCGGACCACGATCGCCAACTCCATGCGATGCAGTTCCCGCGGGCCGAACTCGCCGCTCGCCCAGGGCCGCACGTCGGCCAGGGTCCCGATGACGACGAGGTGCTGGTCGCGGACGAACACCTCGATCTCGATCGTGCGGCGGTGGACCGGCAACTCCTCGCTGCCCGCTTGCGGGCGCAACGAGGCGACGGTCGGCGCGGCGTGGGGGGTCTCAGGCACGGCGTGATTGTGGCGTCCCGCTCCGCCCGGGCGCCAACGCCACCTCGTTGAATCCGTGCAGGATGGGGGCGTCGCGGTTCCAGCTGATCCGGGTCACCGACGCTGTCCGCAGGTAGAGCCGCCAGTAGAGATCGGGTGTCCCGAGCGCCCAGGCCACCGCCGCCTTGATCGGGGTGACGTGGCTCACGACCACCACGTCGCCGTCGGCGCGTCGTGCCCCTGCCCCGTCGGATGCGAACAGCTCCTCGCAGGCGTCGGCGATCCGGAGGTCCACTTCCGCCAGCGATTCGCCGTCCGCCGGGCAGAAGTCTCGGTCCCGCTGCCACTTCTGCCACACGTCGGCGGGGATATCGCCCAACGGCTGGCACTCGAACTCGCCGTAGTCGACTTCGATCCAACGCGGGTCGACGACCACGGGGAGGCCGAGCCCGAGTAGCTCGGCCGTGTCGACGGCGCGGCGGAGCGGACTCGAGCGCAGATCGACGACGGGGCGCTCGAGCAGGGTGGGCACCGCGGCCGCCTGGACCCGGCCGGTCTCGGTCAATACCGCATCGGTGCGTCCTAACAACAAGCCCTGCGCATTGGCCACCGACTCGCCGTGGCGCACCAGGATCAGCACGGGGTGTACTCGCCCCTCAGGTCGGAATCAGGATGCGGCCACACTGCTCACACGTCGCGACCTCTCCCGCCGGCAGCCCACGGATGCGCTCGACCTCCATGGACGGAAGCTCGAGGTGGCACCCGTCGCAGTGGCTCCCGATCAGCCGCGCGGCGCCCGTCCCCTTCATCCGGGCGCGGAGCTTCTCGTAGCGATCGGACAGAGCGGTCGGCAGCTGGGCTGCCTCGGCGGCACGTGTGCCGGTAGCCGAGGCGATGGCGGCATCGAGCTCGAGACGCTCCTGCTCGACCTGTTCGTGCAACTCCCTTGCCCTCACGTCGAGCGGGTCCATCCGCGCCCGCAACGCGGCGAGTTCGGCGTCGATCGGATCGGCCTCGAGCATGGCGACCAGCTCGAGCTCCTCGAGCTCGGCCCGGCGGTCCGTCAGGTGTTTGACCTCTTCGTTCATCGCCTGCAGGTCGCGCGCCGCCGAGCCCGTGGCGGCGTAGAGGCGCTTCTCGACCAGGTCGCGTCGCTCCGTGATACCGGCGATCTGTTCCTCGAGCCCCTTCTGCGTCGCCGTCAGCGCGGCGCGCCGGGCGGCGGCATCGGCGTGCTCGGCCGCGAGGCCGGCCAGCTCGGCCTCGACGACGGCCAGGCCAGATGTCTCGGCCAGCGCTTCCCGCCGATGCTCCATCTGTGTGATCGAGGTGTCGAGGTCCTGCACCGCGAGCAGGTGCGTGAACGTGTCGCTCACGACAGACTCCGGTTGGCCTCGGCCGCCTCGCCGGCCTCGTAGGCGGCACGGGCCACGGGCAGCGCGTCGGCCAACGCGGCGTCGGCCATGGCCATCGCTTCGTCCCACGTGCACCAGCGAGCGTCGGGGCTCTCGCCCGCCGGCGGCTGCGGATCGTCGTCGCCGGCGAGCAAGAGATACCGCAGGTCCAAGTGTGTGTGGCCGAGAGCGGCGTCGTGCACGTCGACGTTGATGAGGCGTGGGCCCGACGCCGGGTGCTCGACGGCCAGGCCGAGCTCCTCGGTCGCCTCGCGCC
The DNA here is from genome assembly GCA_035569675.1 of Acidimicrobiales bacterium. Classification (GTDB taxonomy): domain Bacteria; phylum Actinomycetota; class Acidimicrobiia; order Acidimicrobiales; family RAAP-2; genus Bog-473. The sequence continues at coordinate 4,351 of DATMMN010000025.1, read as the reverse complement.
GGGCGGCGACATCGGGGGCCTCACCGGCGTCGATGTGTCCGCCTGGCTGCATCCAGATACCGAGGCGCTTGTGGAGGTGCAGCACCGTGCCGCGGGTTCCCACCACGATGCCCGAGGCGGTCACGTGCGTCGGGTCGGCGTGTTCGTCGCACGGCGCCGACAGCCCGGACAACTCCTGGAGGAAGCGCACCTTGGCCGCGGCCTCCCGCGGCGACGCCGGCTCGTGACCTTCGACGAGTGCCCGCACGTCCGCCGTGGTGGCGCCCATGGTGGGACTGATTAGCACAGGTGACCCATCACCACCGTGGTCGCGTGGCCACCGATCCGGACCCGCTCGCCCTCGGGCCGCACGTAGAGCGTGGCGCCCCGGCGGGAGAGCTGGCGCACCACCAGGTCGCTGCGTCCCAGCTCGCCCGCCCAGTACGGGCCGGCCGAGCATTGGGCCGAGCCCGTGGCCGAATCCTCGGGGATGCCGACGTTCGGACCGAAGACCCGCAGCACGTAGTCGGCGCCCGATGCGGGCTCGGCCGCCGCCGTGAGCAGCAGCGCCTTGTCCCCCGTGGCGGCGATGGCGTCGAGGTCGGGCTCGTAGGCGCGCACGCGTTCCGCCGAGGAGAGCGCCACGAAGGTGAAAAAAGAGGTGTGGCCGCTGTGCACGACCGAGTCCGGCCACTGCGTCCGTACGCACTCGGGCAGCGGTGCCGCGGTGATCGGGTCGGCCGGGAAATCGAGGACGACGCGGTCGTCGTCGAAGCTGGCGTGCAAGGGCCCGCTCTTGGTGTGGAAGGTCAGCGTCGTGGTCCCGTCAACGGCCCCCCACTGGCGGAGCGCATGGGCGGAGGCCAGCGTGGCGTGGCCGCAGAGGTCGATCTCGGTGGCCGGCGAGAACCAGCGCAGGCCGAAGGTGGCGGGCTCGTCGTCCCGGACGAGAAAGGCGGTCTCGGCGATGCCGAGCTCGAAGGCTATGGACTGCATGTGAGCCTCGTCGAGGGGCTCGTCGAGCAGGCAGACACCCGCCGGGTTGCCACCGAAGGGCGCGTCGCTGAAGGCGTCGACCCAGGCGAGAGGAATGGTCATGCTGCCCACGATGCTAAGCGGGCGATCGCGTCGCGCAGCACGGCGTCCTGCTTGCAGAAGGCCCAGCGGACGAGCGTGCGACCCGCGTCGGGGTCGGCCGGGTCGTAGAAGACCGAGCTCGGGATGGCGACGACGCCGCAGCGCCCGGGCAAGCCGAGGCAGAACTCTTGGGCGCTGAGCCCGGGGGCGACGGCAGCGATGTCAGTCGTGGCGAAGTACGTCGCCGCGGGACGGAAGACGGTGTAGCCGAGACCGGACAGGCCGTCGCAGAGCAGGTCGCGCTTGGCCGCGAGCTCGGTGGCGAACTCGGCGATACGGGCAGGCGGGAAGCCGAGGCCGTGCGCGATGGCGAGCTGAAGCGGGGCCGGACTCGTGTAGGTGAGGAACTGCTTGGCGGCGCGCACGGCGGCGACCAGTGGGGGCGGGCCGCTGACCCAGCCGACCTTCCAGCCGGTGAACGAGAACGTCTTGCCGCCCGAGGAGATGGTCAGGGTGCGCCCGCGCATGCCGGGCAGGGTCGCCAGCGGGACGTGCGAGCCGTCGAAGACGAGGTGTTCGTAGACCTCGTCGGTCACCGCCAGGAGGTCGTGGGCCCGGCAGAGGGCGGCCACCTGTCCCAATTCGTCGGCCGAGAAGACCTTGCCCGTCGGGTTGTGCGGGGTGTTGAGGAGGAGGAGACGGGCGCGGGGACGGGCGGCCGCCGCGGCGAGCTCGTCGGGGTCGAAGCTCCAGTCGGGCGGGTGCAGGCGGACGAGGCGGGGGACGGCGCCGGCCATCGAGGCGCACGCAGCGTAGGAGTCGTAGGACGGCTCGAACATCACGACCTCGTCGCCGGGCTCGCAGAGCGCGAGGAAGGTGGCGGCGATGGCCTCCGTGGCGCCGACGGTGACGAGGACCTCGGTGTCGGCGTCGAGGTCGAGGCCGTACCAGGAGCGTTGGTGCGCGGCGACGGCGCGGCGCAGCTCGGGGATGCCGGCACTGGGCGGGTATTGGTTGTCGCCGTGGCGGATGGCGTGCGCCGCGATCTCCTTCAGCTCGGCCGGGCCGTCGGTGTCGGGAAAGCCCTGGCCGAGGTTGACGGAGTTCGTCGCCGTCGCGAGCTCCGACATGGTGGCGAAGATCGTCGTGGTGAACGGGCGGAGTCGCTCGGCTAGGTACGTATGGGCGTCGCCGTCGTCGGTGTCGACTTCCCCGGCGGCCACGCCCGACGATGGTAACCGGCGATTCCGGGCGCCTATCGTCTGCGCGGATCGTGCTCACCGTCTCCAACTACAACATGCACTGCGGGATGGACGGCTGGGGCCGGCCGTACGACTACATCGAGGTGATCGCCTCGTTCGGCTCCGACGTCATCGTGCTCGAGGAGTCATGGACGGCGGAGGGCGAGGACCAGGGCCAGGCCGAGAAGGTGGCCGCGCATCTCGGCTACCAGATCGTGGCGCACACGCTCGGTGCGGGGCGCCGGGTCCGGCCGCAGGCGACTGCGGACTCGTCGTGGATCAAGCAGCCGGCGTGGACGGTGGGGAACCGGGCGCTGTTCATGGACGGGATCCGTCCGCAGCCGGCCAAGGTGCAGGCGTTGACCCGGTGGCAGGAGGCGGAGCCCGGGCAGTGGGGCATTGCCGTATTGGTGCGGCCGGACCTCCCGATTCAGGCCTCGCGGGTGCTCCCGATGAGCGAGTTGCGCTCGGACGCCGTGCACCGGGCGGCCGTGGTGGTGGACATCGAGGTGGAGGGGCATCCCGTCTCCGTGGCCGGGACGCACATGTCGCACCTCCACTACGGGTCGCACCGGAACTGGGCCGAGCTGCGCGAACTCCTGCGCACCGGCGCGCGCGCCGACGCGGTCTTGCTCGGGGACATGAACACGTGGGGGCCCATGGTGGTGACGTTGTTCATGCCGGGCTGGCGCCGCGCCGTCGTCGGTCGGACCTGGCCCGCGTGGCGCCCGCACTCCCAGATCGACCACATCCTCGTGCGGGGGGCGCTGCAGCCGGTGCACGGGGAGGTCCTGCCGGACGGGGGTTCGGACCACCGGCCTGTGCGGGCGGAACTGCGGATCGGGTGACGGGGTGATGCGGGCGCTGTTGTAGGGATCGCCTGGTACGGGTTTTATTGGTCCGGCGCTCGGCCGTCGGAGAGCGCGGTGACGGCGGCGCCGACCGTCGGGAAGCAGTGGTCGAGCCCGATGCGCTGCATCAGCCCGCTGCGCTCGAGGCTCCGGAGGACGTGGTCCCCGGCGCGGGCGATGGCGAACTCGATGTGCTCGCGCTCGCACCGGTCGAGGAGCTGGCCCAGAGCGTGCGCGCCGGTGTAGTCGAGATCCGACATGCCGATCGTGTCGAGGACGAGCGCCCGCGTCGACGGGCCGGCGTCCTCCAGGTCGCGCTCGACCTCTTCTCTGAAGTGGACGGCGTTCGCGAACCAAAGCGGCGTGGCGAAGAGGACGACCAGCATCCCGGGCTCCGGCACGGCATCGACATCGGTGGACATGGGCGTCCAGCTGGTCGTACCGGGCACATGGCCCAGGCGGTGCACCTGGGGCTGCGCGGTGAGGCGGATCCGGTCGAGAATGGCCAACCCGACGGCGACGGCGATGCCCTGTTCCACGCCGACCAGCACGACGACCAGCAACGTCACCGCAGCGAGCCCGAACTCCAACGTGTCGAAATGGGCGATGGAGCGGAGGTCGCGCCACTTGAACAAGCGGACCGCGATGAAGATGAGGACCGCGGCCAGCATGGAGAGGGGGACGTCCTTCAGCACGCCCGCGACGGGGATCAGCACGAGCACGCAGGCGGCCGCGCCGAGTGCACCCGCCTGCGTGCGGCCGCCTGCGTTCACCACGGCGGCCGTCCGAGGCGGGCTGGCGTCCACCGGGAAGGATCCGACGAGGCCCGCGAGGACGCTCCCGGCGCCGACCGCGAGGAAATCGCGGCCGGCGTCGATGTCGTAGCTCCCCTGCTCGGCAAACGCGCGTGTCGTGGCGGCGGTCTGCGTCACGACGACGAGTGCCACGACGGCGGCCAGCGGGGCGAGGTTGCCGAGCGTCGTCCACGACAGGCCGGTGAGGCCGAAGTGCGGTGCGCCGGCGTGCAGCGTGCCGAGCACGGGGACGCCGTGTGCCTGGAGGTCGAACGCGCTGACGAGGGCAATGGAGCCGACCAACGCAATGAGGGCCCCGGGGATGCGCCGGTTGATGCGGGCGCAGACGATCATGACCGCCAGGACCCCGAGCCCCATGGCGAGCGCGGCGCCCTGAACCTCGGAGAGG
>DATMMN010000024.1:0-24275 GCA_035569675.1 Acidimicrobiales bacterium | reverse complement strand
CCGGGGCGGTCGTCGTGGTCGTCGGAGCCGGGGCGGTCGTGGACGAGGTCGTGGTCGTCGAACCGCTGTTCGACGTGTTGCTCGTCGGGTGGTGCCTCCGACCGAAGAAGGTCGCGGTTCCGCCGGTGGACACGAGGGCATAGCTCCAATCGGGCGGGTCGACCACGATCCCGAGAGCGCTTGTGTCGGTTCCTGCGGTAGATCCCTCGAACGTCGCGTCGCCGTAGCTGAAGAGGCCGCCGTCGGAGGCGACCAGCCAATAGCCGCCGCCGTCCGGCGTGCCGGCCATGCCGACGATCGGCTTGTCCAGGCGAATGGCGCCTGTCGAGCCGTAGAAACTCGCGTCGCCGTAGCTGAAGATGCCGCCGTCGGAGGCGACGAGCCAGTAGCCGGCGCCGTCAGCGGTGGCGGCCATGCCGACGATGGGCTGGTTCAGGTGGATGGCGCCGGTCGAGCCGAAGAACTGTGCGTCGCCGTAAGTGAAGATGCCGCCGTCGGAGGCGACGAGCCAGTAGCCACCACCGTCGGGCGTCGTTGCCATGCCGACGATGGGCTTGTTGAGGTGGATGGCGCCGGTCGAACCGTAGAAAGTGGCGTCGCCGTAACTGAAGATGCCGCCGTCGGAGGCGACGAGCCAGTAGCCATTCCCGTCGGGCATGGCGGCCATGCCGACAAGTGGCTGGCTCAGTGTGATGTTCGAGTGCGCGGGCGAGCCGAGATCCGGGGCCCCGCCATACGGCGTGACAGCACCAGCAGCGTCGACCGTCCAGTAGCCACCATTGGGGTCGGCGGCCATCATCTGGCCCCCGCTGTACTCAGCCGTGGGGGACGATGTCACCGCGTCGGCTGGATTCCCGTTGAGCACGCTCGCGCCGAACATGCCGGTAACCGACATGAGCGCTGCACCCAAACCCGCGACGAGCGGCATGGCTCGACGCCGTTCCCCCCTGCTGCGCATCTCTCCCCCTCGACCCACCAGGATCGAGCCGCCTGCGAAGTGCGCTGCGCCCACTGCGTGTTCGGCGGCCCGGCTGACTCGGCGAGTCCCGTAGCTTTGCGTCCCCCCCTCGCGGGAGGTTTGCCCTTATCGATGTCGCGGGGCTGAAGCCCCTGTGTACCTGTCCCATGGTGACGCAATCGCCGCACCAGTCCAAGGTCCTTTTGGACTATCCCCTTCGAACAACGCGGCAAGAAGCGCCACAGAAACGACGAGGCCATGCCGTCGTAGCCTCAACCAAGTGGTTTCGGAGGGTGCAACCCACGTGCAGCCACATGCTGTTCGAGGGACATGACCTACCCAACAGTCCCTCAACATTTGTGCAGCGACGACAACTTGTGAATCCGTTGCGTGTCATGCAGGCGCTGTTTCCAAACCCGAAGCCGACAGGCTCGGCTGTGCTAACTCCCGCCAGCATTGGCCCCAAGGGGGAGGAGGGTCAGCGCTTGAAGCGAAGGTGAAGGCGAAGGTAACGGACGACCTTTTCGGAGAGCTCCTCGGCGCGCGCCCGCAGAGATTCTTCCGCTGTGTACGGCTGGATCGTCACCGGAATCCAGGGAGCCAGACGAGTGGCGGTGTCGTGTGGATCGACTTTTGCACTGCTCGAAAGGACCCCGAACAGTCCCGGGTTGTCCGGAGAGAAGAACGCGGACACATCCTTCTGGTCGAAATCCTCCTTCATCCAGAATTCCACCGTCGAATGCAGTCGGCGTTCGCTCCCAATGCGATGGACAGCCGACGGTACGAAGTAATTCTCCAGGGTCAGGTAGTACAGAGTCGCCTCCGTCCACGTTTCAGGAGTTGTGATCAGAGTCTCATCCCAGGGTCTCTTCCACACCTCCTCCAAGCGGGCGAAGCATCTCGCCCACACCTCCGAGCGGAACAGGATCGGAGTCACGTGAACGCCGGGCTCGCTCAGGTTCGGTTCCACTTCGAGAAGCCGGGCGCTCTCGATCCACCACTCGGGGTGTTCCGAGCGGGACTCCTGATCAAGCAGAGGGAGTCCGTGAGGCACGAGTTCGTCGGCAGTCATGTCCTTTACCGCGATGACGTCAGGGTCGAGGCTGAGATATGTGCCAGACGCCACCACGGACGAGCAGGCGATTTTGATCATCTGCTGACGATGCCAAGGACGAACCTGATGGGGTCGGTTGTAGCGCCGGAAGACCGGAAGCAACTCCTCCTCCGAAATGATCCGTATTGGAAAATCGCTCCACGCATTCGCGTAGTCCCGAACGCTCTCCGCCTCATCAGGCACCACGATGATCAAGAACTCTGAGAAGATGTCCTTGAGCCCGAAGTGGCGGAAAGAACTAAAGAGTGTGTCGCAATACCCAACGTTGTTGGCATAGTGCCGACCCGTCAGTTTGACCGGCATGACCGCACTCAACCCGCCGCCCATGAAACGCAAATATACAACGGCGTACCGATGCCACCCGATCCTCTTCGCGGCGACCCGAGCAGTTTCGAGGGGCCGCACTCACTACCCACCTAATCGGGCACGAGTCCTCAAAGTGGTCCCGGGTGTATGGGGTCAACGCCATCCAGTGGAAGTGAAGACGCACCGAAGTTCGCCGATCGATTAGTCGCACGTGCGGTCGGCAGCACGTCACACGAGCGGCAGTACGAGACAACGGCATCCCGAACGGCTGTCCTCGGGTCGTCGTTGTGCCAGGGGGGTTCAACGGGTCAGCCGGCTGCCACCTTCAGGCTGATCGGGCTCTGGGCCCAGCCGTTTGAACGTCTTCGAGTCCTCGAGCCGTTTGCGCTCCGGACGACCAGGGGAAAACCCCTAGGGCATACCCCGAACGCAGTCAGGGGTGATTCCGACCTTTGACGGATTCCTGGACCATCCGTCGGAGGCCATGATGGAAGAACCCGGTCGGGACGGGACGCGTTCGTGATCGGTCCCGATGGCCAAGGGCCCACGAAGAGCATGGGAGCAGCGTGAACACCGAGCACCACACGTGATCGAAGTCCGGGGCGTCACCAAGCGCTTCAAGGACACCGTGGCGGTCGACGACCTCTCCTTCGACGTCAAACCCGGTCAGGTGACGGGGTTCCTCGGCCCGAACGGCTCGGGGAAGTCCACGACGATGCGGATCATCATGGGCCTCGATGCGGCCGACGCCGGCACTGCGACCGTCAACGGCCGGAACTTCCACGACCTGCCCCTCCCTTTGCGCGAGGTCGGCGCTCTCCTCGAGGCCCGCGCCATCCATCCCGGGCGGAGCGCGTACAACCACTTGTGGTACCTCGCCCGGTCGAACGACATCCCCAGCTCCCGCGTGTCCGAAGTCCTCGATTTGGTGGGGCTCGAGAAGGTGGCGCGCAAGCGGGCCGGCAAGTTCTCGCTCGGCATGGGCCAGCGCCTCGGGATCGCAGCCGCCCTGCTCGGCGACCCCGAGGTCGTGCTCTTCGACGAGCCGGTGAACGGCTTGGACCCCGAGGGGATCCTCTGGGTTCGCAACCTTCTCAAGGGTCTCGCATCCGAGGGCCGGACCGTGTTCGTCTCGAGTCACCTCATGAGCGAGATGGCGCTGACCGCCGATCAGCTCGTGGTGATAGGCAAGGGCAGACTCATCTCGGCCGGGTCGACGGCGGAGTTCATCGCTGAGAGCTCGAGCCAGTTCGTCCGGGTCCGCTCGCCCGAGATCGGCCGTCTGGAGGAGCTCTTGCGCGCGAAGGGCGCCGTGGTCCGGCGTGAGGCCGACGGTGCGCTGGCGGTTTCTGCGTTGTCCGCTCCCGACATCGGCGACCTGGCCGGCACCAACGGCATCTTCCTGCACGAGCTCGCCACGCAGTCGGCCTCGCTCGAAGAGGCGTTCATGGAGCTCACACGAGACAGCGTCGAATTCCACGCCGAGTCATTCCCACTGCACGAGCCCGTACCCGCCACCGGCTCTGCTCCCCTGGAGGAAATGTGACGGTTGCCGTCCCGACCCATTCCGCGCTGCCTCCCGTCGAAGGTCGACGCGTCCGCGTCCCGAGCGTCCTCGCCTCGGAATGGATCAAGATGCGCTCGGTCCGGTCCACCGGCTGGAGCATCTTCGCCATGACGCTCATCACGCTCGGCGTTGCGGTGATCGCCGGCATCACGGTCACGCACCAGTGGAACACCTTTTCCCTTCCGGACAAGCTCACATTCGACCCGACCGGCCTCAGCCTGCGGGGCCTTCTCTTCAGCGAACTGGTCATCGGTGTGCTGGGGGTTCTGGTCATCAGCGCCGAGTACGGGACGGTGACCATTCGAGCGACGCTCAGCGCCATCCCCCATCGTCCCCTCGTGCTCACCGCCAAGGCTGTCGTCTTCGGCGCCCTGGCCGTGGTCGTCGGCGAGGTCCTTTCCTTTGGCGCCTTCTTCCTTTGTCAGGTGCTCCTCTCGAGCCCGGCCCCGCACGCGACGTTGAGCCAGCCGGGCGTCTTGCGCGCCGTTGTCGGCGGTGGGCTTCTCGTTCCGGTGTTCGGGTTGTTCGCTCTGGGGATCGGGGCCATCGTCCGGCACACCGCGGGCGCCATCACCGCGTATGTGGGCGCGTTTCTCGTCTTGCCGCTCATCATCGAAGCATTGCCGTCCTCAATCGGCCACCCCGTCCTGAAGTTCATGCCGTTCGTCATCATCAACGCGATGACATCGACCGGTCGCTCCTTCGACATCGGTCCGACGTTCAGTCCCTGGGTCGGTTTCGGCGTGATGTCCGCCTACGCCGCCGCGGCGCTGCTGATCGGCGGGTGGTTGATGGTGCGCCGCGACGCCTGAGGACGCCGGGCGCCCCGGGCCGCTTCAGGCGGCGTTCACCTTCCCGAGGGCCCGGAACCATTCGTAAGTAGCGGCCAGGCCCTCGTCGAGGCTGATCGGGCCGTAGCCGAGGCGCTTGTAAGTCTTGGAGTCTTCGAGGGTTTTGCGCTCGGGGGCTCCCCGTGCGGCCTTCTTCGCGATGGCGACCAGGGTTGGCCCGAAGACCTTCGCCAGCTCGGGGTCGTCGGACGCCTCAACATCGACGACATGATGGTCGAGCCCGGCAACCCGGCACATGCGATTGCAGGCCTCGGCGGTGCTCACCACGTCCTCGGGTCGACCGTCGAGCATGTAGCGCTCCCCCGCGACGCCCTTGTCCAAGGCGAGGAGACAGCCGCGGGCGATGTCCTCGGCGAACACCCAACTGACGGGGAACTTGATGTATCTCTCGATACGCCCTCGCGCTGCCGAGAGCAGCACCCGGTTGAAACTCGTCATGCCGAGCGCGTTGCTCGCCACCGGCGAGGGGCCGAAGATGGCGCCTGGATGCGTGCTGACGACGTCCCGGCCGTTGGCAGCGCGTTCCATCGCGTCCAGGAAGGCGGCCATCTTCGTCACGGTGTATGGATCTTGGCTCGGATTCTTCATTACCGGCGCGTCCTCACGGTCGAGGCCTGTCGTGGTGTCGAAGAATGTGCCGGTGCTCACGGCCACCACGCGTCGAAGGTCCACCGCCTCGGCGGCGTCGAGCACGTTCTTGGTGCCACCGACGTTGACCGCCTCGAAGTCGGCCAAGTTCTGGCTTGCTCCGCCGAGCAACGCCGCGCAGTGGATGGCAGCATCCGAACCGCGTGCCGCGCGCATCACCGCGTCGCGGTCGGTGACGTCGCCCGTGACCACCTCGACACCGAGCTCGGTGAGCGGCCCGGTGTCCGCGGTCTGACGGGCGAGTGCGCGCACGGAGTCGCCGCGCTCGACCAGGAGCTTGCAGATATTGGCGCCGGCCAGGCCCGTGGCCCCGGTCACCAGGACGGTCTGGCTCACGGTGCGCCGTGCAAAGCGGGCTCCTCGATGGCGGAGTCCACCTGTTCCGCGCTGTAGGGGATGACCGGCGGAGAGTGCCCGAAGACGTCCAACGTGTGGATGAAGCGGTGCAGTCCCATCGAGTTGGCGCAGGCGAACCCGAGCTCGATGATCTGCGCCGCCGTGAAGTGCTCCCCGAGCCGGCGGTAGAACTCGTCGTCCATGGCATGGTGGTCGGCCGAGAGCAGGTCGAGGAACTCGACGGCGAGCCGCTCCTGGTCGTTGAGCTCCGATCCGCCCGGCGACACGAGGCAGGCCACGTCCTCTTCTGTGATGGAGTCGTGCTTGCGCGACTGCATGCACGGCTGGCACTCGCCCAACTGCGCGCTGCGGATGCGCAGCAGCTCGAGGATGCGACCCCCGAGGAGCGACTTCTGGCCCCACGTCGTCCGCGCTGCGTTCGTCATCAAGATCTGCTGCGTCTTGTAGGCGAAGATCTGGAGCGGGATCGGCGTGGCGTAGAGCCCGTCGGCCACCCCCTCCTCGATGATGCGGCGCGGCTCCGGCGCCAGCTCGTCCATCGGAATCGGCTCGATCCTCGGCACACAAACCCCCTGACCGCTCCGGGCCGCGCCCGGGGCATCGCTCTGTCTTCGACCTCGTACCTGACGCCGACGTCAGGTTCACTGTACTGTCCCTACGTGGCGCTCGACCCCTCGTCCATCCTCCTCACCGACCGCGTCGCCGTGGTCACCGGCGGCGGTTCGGGCATCGGGCGCGGCATCGCCAACGGCTTCCGGGACTTCGGCGCCAAGGTCGCCATCTGGGAGCGCCACGCGGACACGGCCGCCGCGGCGGGGGAAGAGGTCGGCGGCCTGGGCCTCCAGGTCGACGTCCGAGATTCGGCCGAAGTGGACGCCGCGCTGGCGCGCACCGTGGCGGAGCTCGGCCCCGTGAGCATCCTGGTCAACAACGCAGGCGGCGTCTTCAACTCGCCGCTGCTCGAGACGACCGAGAACGGCTGGGACGCGCTGTACCGCTCGAACCTCAAGCACGTGATCCTCTGCACGCAGCGGGTCGCCCGGGCCATGGTGGAGCACCAGCTCAAGGGCAGCATCATCAGCGTGACGTCCATCGAGGGCGTGCGGGCCGCCCCCGGCTACGCCGCCTACGCGGCCGCCAAGGCGGGCGTCATCAACTACACCAAGACCGCGGCACTCGAGCTGGCTACCCACGGCATCCGGGTCAACGCCCTGGCCCCCGACATCACCTGGACCGAGGGCCTGGCCGCCATCGCCCCCGACCCCGCCGGCCAACAGGAGCGGTTCGGCCTGACCGTCCCGATGGGCCGTGCCGGTCACGTGGACGAGATGGCCGGCGCGGCGATCTTCCTGGCCAGCGAGCTCTCGAGCTACATCACCGGCCAGACCATCCACGTCGACGGCGGCACACACGCCGCCAGCGGCTGGTACCACCACCCGGACAGCGGCACGTACGTTCTCGGGCCTTCTTCCTGAGGACGACGCGGGAGCGGACTCGTGCGGGCGAATCGCTACCCGTCGCCGAGCCCGACGTGGGCCGACATGCCGCCGTCGACGGCGAGCATCTGCCCGGTGATGTAGCGGGACTCGTCGGAGGCCAAGAACACCACCACGTCGGCGATGTCCTCGGGTTGACCGACCGACGGCGTAAGCGTCGCCTTGCTGAGTGAGGCCACCATCTCCTCCTTCAGGTGCGCCCGCACGGCGTCGGTGATCACCAGCCCCGGCAGGATCGTGTTGGCCCGGATGCCCTTCTTCCCGTGGCTCGTCGCGACGTACATGGTGAGCGCGTTGACGCCCGCTTTCGAGACCCCGTAGGCGGTCCTCGTGCGGTCTCCCTTGAGCGATGCGCCCGATGACATGTTGATGATGGAGCCACCGCCCTGGTCCGCCATGATCGGCACGGCGTGCTTGCACATGAGCATCTGACTGGTGAGATTCACCGCGAGTGTGCGCTCCCAGACCTCGAGTGACAGCTCCGTCACAGCGGTGTCGGCGCTGAGGAAGTCCGAATCGGTCAGTGCGGCGTTGTTGTGCAGTACGTCGAGACGCCCGAACCGCTTCACGACTTCGGCAATGACGGCTTCGACGTCCTGCTCTTGGGACAGGTCGGCTCTGAAGTTCTCGGCGACCCCGCCGGCGTCCCGGATCCCTCCCGCCACAGCGGCGGCCGCCTCTTCGTTGACGTCGACGACCAGTACCGACGCACCCTCGCGGGCGAGGGCGCGCGCCGTGGCGCCACCGATGCCGCCACCACCACCGGTGACGATCGCCACCTTGCCATTGAGTCGATCCATCGAGCCTCCGCTCTCTCAGGGTGGGTAGACCTTATGAGCCTTTGCGTTCCAGCCTCGCTAGGGTGCAGCGGCCACACGTCGACGGCGCCAGCGATTCATGGGAGGGAACGGTGCGCTTCATCCTTCAGTACCCCGAGGCCAGCGGGAGTGGCATCGACCTGCTCGATGCCGGCGCGATGACCGACCTCGCGATAGCCGCCGAAAAAGCGGGCTGGCACGGGATCGCGCTGACCGAACACCCGGCACCGAGCAGCCGCTGGCTCGAGACGGGCGGGCACCAGAGCCTCGACCCTTTCGTCGCCCTCGCGGCGGCCGCCGCCGTCACGACGAACCTCGCGCTCGTCACCAACATCAGCGTGATCCCCTACCGGAACCCACTGCTCCTGGCCAAGTCGGCGGCCACGCTCAACCGGATGTCGGAGGGTCGCTTCTACCTGGGCGCGGGTGCCGGGTATCTCAAGTCCGAGTACTTCGCATTGGGCGTCGACTTCAAGGAGCGCAACGCCCTCTTCGAAGAGGCGCTCCAGGTGATGCAGCTGCACTGGAAGGGCGAGCCGTTCACGTTCGAGGGACGGCACTTCTCCGCCCGCGACATCCAAGCGTTACCGGCCCCGCGCAACCGCTCGGTCCCGATCTGGATGGGCGGCAACTCCGACGCTGCTCTGCGGCGCGCTGCTACCTACGCGGCCGGGTGGATGCCGATGACGGCTCCGGCCTCGGTTGCGAAGACGGCAAGGACTCCTCCGGTCACGACGACCGAACAACTTCAGGAGCGCCTCGGAGTGCTCAAGGAGTTCGCCGGCGAGCGGTACGAGGAGCTCGAGCTGATCATGGGCTTCTCGGGTCCGAGGCTCAACGACTTCGACCGCGACGCCGAGAGGGTCAAGCATCGGATCGGCGAGCTCGAACAACTGGGCGTGGACTGGGTCTTCGTCGGGCCGGCCTGGTCGCCGGCGCCCGGGCCGCAGGAGTGGGTCGAGGCTTTCGGAGCGACCTTTCTCAAGGGCTGAACGAGTCGCGGCGGTCGGTGCGACCGGCCGCCGAGAAGGACGTCAGAGGATGTTGCGGCCGTTGCGAATGCGCCGGCGCATGTCCCATAGATAGAGGTCGAAGGGAAGCGCCCGCAGGGGCCGCGGCGTGATCGCGTTGGCGAGGCGGAGGAAGCCGCGGTTGAACGCGAAGGCGCGCTGCTCGCGGGGGCCCCACGCCAGGCCGAGCTCCCGACGGAAGGCCGCCGGGAGGAATCCGGCGGTAATGGCGCGATGGAACCACCCAAAAGCTTTTGGCACGGGCCAGGGCAGGAATCCGAGCGACGCGAAGTCGTAGAGATAGTCGCGGGTGACCTCGTCCATCTCGATGCCGGCTTCCGCCTCGGCCCAGTAGGCCTCGAAGGCGGCACGGTCGGGCGGCCACATGGCGGCCGGCACTTGGAGCATGGTGGCCAGGCGGGCGCCGTGCCGGTAGATGAGATCGAGCAGCTCGGGGCGCGGCGGCCCGTGCACGAGGGCGTAGCCGTCCTCGATGCCGCGGTAGATGCACGCGGCGACCCACAGCTGCAGTTGCGGATCGAGCGCGGTGTACCGCACGGCAGCGCCCGGGGCCGAGCGGACCTGGCGGTGCACCTCGGTCACCGCGGCGGCAAGGGCGGCGCGTTCTTCGTCGCTGCCGAAGACGGCGACCATCACGTAGCCGAAGGTCGTGCGGCCCCGCTTGATCGGGTGCTTGTAGAGGTTCCCGCTGTCGACCTTGCTCTCGGCGACACCGCGCCCGACGGGGAGCTGCGCCAGCTGCATGATGATGTTGGCGCCGGCGAGCGAGACCGTCGCGGGCGTGAGCAAGTCGTGCAGCTCCTCGGGGACCTTGCCATCCGGGCCCAGGCGTGTGATGGGGCCGGTATCGGCGACAGCAAGGGACGTCACCGTTCGAGCACCGGAACCAGGAGATCGTCGAGCGCGGATCGGAGGTCGCCCGGAGGAGGAGCGACCAAGGCGGCCAGAGCGATACGAAGCAGCCAGTGGGCCAGACGCTCTGGATCCTGTGAGCGGATGAGGCCGGCGGCCATCGCGGCGGCGAGGAGAGGTGCGGCGACTTCGACGCCCTGGGCGAGAAGATGATCGAGCTGGCGTGTGACCATGCGGCCCATCCAGTCGCCTTCGTCTCTGAGGACCTTGGCGGCCACCGGGTCGTTGGCGAGCGTCTCGATGGCGTCGGTCATCAGTGCGGTGATCGCCTGAGGACCTGTGGCGGTCGAGATCGTGGCGGGAATGCGCTCAAGAAAACGCTGGGCTTCTCGGGCGAAGATCAGCATCGTCACGTTGTCGACGGAGCCGACCTTGCGGTACACGGTGCTCGGGGCGACGCCCATCTCGCGGGCGATGTCACTGAGCGTGGTCTTGGAGATCCCGTGTCGGGCCAGGCACCGAGCTGCGGCGTCGAGCACAGGGTTGAGCGCCGGGTCGGGCGGGAGCGGGAGGCGCTCGGTGAGGACCGGGAGCGTCAGCACCTCGGCTGGGTCGGCGGCCATCGGTCTCCATTATCCCGCACAAATGCAAAGACACGCAAGTTACTTTGCCTATTTGCAAAAATCCGAGCCGCGCCCTTCGTCGAGGTCGTGGGTGGTAGCACGACCCGCTGCAAGGGGGTAGCAACCTTGGGAGCACACGAGTTCGGGACGACAATCTGGGCATGACCGACTCGCGGGTCAGGCGGCTGCGCGGCCGGTTGGGGCTGGCCTCGGGGAGGCCGCAGTGATCGGTCCGCTCTTCCGCGAGAGCGTCTACCGCCTCCGGGCCACTTTCGGCCGGCGTTGGACCGGCTACCTGTCGCTGGTCGTCCTCATCGGCCTGGTCGGAGGGGTCTCTATGGCCGCCATCGCCGGGGCGCGGCGGACCCAGTCGTCCTTCCCCGTCTACGAGGCCAGCACGAACCCGTCGGACGCCCAGGCCTTCGACGAATTCCTGCCGTCAACGAACATCGGATTCTCCGCACGCGTCAACAGGGAGATCGCGCACCTGCCCTACGTCAAGCGGGCGACGCCCATCGTTGGCTTCGACGGAACGTTGCAGTTCTTGACCAATCTGCGCAGTGGTTCGGTTCCCGGCGAGGCGCCTCCCGCCCTGGAGGGCAGTCCCGGCGGTGAGTACCTCAGCAGCGACCGCGTCACGGTGCTGCATGGCCGGCTGTTGGATCCGTCGCGCCTCGACGAGTTCATGTTGTCTGCCGGCGCAGTCAAGGCGTCGGATCTGCATCTCGGTTCGACTGTACGTCTCGCCTTCTTCAGCGACGCGCAGGTGAACACGCCGAACTACGCGGGGTACCCGATCAACAAGCCGCAACTGATCATCACGCTGAAGCTCGTCGGGGTCATCGAGGACGACGTACAGGTCGTCCAGAGCGATGACGACGCGCTCGGCGACCAATTCGGAGTGCTGTCCCCCGCGCTCACTCGTCGCCTTGAGGGGTGTTGCGCTTATTACACGTACATGTCGCTGGAACTCGACGGCGGCCCTCGCCACGCGGCCGCGGTCGATGCCGGTATCACCCGCATCGTGCCGCACCTCGAGCAGTTCGGAGGGTTCCAGACGGCCGCACCGATCGTGGCGACAGCGGAACGCACGATCAGACCTGAGGCGATCGCGTTCGGCGTCTTCGGTATCGTCGCTGCTCTGGCGGCCCTCGTGATCAACGGGCAGATACTGAGCCGCCTCATCCGGCGCGACGCCGCAGATCGCGCCGTGTTGCGCGCGCTCGGGGCCGGACCGGCCATGACAGCCGGCGACGCCCTCGGCGGTGTCGTCGTATCTCTTGTGGCCGGCGCCGTACTGGCTGTCGGAGTCGCAGTCGCGTTGTCGCCTTTGGCGCCCATTGGACCCGTCCGATCGGTGTACCCCGACAAGGGGGTGGCCTTTGACTGGACCGTCCTCGGTTTGGGCGCGCTCGTCCTGGTGGCGGGCCTCGGTCTGTGCGCGTTGGTGGTCGCCTACCGTTCCGCCCCTCACCGCGTCGCCCGGAGAGGCGACGCGCCCGCCGTGGGTGGCTCTCGGCTGGGCCGAGCCGCCGGAGCAGCCGGGCTTCCCCCCAACGCGCGCCTGGGCCTGGAGGCGGCGCTCGGGGCCACGGCGTCCCGCCGTTCGGCCCCGCTGCGCTCCGCGTTGATGGGGGCGGTCCTCGCCGTGATCCTCCTCGTGGCGACGATCGTGTTCGGCTCGAGCCTCAACTCGTTGGTCTCGCAGCCGGCGCAGTACGGATGGAACTGGAATTATGCACTCCTGTCCGGTTTCTCGGGCGCCGAGGACCTGC
This sequence comes from Acidimicrobiales bacterium, assembly GCA_035569675.1. GTDB lineage: Bacteria > Actinomycetota > Acidimicrobiia > Acidimicrobiales > RAAP-2 > Bog-473. The sequence continues at coordinate 11,879 of DATMMN010000024.1, read as the reverse complement.
CGGGGGCGGCGACCGCGGCGCTCCTCGCGCACGACCCCGACGTCGCTCATTTTTCCGGCGTCTACTTCGAGTCGGCCACCGTAGACGGACAGGGCGTGAGCATGCTCGCCATGCGTCCAGGTGCTCCCGTGACGCCCTCGCTGCTGTCGGGTCAGAACATCAGCTCGGCCGGTCAGATCGTCGTGGGACCGGCCACGCTCGCTGCGCTGCACAAGCAGGTCGGCCAGACGGTGGTGTTGCACACCGATACCGGACGGGCCGACCGGCTGCGCATCGTCGGCACGGCCACGCTGCCGACCATCGGTGGCTCGGGGCAGGCCACCATCGGGATGGGTACCGGCGCCGTAGTCGCATCCTCACTCTTCTCCGGCAACGACCTCAACCAGCAAGGCAGTCCGGTCGCCGGGCCGATGGCAGAGTTCATCTCGGTACGCCGCGGGGTTCGACCTGCCGTTGCGTTGGCGTCACTCGACGAGATTGCGCGGCGGCTCAACGCGCCAAGCGACGGCGACGCCCCCATAGGCGGCGTGGTCGCCGCGCTCCGTCCCGCCGAGATCGCCGGCTACGACAGCGCAAAGTCCACCACCGTCCTCCTGGCCGCCGTGCTCGCCTTGGCGGCGATCTCTGCATTGGGACTGACACTCACTTCTTCGGTGCGCTCGCGTCGCCGCGAGTTCGCGCTGCTGAAGGCGCTCGGGTTCACCCGCCGTCAGCTAGCCAGCACCGTGGCGTGGCAGTCGACGGCGGCGGCCGTCCTCGGCGTGGTCGTCGGTGTCCCGGTCGGTGTCGCCCTGGGACGATGGCTGTGGACCTTGTTCGCCAGCGGGATAAACGCGGTGCCGCTGCCCGACGTCCCCGTGCTGGAGGTGACGTTGGTAGCGCTCGGCGCGATCGCATTCGCCAACCTCGTGGCGCTGCAGCCCGCCCGGATCGCGGCGGGGACCCCGACCGCCGTTCTGCTGCGGTCGGAGTAGCTACCGGCAGCTCGAAAGTCGGTTCAAGCCCGTGGCCCGGTCGGAACCGGCGGCGCGGGCTCGGTTGCCGCTGTTATCCAGGGGCGGAGCCAGACCTCGAAGCGCGAGCCACCGTCGGGCCCGAAGGGCGACACGGCACGCACCCGCCCGCCCATAGCGGTGGCGAGCTCCGCCACGATGGCGAGTCCAAGGCCCGAGCCCATCAGGCGGTTCCGGCCACGATCGGCTTGGTAGAAGCGTTCGAAGACGCGTTCGAGGTCGCTCGGCGCGATACCCGGCCCGTTGTCGTCGACGGTGATGACGCACCCGCCGGCAGGTCCAGCGTCGGTGAGGCCAACGATGACCCGGCTGCGGGCGTAGGCGCACGCGTTCTCGATCAGGTTGGCCACCATCTGTGCGAGCCGGTCGGGATCGGCCGCCACCGGCTTGAGGGTCGGTTGTGGCTCGGTGTCGGTCGCTCCGTCCACGCGCAATCCGATGTCGATGCCGTCTCTCGCGGCGGCCGGGCGGAAGCCCTCCGCCGTCGTCGTGACGACTTCGACCGCATCGGTCGGGCGCATGGCGATGGACATCTGGTGGGCCTCGAGCTTGGTCAGGTCCAGGAGGTCACCCACGAGACGTTCGAGGCGGCGGGACTCGGCGATGATCACGTCGGCCGCCCGCTCGCTGTTGTCGATCGCCCCGTCCTTGATCGCCTCAGCAAACCCGCGGATGGAGGTGAGCGGCGTACGCAGGTCGTGCGAGACGGCGAGCAGGAGGTGGCGCTCCCGGGCGCGGCTGTCCTCCAGGCTCTGGGCCATGTCGTTGATGGAGCCGGCAAGCGAGGCGAATTCGGGGTAGTCGTGCCTGTGGATCGGGATGCGGCTCTCGAGATCGCCCGACGCGATGCGCCCGGTGGCTTGCGTCGCCTCGACGAGCGGACGGGCCATGCGTCGGCTCATCTGCCAGGCGATGAGTGCGGCAATGACGAGCGCGGCACCGCCGGCGAGGATGAAGTAGCCCCAACTGGGGCCGAGATTGCCGACGTCGCGGGTGAGCAGCACGGCGAAGGTGCCCTCAAAGGGGATTCCGTGGTCTCGATTTTCCAGTTTTTGGAGCTCTTGTTGAGAGAGCGTGACCGGCGAGATGGCGTAGACGAGATTGCCTTGGCGTCCAGAGACTGTTTGGCCGTTTTGGACGGCGGCGACGTCGACGTCGCCTTGTGTGATGTTCGAAGGGAGGGGCGTCGTGATGTTTCCGAATCGGTCTATGCGGATGACGTCGGCGTTCTCGAGCGTGAGGGTGGCCTTGATGACGGTGAGCGTCCGCAGAGATTCCGAACCCAGCTTCGATTGGGTGAGCGACTTCGCCTCTTGGACGAGTTGTTGCTGGGCCTGGTTGCGCGCCGCGTTGCGCGTGAGCAGCAGGGTGCCCACACCGGCGATGAGCAGCACGACGGCCACGAGGCCAACAATGGCGAGCATGAGGCGGCGGCGCATCGTCAGCCGAACCGGTAGCCCACGCCCCACACCGTGGCAAGCGGGAAGTCGGGGCCGAACTTCTTTCGTAGCTGGGCGACGTGGACGTCGACCGTGCGCTCGTCGCCGTACCAGTCCGCGCCCCACACTCCGTCGAGCAGCTGTTGGCGCGAAAGAGCGAGGCCGGCGTTGTTGGCCAGGAAGGCCAGCAGGTCGAATTCGCGGGTGGTGAGGCCGACGACCTCCCCGTCGCGGCGGGCTTCGCGCCGCCGCATGTCGACCTCGACGGTGTCGACACTCACGACGTCCTGAGCCGGAGGTGCTTCACGGGTGCGGCGGAGGATGGCGCGCACACGTGCGACCAGCTCTCGGGGCGAGAAGGGCTTGACGAGATAGTCGTCCGCGCCCAGCTCGAGGCCGAGGATGCGGTCGACCTCGTCGTCTCGTGCGGTCAGGAAGAGAACGGGTACCGAACTGCGGGCGCGGATCTGGCGACACACCTCGAAGCCGTCGCGGGCGCCGGGAAGGCCGACGTCGAGTATGACGATCCAAGGGTCCGCCTGGCTGAATACCTCGAGGCCCTTCTCGCCGTCGGGAGCCAACAGGACGCGGTACCCCTCGCGCCGCAGGTACAGGTCGACCAGGTCGGCGATGTTGGGGTCGTCCTCGACGACGATCACCGTCCCGTTCTCCGTGCTCACGCCCCCAAGCCTCGCATCTCCCGCTGCCGATCAGGCCTCGAAGGGCCGATCCCTTACAGAATCATCATGTTTGGCGCGCAGACTTCTGAGGTGGCGAACGGACGGTTGGCTCCGTGTCCACCACGGCGAGCTGATCCTGAGACACCAACCCCGTCGGGGCGGGTCGTCACCGCCCGGCACCGGATTTAATTCATCGGTGCCGGGCGAGTGACGCCCTCGTGATGCCCCTGGGTGACTCGAAGCCCGGCTGAAGTTTGGTCAGCCCTTCTTTCGGTACATGACCTGCAGCTCGGAGAACTCAGCGAGGCCCCACGGCCCGTTCTCCACGCCAAGGCCGCTCCACTTGAAGCCGCCGAACGGTTGGTTCGGTGCGAGCGCCAGGTGCGTGTTCACCCACGCGGTGCCGCACTCGAGTTGGGCAGCGACCCCCGCCGCACGCTCGGCGTCCGCTCCCCAGACCGAGCCCGACAGGCCAAAGTTCGTGGCGTTGGCGCGGTCGACCGCGTCGCTCACGTCGCGGTACGAGATGACGGGCAGCGCCGGGCCGAACTGCTCCTCGTCGACGATGCGCGTGCCGTCCGAGAGCCCGGCGAGGATGGTCGGTTCGAAGAAGTATCCAGGGCGATCCATCGCCTTGCCGCCCGTGACCGCAGTGGCACCGTGGCTGAGGGCGTCGGCGACCAACTCCTTGACCCGCTCGTATTGCGGCTCGTTGTTGATCGGCCCGAGCTTCACGTCCTCTTCGTTTCCCTCGCCCACCTTGATCGCTCGCGCCTGCTCGGCCAGGCCTTCCACGACGTCGTCGTAGAGCGCCTCGGGGACGTACACCCGCTTGACGGCTGAGCACACCTGACCGTTGTTCATGAACGCGCCGTTGAATATGGCCTCGGCGACGGTCTTGGGGTCGGCGTCGTCGAGCACGATGGCCGGGTCGTTGCCCCCGAGCTCGAGGGTGACGCGCTTGAGATCGGGCGCGGCCGCCATATTGACCTTCTTGCCGGTCTCGACCGAGCCCGTGAAGCTGATCTTTCTCGGGATCGGATGGGATGTCATCCAGGCGCCGAGTTGGTCACTGCCGCTCACAATGTTGACGACCCCGGGCGGGAAGACCTCACGCAGGAGCTCGCCACACTTCAGCGTGGTCAGCGGCGTGAAGGGACTCGGCTTGAGCACGAGCGTGTTGCCGGCGAGGAGCGCCGGGGCGATCTTCCAGAACGACAGCAGCAGTGGGTAGTTCCACGGCGTGATGGCCGCGACGACGCCGAGGGGACGGCGTACGACTTCCACGAAGGCGCCGTCGTCGTCCTGGATCACCTGCTGGGGGACTTCGAGGTTGGCGAAGTACTGGCACCAGATCCCCGCGGCAAAGACCTCGCCGCCCGCGTCGGTGATGGGCTTGCCCTGCTCGGCCGTGAGGACCGGGCCGAGCTCGGCGCCCGCAGCCATGAGGATCTCAGCGGCCTTGTTGAGGGTGGCGCGGCGCTGTGCTTCGTTCGCCTTCCAGTCGCGGCCCGCCTTGGCGGCGGCGTCGAATGCTGCGTCCAGTTGCTGCCGTGAGCACTCGGGCGCCTGCGCGAAGACCTCGCCGGTGGCGGGATTCTTGACGCCGAACGTGGCCTCGGTCGCGGCCGGCTCTCCGGCGATTGTCATGACGAAGTCGGACATGGCGCTCCTTCGAATCGTTGCCCCCACCCTGGTTTGGTGGCGGCCATCCTCCCACTGCGGCTGGCGCAGCTCAATGGGCCGGGGCGTCGGATTCGGGGCTCAGCCGAAGAGCTTGGTCAAGAAGGCGTCGACGGTGGCAGTCACCGCCTCGCGGCGGGCGCGGTTGAACGGTGCGGCGGCGATGAGCCCGGCGGCCTCGTTGAGGAAGCCCAGGAGCAGGGCGGCGGCCACGGAGGGGTCGCCCGGCACCTCCACGCCCTCGTCGGCCGCCCGCGCGAAGCCGTCCTCGAGGAGAGGCAGGCAGGACTCGGCGTCGAACTGGCGGAGCGCGGCCACGCCGAGGACGGCCGGCGCGTCGGCGAGGATGCGGGCGATCGTCGGGTCGGCGGCGGCGTCCATATAGGCGCGGCAGGCCAGGTGCAGCTGCGTCCTGACGTCGTCGGCGTCGGCGGCTGCGGTCACCACCCGCTCGACGAGCTCGTCCTCCAGCTCGGCGACCACGGCCGCCGCGACCGCCGTCTTGGACTCGAAGTGGTGGTACAGCGCCCCCCGTGTGACGCCCGCACGTTCGGCGATCTGATCGCGGCTCGTGGCGGCGAAACCCTGCTCGGCGAAGAGCTCACGTGCCGCCTTGACGAGGGCGGCGGTCGTGGTGGCCGAACGGTCGGCCTGCGTCCGGCGCGGCTGGCGGGTGGTGGTGACCTCGGATGTGGGCGTTGTCATCGTCGTCCTCTGGCCGATGCGGGTTCCTTTTTGTGGGCGTATACGGCGCCTAGTGGGACCCTTCGGCGAGTGTGTATATGGGAAGTACAGTTTACATGCGGGCAGCACGCATGTTAGCCTTTCCTGTCGTGGGGAGGTAGTGAGATGCCGGAAAACAGCTTGGAAGCGGACGTCTGTGTGGTGGGGGCAGGGCTCGCCGGGCTGACGGCGGCCCGCCACCTTTCCCAGGCCGGTCAGTCGGTGGTCGTGCTCGAGGCGCGGGACCGGGTGGGAGGCCGGGTATGGACCCAGACCTCAGCTGGGGGTGTCCCGGTCGACATGGGTGGCTGCTTCATCGGGCCGAACCACGATCGGCTGCACGCTCTGGCCAAAGAGAGCGGCGTCACCACGTTCAAGACGTTCGTCGAGGGCGACGCCGTCCTGGCCACAGGAGGGAAGGTCAGGCGGTACCGCGGTGACATCCCCAAGATCAGCCCGCTCGCCCTCGTCAGTGCCGGCCAGGCGGTGGCGCGGATGAGCTCGATGGCAAAGAAGGTCTCTCCCGCCGCACCGTGGGACGCGCCCCGCGCCGCGCAGTGGGACGCCCAGTCAGTGCGGGCGTGGCTCACCGCCGGGCGCGTGCCGACCAGGGTGGCCCGTGACCTCGTGGAGGCGACGGTGCGCGCCTGCTTCACTTGCGACCTGTCCGAGGTCTCCATGCTCAGTTGGCTCCTGCTCGTGAGCTCGGCCGGCGGCGTTGAGTCCCTGATGAACATCGCCGGCGGCTACCAGGACTCGCAGTTCGACGGCGGGGTGAGTCAGATCCCTGCCGCCATGGCGCACGACCTCGGGGACGCGGTGATCTTGGGTGCGCCGGTCACGGCCGTGACCCAGCAGGCCGACCGGGTCGAAGTGGTGTCCGACGCGTCCACCGTGACCGCCCGCCGCGTCGTGTTGGCACTCCCCCGGGCGTTGGCGGCCGGGATCCGGTTCGAGCCGGCCCTGCCCGGCGACCACGCCTTGCTGATCCACAAGATCCCATCCGGGACCGAGGTGAAGACGGTGGCGATCTACGACGAACCGTTCTGGCGGGCCGACGGAGTGTCGGGGGCGACGGTGGCGACCGACGACCTCATCGAGGTGACGCTCGACACGACGCAGCCCGGGTATTCCCACGGCGTCATCGCCACGTACTCGGCGGGACCACGGGCCCGGGCCTTATGGGCCCTGCCCGAGAGCGAGCGCCGTTCGGTGCTCTTGAAGATGCTGACCACCCGCCTCGGGCCCAAGGCGGCATCGCCGCTCGAAGTCATGGAGATCAACTGGTCCGAGGAGCGTTGGACGCGTGGCTGCTCGTGCGCGCACTTCGCTCCCGGTGTGCTCACCCAGTACGGGCGCCTGCTGCGCGAACCGGTGGGCCGCATCCACTGGGCCGGCACCGAGACGGCGACGACGTCGTTCGGTGCCATGGACGGCGCGGTGCGCTCGGGTGAGCGGGTGTGCGAGGAGATCCTGGCCGCCGAGCGCTGACGTTCGCGCTTCAGGACTCCTCGTCCATACCGGCCGGTCGCGGGCCCGGCCCCGACCCCACCCCGAGCTTCTCCCGAAAGAACGTCAGCGTCTGGTCGAGCGCGGCCCGCGTCGGCGTGCCCTCCTTGTCGGTCAGGTGTTCCGTGACGACTGAGTGCGCCTGCTTCGGGTGGCCATAGGGATTGCCGGGTGCCGAATCGATCTCCACCGCGATGAACTTGTCCCCGAGCTCGCGGCGCAACGTCTCGAACCGCTCGGGGAAGCAGAAGGGGTCGTTCGTGAAGCGCAGGCCGAGGAGGCAGGCGCCCGCCTCTGTACGTTCTTTCACCTTCGCCAAGTCACCGTCGGATATCCCGATGTCCGCCTTGCGCTTCTTCGACAATGGGAACGGCAGCGACGGCTGGCTCAAGACCGGCGCCAGCATGATGTCGTCGACCATCATCGCCAGCGCGAACCCACCGGTGAAGCACATGCCGATGGCGCCGACGCCGGGCCCTCCGCAACGCTCGTGCTCGGCCTGGGCCAGCTGGCGCAGCCACGAGGTGACCGGGCTCGTCTTCTTGAGCGCGAACCATGCGAATTCGCGTGACACGCAGGCCGGGCCGATGGATCGCATGGCATAGCCGGGACTGGCGGGCCGGCCCGGGTCGCCGAAGAGGTGTGGCAGCACCGCCGTGCAGCCCGCCGCGGCGACGCGGCGCCCGAATTGCGCGACCAGCGGCGTGACGCCCGGAATCTCGCTGATCACGATCACCGCAGGCCCGGTGCCGATGCGATAAACGTCTCGGCGCTTCCCGTCGGCCTCGAACGACTCCTTGGTGAAGCCCTCGAGTGCGTCCTGCCATTTCGAATCGCTCGTCGCCATCGGCGGACCGTAGCATCGCCCGCCGTGACGCAGCCCGACCATTCGATCGACCCGCGCCAGCCCGTCCTCGTTGGTCTGGGCGCGACGAACGAGCCCGGTCCGGTCGTGGAACTCATGACCGAGGCGGTGCGCCGGGCCGCAATCGACGCCGGCGAGCCACGGCTCTTGGGATCGATCGACCGCATCGTCTGCACGCAGGGTTCGTGGAGGCTCACGGATCCCGGGCGGACCGTTGCGCGTCGGATCGGCGCCGGCCGGGCCCGCACCGTCCTGGCCGAACTCGGCGTGTCGCAGCAAGAGGTCATCAACGACGCGCTTGCTGCAGTCGCTGCGGCCGAGTGCGGCGCCATCGTCGTGGTCGGCGCCGAGGCGCGCGCCTGGGAGCGACAGGGCGGAGTGGAGGTGGACGACGACAACGGACCTCCCGACGAGGTACTGCAGCGACCGCCCGAGTTCATCGCCCCGATCGAGATCGCCGCCGGATTGGCGTGGCCCGTCATTCAGCAGTACGCCTTGATCGAAAACGCCCTGGCCTCGGCAGAGCAGCTGACGAGCGCAACCCAGCGGGAGCAGATCGCCGCGCTGTGGAGCCGTTTCAACGAGGTGGCGACCCGCAACCCTGACGCGGCGTTCGGCGCGCCCCGAAGCGCGCTCGAGATCGCGACGCCCGGGCCGGGCAACCGCCCGCTCGCCTACCCCTACAACCTGCGGCACTCGACGCAATGGACGGTGGACCAATCCTCGGCTTTGTTGATCTGTTCCGTCGAGCTCGCGACCGCCATGGGGGTTCCGCGCAGCCGTTGGCTGTTCCCCCACGTCGCTCTCCACTGCTCCGAGGCCGTCACGCTCACCGCACGCAAGCGACTGCACGCCTGGCCTGCGATGGGTGTGCTGGGCCATGCGGCCGAAGCCCACCTCGGTGTGGCGCTGCGCGACCTGCGGCTGGCCGAGGTCTATTCCTGCTTCCCCGCCGCGGTCCGCGTGCAACAGCGCGAGCTCGGGCTCGATCCTTCCGGCACGCCGACGCTCACCGGTGGCATGGCCTTTTCGGGTGGGCCGTTCAACCACTACGTCTTGCAGTCACTCGTGACGTTGGGCCGTCGGTTGCGCGAGGAGCCGGACGAGCTCGGCCTCGTGACGACGGTCTCGGGAATGCTGTCGAAGCCGGGGCTGGCGGTGTGGTCGGCGTCACCGCCGCGCCGGCAGCCACTGCTCGGCGACCTGGCGGCGGAGGCCCGCGCGGCCACCGAAATCCTGCCGGTCGTCGGCGAACCGCTGGCTTACGAGACGTCGGCCACGGTGGCCAGCTTCACCGTCACCTACGGCGGCGCCGACGGCCTCGAACCGGTGCGCACTGCGGTCGTGGCCGACCTGCCCGATGGGGTCCGCACGGCAGCCACCTGCGAAGATGCACAGACCGCCGGGCTCGCCGTCGCGGAGGGCCTGGCGGGGAGGACGGTCACGGTGAAGGACACGACATTTCGACTCTGAACGCCACGCCCCCGCGACCGGGCCCACCCCGACTCGTCGATCCGGCCCTGGCGGCACGGGTGCCCGGTCTCCGGCGAGTGGCCGGGCTCGCACTGCTCCTCGCCGCCCTGGGCGCGGTGGCCATCGTCGTAGGGGCGGTGGCGTTGGCCCACGTCGTTGACCGGTCGCTGCTCCACCATGCCCCGCTCAGCGCCGTCACCGGCGCCCTTGTCGTCGTCGGGGTCGCCCTGGTCGTCCGCGCACTCCTGCATGCGGCCGGCGACCTCTCCGCTCTGGGCGCGGCCGACCGCGTCGTCGGCCGGCTGCGGGTGGACCTGCTCCGCCACACGCTCGACCTGGGACCGTCGTGGCTCGCCGGCGAGCGCACCGGTGAGTTGTCGCTCACCGCGACGCGCGGCATGCGTGCACTGCACGACTACTACTTCCGGTACCTGCCGCAGGCTGCAGCCGCCGCCGTCATTCCCTTCCTCTTGCTGATCTGGGTGGCCACGCAAGACTGGTTGTCCCTCGTCGTGGTCATCGCACTCGTGCTCGCGGTGCCGCTCACGATGATCTATTTCGGGCGGGAGGCGACGCAGCGCGCCGAGCGCCAGTGGCGCCGCCTGTCGTCGCTGGCCGGGCGCTTCCTCCAATTGGTCGAGGGACTCCCGACGCTGCGCGCCTTCGGACGCGAGGCGCAGGGTCGCCGCGAGGTCGCGGCCGCCAACGACGGGGTGCGCACGGCCACCATGCGGACGCTGCGCACCGCCTTCCTGTCCGCCCTCGCCATGGACATGATCGCCGGGTTCGGCGTCGGACTCGTCGCCATGGTGCTCGGGCTGCGTCTTCTCTGGGGACAGCTCGATCTGCAGACCGCGATGGCGGTGCTGCTCGTGGCACCCGAGATCTTCATCCCCCTGCGGCGCGCCGGCGCAGAGTTCCACGCCAGCACCGAGGGGCAGGCCGCCGCCGACCGTGTGCTCGCAGTGCTCGACGCTCCGGCCGCAGCCACTCAGGTGGACCGGTTCCCCGCGGCCGCGCCATCGTCGTCGGCCCTGGACGTCTCGGGGCTCGTCGTCGAATACGAGCATCGGGACCGGCCGGCCCTTCTCTCGTTCTCGATGCATGTGCCGTCGGGCGCGCGAGTGGCACTCACCGGGCCGTCGGGGTCGGGCAAGTCGACGGTGCTGGCCGCCGTCCTGGGCTTCGTGTCGCCGCAGGGGGGGACGGTCGCCGTGGGTGAGCGGGTCGCAGGACGAGACCTGGCGTGGCGGGACCACTTCTCCTGGCTGCCCCAGCGGCCCCACCTCTTCAACGCGACCCTGGCCGACAACCTTCGCCTCGGCGCGCCCGAGGCGAGTGACGACGCGCTGCGTGCCGTGCTCGACGCGGTCGGGCTGGCCGACCTCATGGCGGGCCTGCCCGCCGGGCTGGACACCGCCATCGGCCACGACGGACTGACCCTGAGCGCCGGAGAACGCCAGCGGGTCGCGCTGGCCCGCGCGCTGTTGCGCCCCGCGCCCGTGTTGTTGCTCGACGAGCCCACCGCCTCTCTCGACCCGCCGACCGTGGCGCGACTGGCCCCTGCCCTCGAGCCCTGGTTGTCGGGTCGCACCGTGGTGGTCGCCGCGCACGAGCCCACCCTCCTGCCGCACTTCGATGCCGTCGTCGCGCTCAGCGCGGCCCAGCCCATGGCCGTGCCGTGAGGCCGCCCCGCGGTGCGCTCCGCCGCGTGCTCGGCGAGTTCGGCGCGCCCTACGGCCGTCTCGCGGGCGCCGGGCTCTTGGGGCTGGCCTCGGCGGCCGCCACGATCGGCCTCCTCGCCGGCTCGGGCTATCTCGTCGGCCGGGCGGCGCTGCGCCCGGGCCTCGACGCCATTGTCGGCCTCCTGGCCGCGGTCGAAGTGCTGGCCTTCCTGCGCGGGCCTTTGCGTTACGCCGAACGGCTCGTCGGCCACGACGCCGCTCTCCGCGCGCTCACCGGATGGCGCGTCTGGCTCTACGACCGGCTGGCGCCGCGCGTGCCCGCGGCCCTGAGCGGGTGGCGGAGCGGTGATCTGCTTGCTCGCGCCATCGGCGACGTCGACGCGTTGCAAGACCTCTATCTCCGCACGCTGCTGCCGGTGACGATCGCCGTGGGCGCCGCCGTCATCGGCATCGTGGCGGTCGGGCTCATCCTCCCCTGGGCCGCGTTGGCCCTCGGCGTCTCGCTTGCCGTCGCCCTGGTGCTGCCGGCCCTGCTCACCTGGCGGCGCAGCGGCGACGACGAAATGGCCGAGCTCGCCGGCTCGTTGTCGGCCCACGTCGTCGACGCGTTGGAGGGCGCCCCCGAACTGCTCGCCTTCGGGGCCGACGGCGCCGCGTTGGAGAGGATCGAGGTACTGGGGGCCCGCGCCGACGCCCTTGAGCGCCACCACGCCCGCATCGCCGCCGGCTCGGCCCTCGTCATCCAGTTTTGCCTCGCGGTCGCGGTGACCACGGTGCTGGCTCTCGGCGTCGCGGCCGTGCACGACCAC
>DATMMN010000023.1:0-7609 GCA_035569675.1 Acidimicrobiales bacterium | reverse complement strand
CGTGCGATGGCGGAATAGGACTTGCCCGATTCGCGCAGCGTCAGGGCCTGGGCGTCGGTGTCCCCGGTTGTCTGGCGCCGCCCTCTGCCGCCCGATCGCTCGGGTGCCGGCGTCGTCGAGCGTCGCTGCGCCTTGCTGTGGTTGTGCCTAGGCACTGGCCGTTCCTTGCAAGAAAGAGCTGCGGTCCGAACGGCGGTAGCCACTCGCAAGTGGGTTCGAAACGGACGACGGCACGACGATTAAGCCCTTCAGGGCTTCGTGCAGAGGCTGGGAGATGTGTGGCTCCGTTCAAAATGGGCCAACTCGGGGTTTCTCGACCAGGCCACATCAGCAAGGGGCTGATGACTGCGTTCCACCTTAGCAGATGCGTGCTCGATCCGTTCGGCGGTTCATCGAACCGTCAGAAGGAGACGTCGTGGCTCGTTGTCGGATGTCGCAGTTTGGACATCGCCTTCGCCTCGATCTGGCGGACTCGTTCGCCCGTGAGGCCGAGGCGACCACCGATCTCCTGGAGCGTGTGCGGCCATCCGCAGTCGATGCCGAATCTGAGTTCTAGGACTTCGCGTTCGCGCCCGTGGAGGCAGTCCAGCATCTTGGACACCTCGCCGGAGAGCACGGCTGAGGCCGCGAACTCCGACGGCGACACCGCGTTGTGGTCTTCGACCATTTCGCCCAACTCGGCGGCGCCGTCGTGCCCCATTTGTTCTGACAGAGATGCGGGTGTGATCGCGTGCCGGAGGAGGCCGGCAATCCGCTCCGCGCTGACTTCGAGGTCGTCGGCGATCTCGTCGACGCTGACGTGCCGGCCGCGTTGGCCCTCGAGACGACTGCGCGACTGCGCGATCTGGTTGAGAAGCTCACGGACCTGTGGCGGGAGACGGATGGTGCGGCTGCCATCGGCGATACCGCGCACGATGGCCTGGCGGATCCACCACGTGGCGTACGTGGAGAACTTGAAACCCTTCCGCCAATCGAACTTCTCGAGGGCGTGGATCAGCCCGAGATTGCCCTCTTGCACCAGGTCGAGGAGTGGCAACCCGGACCCTTGGTACTTCTTGGCGATCGAAACCACCAGGCGGAGGTTGCCGTTGGTGAAGGTCTCGGCGGCACGCTCTCCGGTCCGTACCGTCTGGCGAAGCTCGCGCGCCCGTGCCGCGCCGACCTCCACCTCTGTGGCAAGCGCCTCGCTGGCGTCGCGCCCGGCCGCAGCCAGCTGGGCCAGACGGATCTCGTCGCCCTTGGTCAACAAGGGATAGCGGCGGATCTCTCTGAGATACAGACCGAGGAGGTCCTCCTCGGATGTCTGCACGCGCATGCTGGGCGATGGCCCCCGTTCTTCGAGACCGGATTGAAGGTGCGGCAGACGAGTGCTCGCTCGCGGTGCGTCTGATTTCGCCAACATGCCCGGGGCGTTGTGCCGACGATGTTCGGCTTACTCACGCTAGCCGTCTGCACGCGCTGCTCCCGTCGGTCGCGCTGCGTCCGCTATGCTGTATTTCGATACCGCGTGCTCAGGCACGGCGGTGGCCGGACAGATAGTGCCGGCGGGCCCACGAGACATCGCATCGAGTCGGCCATCTTCGCCTTGACCGATTGGAGTCTTGTGAACACCCTTACCCCTGCTCTCGCGCCTGTCCGTTTCTCGGACCTCGGCGTGCCGCGAGAGCTCTCGGCCGCCCTCGAGCGGCAAGGGATCGACCGTCCCTTCCCGATCCAGGCCGCCACCCTGCCCGACGCCCTCGCCGGACGAGACGTCTGTGGCATGGCGCCCACCGGTTCCGGCAAGACCCTGGCCTTCGGGCTGGCGATCGTGTCGCGCTTGTCCGCCCGGACTGGTCCCCGCCCCAAGCGTCGTCATCCTTCAGCGCTCGTCCTGGTTCCGACCCGGGAGCTGGCCGCCCAGATCGAGGACGTCATCGGGCCGCTGGCGGGCGCCATCGGTGCTCGCGTCACCTCTATCTACGGCGGCGTCGGCTACGGCCCGCAGCGCGCGGCCCTGCGCAACGGCACCGACGTCCTCATTGCATGCCCCGGGCGGCTCACCGACCTCGTCGAGCAGCGCTCGGCGAATCTGTCCCACGTTGACGTCGTGGTCGTGGACGAGGCCGACCGCATGGCGGACATGGGCTTCCTGCCCGCGGTCCGCCGCCTCATAGATATGACGAGCGACTCTCGCCAGACCCTGCTCTTCTCGGCCACCCTGGATGGACCGGTCGACAAGCTCGTACGCGATTACCAGCACGACCCCGTCTTCCACGAAGTGGCGTCTTCCGCCGAGGATCGCGGCGACGTGGACCACCACTTCTGGCGGGTCGAACACGTCGATCGGGTGGCGGTCACGGCCGACGTGGTCCGGGCGAAAGGGCCGGCATTGGTGTTCTGCCGGACCAAGCGCGGCGCTGATCGGCTCTCGCAACGCCTCGGCCGCAGCGGTCTCAAGTCGGCCGCCATCCACGGCGACCGCAGCCAGAGCCAGCGCGAGCGTGCGCTCGCCGCCTTTCGTACCGGCCGGCTCGATGTGCTGGTCGCGACGGACGTCGCGGCACGAGGGATCCACGTCGATGCGGTGCCCGTGGTCGTCCACTTCGACCCGCCGGCCGACCACACCGACTACGTGCACCGCTCGGGCCGGACCGGCCGGGCGGGCGCCGACGGCCTCGTGGTCTCCCTGGTCGGCCACGAGCATGTCCGCGGCGCGAGGAACCTCCGCCAAACGTTGGGCCTCCACGGGGACATGTCCGCTCCCGACATCTCCCTCCTCTCCCAGGTAGACGGCGCTCGCACGACAAGACCCTCCGAGCCGAACGCCCCGCGCGGCAACGGCGCGGTCGCGCCCGCCAACGGCGCACGCCGTTCGCACCAAGGCGCGGTCCGGTCCGGACGGCGTCCACGCCGTGGAGGTCGACGCCCAGCTCGGCGCTGAGGGTCGCAGCCGCCCTGCACGAAGGCCGCCGCGCCGGTTCCGGCGGGCCCGAGGCGGCGGCCGGACCCTGATCACCGGACCCCGATGCCTGCTCGCTGAGTCCCACTGGTTCGTGGGGGGTCAGGTCGTTCTCTGACCTGGTCGGGATTAGTTTGTGGCGAGACGAGTTGGGCATTCATCCCCCCGGTTGGATCGAGCGGGTGGAAGGGGTCGATGACACGCAGCGGAGAGAGCGACGGTCGGCATTGGAGACGCCGGTGACCCCCTCCGCCGGCACCTCCGAATCGTCGACATCGGAGATGGTGCAGTTCCTCCGACTGCACCCGACCCGGGACGCTGGCGTGCTGAGCCGAGCGTTCGTCGAAACGCTCGTGCACCGGTGGCAGCTCGGGCCGCTGGACTATGACGCGTCGTTGGTGACGACGGAGCTGGTCACGAACTCCGTGCTGCACGCTGAGGGCGATGTCGTGTTGACGTTGCGGCCCATTTCCAATGGTGTCCGTATCGAGGTGACCGACCAGTGTCCTTCGGTGTTGCCGCACGTGGCGCCCCACAGCACCGGCGCGTTGTTCGCCTTGACGTTGGGGGTGGGCGGCCGAGGGCTCCGCGTCGTGTCCGAATTGGCCGCGCGGTGGGGCGTGGATTCCACCCAAAAGACGAAGACGGTCTGGGCGGAGCTGATCAACGGCCAGAGCGGCCCCAGCGAGCCGCTGCTCCAACTGGAATACGAATTGGTCGTGCGCAACGGCCTGACCCTGCGCTTCCTCGATCTCCCGACCAGAATTGCGATCGAGAGCGGGGTCCAGATCGAGGAGTTGGTCCGGTCGATCCAACTCGAGCACGGCCCGGTCCCCCCTGATCAGGACACTGTCGCCCGCATCTATCAACTGCTGCTCTCGACGGCGGCGGACCGCTTGGCCGGCCGCGACGCCGTGCTGTGGGCGTCCACCGAGGACCGAGAGAGTTTCGATCTGGAAGTGGTGACCACCCTGGAGGCCATGCGCGACCTCGGTGAGCTCTGGGGGCTGCTCGATGACCCGAGCGCGCTCCTCGACATCGCGCCACCGCCTGCGCCGGAGAGGGTGACGGTGTTCCGCCAGTGGATTCGGAACGAGGCCGGCCGACAGCTCCGTGGAGAGGCGCCGCGCTCCTACGAGTCTCCTGAGCTTTGAGCGTCGGTTCTTTGGAGCGGTGGTTTGAAAGGGTGGTCTTCGCCGGCTTCTAACGCGGACCGGCCGTGCCGTCCCTGACCATCACTTCGTCGAACTTCTCCCACTCCATCTGGTAGCGGGTTCGAGCGTTGCCGGGAATCCAATCGATGGTCCCCTGGCTGACCTGAAGCTCGCCGAGCTTTTCGGCGTCGCTCCACACGACGAACTTCACATCCGAGTGGAGGACGATGCCGGTCGGAAGGTCGAACTTCACTTCGTGCGTGAGCATGAGGGAAACGGTAGCTGTTGTGTGATTTTTGACGCGTATCTGTGACCTATATCCGTTACCCAGAGGGTCCGCTTGGGAGAGGATGTGGGGATGGGCGGCGGGGAAATCACGGAATTCCGCGTTGCATGGGGCGGTCGACGCCGGATGCGACCGGCGGACGCGGTGGGGCGACGGGTCGTTCGTGGACCGTTCGTCGTCGGCCTCTTGGGGCTGCTTGCACTGCTTTGCGCGAGCTGTGCCGGCGGCACGCAGCATCTCGCGGCGAAGCCGGTGCATCACAAGGCTGTTCTGCATGTGAAGACCGATGCGGCCACGTCGACGAACCATCCGCCGGCATCGACCACCACGACCACGTTGCCCACGGTCAGGACCAACGCGAACACGTTCACTCCTGCACCACAACCCGCGCGCCCGCCGACCACCACGACCACATCGACCGTCCCACTGCCGCCCGGCTGCGTCTGGAGTGACTTCGCGACACGCGTCAGTACGGACCAAAGCTCCTATTCCCCAGGACAGCCCGTCCAGATAGCGCTCCTGTTCGCGAACACCGGACCCGCGTGCACGGTCAACTCGACTGGCTATGCCTGTCCGCTCGTCAACATCGACGACGCTTCCGGGTCCTTGGTGTGGTCGAGTGCGGCGCCGGTCGCGACGGGATGCCCCTCAACCTTCACGGGACCCACGGTGCTGGCGGCGAACTGGTCACAAAGCTTCTCGTTCTCGTGGGCACAGACGTCCTGCACTCCTGGACAGGTTCAGGCTTGCCCCGGCCCGCCGGTGCCGGCCGGTCAATACCAAGTGATCGGGATGAGCGGTGGTGGCTCGAGCCAGATTCCCGCGGGGGCGCCGGTCACGATCAACCTGGTCGCAGCGAACCCGTAACCGAGGCCGGTTGCGGCTGTCCGGTGGAGGGCGCCGAGACGCTCCTGTCCGGTCGGGGCGCCGGTTCGGCTGGAGGGGCAAGATCCCCCGCTGTGTCACGGCCACCCGCCACACTGTCTTGATGGCGACCGTTGCGATCAGGCCGAAGAATGCGTCCTTCGCCAAGTCCTGCCCCGAGCGGGTGCAGCTCGACGTTTTGCAGCCGTGCGAGCCCCTGCCCGACTCGCCGTTCCTCCAGAAGCTGTCCCGGGCCGGCGACCAGCACGAGGACGAGACGATCGGCGGGGTCTTCGACACGGTGGAGGGGGCCGTCGTCATCGACGCCGACGACCCCGACGCCCGCGAGTGGCACACCCGGCAGGCGATCGCGCAAGGCGCCCAGCTGATTGCGGGTGGGCGGCTGCCGGTGGACTTCGACGGGCATCGAGTCGGCGAGCCCGACCTGCTGGTGTCGTGCGGTTACGGGTACCTGCCGGTCGACGTGAAGTCGCACAAGTCGCTGGAACCATCCCGCGCGGACCGGACCGGCGGCGGAACGGCGTTGGTGTCCGAGGTGGCGGCGCCGTACTTCGAGAGTGCTCGGCTCGACATGGACTTCATGGCTCGCCGGCACGTCGGGGACCTGCTGCAGCTGGCCCACTACCGGCGGTTGCTCGAAGCGGCCGGTTGGGCGTCGACGGGCCTCGGGCGCAATGTCGGCGGGATCTGCGGGTCGGAGGGCGTCATCGTCTGGTACGACCTCGACGCGCCGGTGCTCGAGCCGCCGGAGCACGTCGTGGCTGCTGCGCTGCCCCGCCGGATCAGCGCGATGGAGCGCTACGACCTCGAGTTCGCGTTGCGGCTCAAGGTGTCCGTGGCGGCGGAGGCGCATGTAGACGATGCGTCGGTGGCGCTGTTGGCAGAGCCGATCGTGTGCAAGGAGTGCGCGATGTGCCGCTGGCGGGAGTGGTGCGGCTCGCAGCTGGAGGCGGTGGCGGATCTGAGCCTGGTGTCGGGCGTTGGCGTGGCGCGGCGGCGGTTGTATATGGATCACGGGGTCGAGGACCTCTACGGGCTGGCGGGACTCGACTGGACCACGGCCGAACTCGTGCGCCGCGGCGTCGACCTGTCCGACCTGACGGACCGGGTGCGGGAGGGCTCCGTGCCGGGACCCACGCCGTTGGCCACGGTCATCCCGAAGCGCAAGAAGCAACTCGACGACCTGGCGGCGTTCGGGTTCGTCACGGCTGGTGACCTGGCTCGGTTGGACGGGCGCACGTTCGTGCTGTGCGCGGCGGGTGATGGGTCGAGCGTGGCCAACCAGATCGAGCTGGCCCGGGCCCGGGTCGGCGGGCTGCCGGCGTACCGGCGCCGGGACGTCGTTTCCGTCGAAGTGCCGCGGGCCGACATTGAGATCGACGTGGACATGGAGAGCACCAACGACGGCTGCTATCTGTGGGGCGCTTTGGCGACGGACCGGCGTGAGCCCGATGCGGCGGGTCAGTATCTGTCCTTCGCCAGCTGGGACGCCGACATCGAGGCCGGCGAACTCGCCGCGTTCGAGAAATTCTGGTCGTGGTTCAGCGCGGTGCGTGCGCGTGCCGCGGCGGCAGGAGCGTCGTTCCGCGCCTACTGCTACAGCCGGAGCGCTGAGGAGGGCCAGATGACGCGGCTCGCCGACAGGCTCGGCGTGCGCGACGAGGTGGACGCGTTCTTGGCGTCCGACGAGTGGGTCGACCTGTTGGAGGTCGTCCGCAAGCAGCTGGTCACCGGCCGCAGCATGGGCTTGAAGGAGACGGCGCCGCTGGCCGGCTTCTCCTGGCGCTTCGACGATGCCGGCGGGACGCTGGCGATGGTCAAGTACGACGAGGCGGTCGACGTCGTGGTCGATGCGGGGGCCCGGGAGGCGGCGGCCCAGTGGATCCTCGACTACAACGAGGACGACGTGCGGGCGACCGCCGCGCTGCGCTCCTGGCTCGACGGTGCCGCGCGGATGTTGCCGTCGATCGCGTCGTGGGGCGAGGAGAGCCGTTCCGCCGCTTGATTTCGGGTCCGGCGCGGACGGGTCGTCATGGCGCCATGATCGCAGCGCCGGATGTCAGGCGCTCAGTTCCCCGGAGCCCAGCGTTTGGAGGTCGTGGGCGCCGAGTAGCCACCGGGCCGCCTTGGCCTCGAGCGGCCGACCCAGGTGATAACCCTGGGCGTGGTCACAGCCGAGGCCGCGCAGGCTTTCCAGCTGGGCCGCCGTCTCGACACCCTCGGCGATGGTCATGTAGCCGAGGGTCCGGGCCAGCTGGATGAGCGCCGCGGCCATGCTGCGGCTGTCGTCGCCGCCCTGGCCGAGCATGTCGACGAAGGACTTGTCGATCTTGACGATGTCGA
>DATMMN010000022.1:0-2202 GCA_035569675.1 Acidimicrobiales bacterium | reverse complement strand
GATGACGTCGCCGTCGTCGAAGGAGATGATCGAGTCCCCCATCGCCTGCTCGAGGTCGGCGTCCCCGAGGTCGTCGTCGACGATGGTGCGCGGGGTGTAGTTCCCCTCGGCGTCGAAGGTCCCCATGGTCTCGGGGGAGAGGAGGGAGGTGCGCTCGCTGCGCTCAGCCGTGTCGGCCATGGTTCAACTGCTCCTAACTGGGTTGCGACCTGCAACCGCAGGACCGCGCCGGGGTCTTGTCTCGTTGGATACGGGCTCGCTCCGCCGCACGGCGCCGGCGGGCAAGGCCTGCCAGCATATCAGCTGCTCAGGCCCCTTCTTCCGCCGCCCACCAGGTCCCCTGGCTCAGCCCTTGGCGCCCGCCCAACTCGATCCCGTTGCCATCGACACCGTGAGCGGGACGTTGAGGTCCGCCGCGCCGGTGAGGGCAGACTCGGTGCGGCGGATCACATCTTCCTCCTCGCCCTTGGCCACCTCGACGATCACCTCGTCGTGCACCTGGAGCACGAGCCGGCTTTCGAGTTTCGCCTCCTCGATGTCGCGGTCGAGGCGAACCAGCGCCAGCTTGAAGATGTCGGCGGCCAGGCCCTGGATGCCTGCGTTCATCGCCTGGCGCTCGGCCGCCTGGCGCACCCGGTAGTTCGCCGCGTGCAGATCGGGCAGCGGCCGGATGCGGCCGAACATGGTGCGGGTGTAGCCGCGGATCTTCGCTTCGGCCACGGTGTCGTCCATGTACTGCTTCACGAGCGGGAAGGCGCCGAAGTAGCTCTCCATGATGGCCGCCGCCTCCTCGACGGCCACACCGAGGCGCTGGCTGAGGCCGTAGGCCTCCATGCCGTAGGCGAGGCCGTAGGAGACCATCTTGCAGAACTCACGCTGGGTGTGCGTGACCTCGTCGACTGGGATGCCGTACACCGCCGCCGCGACGGTGCGGTGCACGTCCGCGCCGCTCGTCATGGCGTCGATCAGGCCCGGGTCCTGTGACAGGTGCGCAATGCAGCGCAGCTCGACCTGGTCGTAGTCCGCCACGAGAAAGGTGCTGCCCTCGCCGGGCACGAAGGCCTTGCGGAACTGCTTGCCGAGGTCGCTGCGCACGGGGATGTTGTGCAGGTTGGGGCGGTCCGAGGAGATGCGCCCGGTGCGCGCGACGGTCTGGCCGAACGACGCGTGGATGCGGCCGTCGTCCTGCACTTCGGCGAGGAGGCTCTCGCCGTAGGTCGAGCGCAGCTTTTCGACCTCGCGGTAGTTCAGGAGCGTCTCGATAATCGGGTGGTCGTCCCGCATCTTCTCGAGCGTCTGGGCGTCGGTCGAGTATCCCGTCTTCGTCTTCTTGCCGGGCGTGAGCCCGAGCTCGTCGAAGAGCACCGTGCGCAGCTGCGGGGTCGAGTTGACGTTGAACTCGTGGCCGGCGATCTTCTGCACCTCGTCCTGCAGCGTGGCGGCTGACTCCTTCAGCTCGTCGGCGATCGACTGGAGCTCGCTGCGGTCGACGGCGATGCCGGCGACCTCCATCTTGGCGAGGACACGCACGAGGGGGCGCTCGATGTCATCGTGCAGCTCGACCATGGCGTCGGCGGTGAGACGCGTGCGGAAGCTGTGCGCCATGGCGAACACGTCGGCGGCCTCGCCGGCCGCGTCCTTGGCCAGGTCGGCCGCGGTCTCGCCGGCGTCGACGATCTCGAGCGAGAGCTGGCCGGTCTGCTCCCGGAGTTGTTGGAGCTGGTACTCGCCGGTCGATGCGTCGAGCAGGTAGGCGGCGACGCCGGTGTCCATCTCGAGGCCGGTGAGGTCGATGCCGAGGGGCAGGAGGGAGCGCATCAGCTCCTTCACGTTGTGGCCGAGCACGGGCTGGGCCAGGAGGGTGGTGAGCTTCTTGGCGACCGACGCCGTGGCGAGCTGTTCCGCCGTGACCAGCACGCCGAGCCCGGCCTCCTCACCCTCGGTGGCGAGCAGCAGGGCCGCGACCAGGTCGCTGCGTCCGGGCATGCCGTTCCAACGTCCGGCCACGGCCAGCTGGCCCTGGCCGAGTTCGCCGAGCTGCTTCGCCGCCTCGGCGGCGGTGGTCGGGAGCGCGACGTCACGGACCTCGAGGGGGGCCGGTGCCGGCTCTTCGTCGCCGGCCGTCGCCGCTTCCACCCGGGAACGGGGCACGGTCCCGGCCAGCGGCTCGCCGAGGGCGCCCGCGTCGAGCAGTTCGACGAG
>DATMMN010000021.1:0-12427 GCA_035569675.1 Acidimicrobiales bacterium | reverse complement strand
CTGACCACCGAGCTGGTGGAGGAGGAGCTGGACGAGCTGACCCAGCTCGTCGACAGCGCCGGCGCCGACGTCGTCGGCCGGGTCATCCAGCGCCGTGACGCGCCGGATCCCGCCACCTTCGTCGGCCGGGGCAAGGCCCAGGAACTGCGCGAGCTGTCCCTGGCGGTCGACTCCGACACCGTCGTCTTCGACGACGAGCTGTCTCCCGCGCAACAGCGCAACCTCGAGAAGATCTTCGGTCGTACGGCCATCGACCGGACGGCGGTGATCCTCGACATCTTCGCCCAGAACGCCCGCAGCCCCGAGGGGAAGGCGCAGGTCGAGCTGGCCCTGTTGCGCTACCGGCTGCCCCGGCTGCGCGGACGCGGCATGGCGCTCAGCCAGCAAGCCGGCGGCATCGGTACGAGAGGCCCCGGTGAGACCCAGCTCGAGGTCGACCGGCGCCGTCTGGTGCGGCGCATGCACCGCCTCGAGGTCGACCTGCGCGAAGTGGAGCGCACCCGGATGCTGCAACGGCGCAGCCGCGCGCGCGGCCGGCATCGCGAGCTGGCGCTCGTCGGTTATACGAATGCAGGGAAGTCGACGCTGCTCAACCGCCTCACCGATGCCGGGGTGCCGGCCGCCGACCGCCTCTTCGTGACGCTCGACCCGCGCACACGCCAACTGTCGCTGCCCGGTGGTGAGACCGTTCTCGTCACCGACACCGTCGGCTTCGTCCGCAAGCTGCCGCACGAGCTCGTGGAGGCCTTTCGCTCCACGCTGGACTCGGTCCACTTGTCGGACCTTGTCGTCCACGTCGTCGACGCCTCGGCGCCCAACACCGACGCGCAGATCGCCGCGGTGCACGAGGTGCTCGGGGAGATCGGGGCCGCGGGCGTGCCCGAGCTGGTCGTGGTGAACAAGGCGGACAAGGCGCCCGAGGCGGCCAAGTCGCTGGCCCACGCCATCGAAGGCTCCGTCCTGATTTCGGCGCGCACCGGCGAAGGCATCGACGACCTCCTCCAGGTGATCGGCGATCGTCTGCGGGGCACGGATCGCGTGATCGAGCTGGTTGTGCCATGGAGCCGCGGCGACGTGCTTGCCGCGATCCACCGTGAGGGCGAGGTGGTCGGACAGAGCGACGGCGAGGAATCGGCCACACTCCAGGTCGTCCTCGACGAGGTCGGCCGGGCCCGCTTCGCGGAGTTCGTGACCTCGTGACGTTCAAACTGCCTCCTTACCCCTACGACCGGCTGGCCGGGCTGGCCAAGCTGGCCGAGGCGCACGAAGGTGGGATGGTCGACTGCTCCATCGGGACGCCGTGCGACCCGCCTCTGCCCGCGGTCCTCGAAGCGTTGGCCTCCTCCGACTCCGAGCGGGGGTATCCCGCTTCAGCGGGCAGTCCCCAGCTGCGCGAGGCGGCGGCGCGCTGGCTCACACGCCGCTTCGGCCTCGACGACGTGCCGCCGGGGTCGGTCGCCGCGTGCGTCGGCACCAAGGAGCTGGTCGCTTCGGTGCCGCACGTGTTGCGCCTGCGGACGCCCGAGCGCGACACCGTGCTGTACCCCGCCGTGTCATACCCGACCTACGCCATGGGTGCGGAGCTTGCCGGCTGCCGTGCCGTCGCCGTCCCGTCGCCGGCTGGGCAACTCGGGGGACTCGATCTCGAAGCGATCGATCCTGACGACGCGCGACGCGCCCTGGTGCTGTGGTCGAACTCGCCGTCGAACCCGACAGGAGGTCTCGGTGATCTCGGCGCCGAGGCGGCGTGGGGGCGGACGCACGGCGTGCCGGTCTTCTCCGACGAGTGCTACGCGGAGTTCACCTGGGACGGCCGGCCCCGCTCGGTGCTCGAGCACGGGGCGGACGGGGTGATCGCCGTGCACTCGCTGTCAAAGCGCTCGAACCTGGCCGGCGTGCGCGTGGGCTTCTACGCCGGGGATCCCGAGCTCGTCGACTTCATGCGTGCGGTGCGCCAGCATGCGGGGCTCATGGTCCCGGGTCCGGCGCAGGCCGCGGGCGTGGCGGCGTTGAATGACGACGTCCACGTCGAGGCTCAGCGCACCCGCTATCGGGAGCGGATGGCCTACCTGAGCCGGGTCCTGGGTGCCTACGGAGTCCCGGTGGGGCTGCCCCAAGGCGGCTTCTACCTGTGGGTCCCCGTTCCGCCGGAGCGATGGCCCGATGCGTGGGCGATGGCGGAGGCGCTGGCCAACGATGGTGGGCTTCTGGTGAGCCCGGGCGATCTCTACGGCGAGGGTGGCGCCGGCCACGTGCGGGTGGCGGTGGTGCAGCCGATGGACCGGTTGGAGCTGGTCGAGGAGCGCCTCGGTAGGGTGGGCCATGGCTGATCTCCAAGCGCAGATCGAGGAGCTGTGGGAGCGGCGCGGTGAGCTGTCGCCCGCCGACACGGACGCGGCCAAGCTCGTCGAGGAGGCGATCGACCTGCTGGACAAGGGCGAGGCCCGCGTCGCCGAGGTCGACCCCGCGACCGACCAGGTCGTCGTCCACGAGTGGCTCAAGAAGTCCATCCTCCTGCTGTTCTCGTTGCGCGGCATGGAGACGATCGAGCACGGCCCGTTCGAATACGCGGACAAGCTGCCGCTCAAGCACGGTTTCGCCGAGGCGGGCGTGCGCGCCGTGCCGGGTGCGTCGGCGCGCTGGGGTTCCTTCCTCGGCCGGGGTGTGGTGCTGATGCCCTCCTACGTGAACATCGGCGCCTGGGTCGGGGCGGGCACCATGGTCGACACCTGGGCGACGGTCGCCTCGTGCGGTCAGATCGGAGAGCGCGTGCATCTCTCGGGAGGTGTCGGCATCGGTGGTGTCCTCGAACCGCCGAACGCGGTGCCCGTGGTGGTCGAGGACGATGCGTTCGTCGGCAGCCGCTGCATGGTCACCGGCGGCGCGCGCATCGGGAAGGGCGCGGTGCTCGGGGCGGGCAGCTTCCTCGATCCTTCGATCCCGGTCATCGACGCCGAGACCGGCGAGGAGCTCTCCCGCGGCGTCGTGCCCCCGTGGTGCGTTGCCATCCGGGCCAGTCGCCGCCGCGAGTACCCCGGTGGGGAGTTCTTCGTGCCGTGCGTCCTCGTCATCAAGCGCATCACCGAAGGCGAGCGCCACGACAAGGCGCAGCTCAACCAGGTGCTGCGTGAGCACGGCGCCAGCACCTGAGCCGAGAATGACGGACCTGCTGGCGGCCACGGTCGACCTCATGGCGATGCCTTCGGTGAGCGGCGAGGAGGCAGAGATCGCCGACGCCGTCCACAAGTCGCTCGCCGCCTGCGCGTGGCTGGAGGTCGAGAGGATCGGCGACAACGTGGTCGCCCGGACGAATCTCGGAAGGGATCACCGGCTGGTCCTGGCGGGCCATCTCGACACCGTGCCCCCGGGGGAGAACGCGCGGCCGAGGGTCGATGGTGACACCGTGTGGGGTGTCGGGGCGTCGGACATGAAAGGCGGTCTCGCCGTCATGCTGGATCTCGCCACGACCGTGCGGGCACCCACCGTCGACGCGACGTGGTGCTTCTACGCACGCGAGGAGATCAGCAGCAATGAGAGCGGGCTCCTCGAGCTCTGGCAACAGCGGCCCGACTTGCTGGCGGGTGATGCGGCGATCCTCGGCGAGCCGACGTGCGCCCTGGTCGAGGCGGGATGCCAGGGCACCATGCGGGTGCGCATCGTCCTGCGCGGGGTCCGGGCCCACACCGCGCGCCCGTTCACCGGTCGCAACGCGATCCATCGTCTTGGTGCGCTCCTCTTGCGGGTGGCGGACTGGCCGCCGCGCGAGGTGGTGCTCGACGGGTGCACCTACGCCGAGCAGTTGCAGGCCGTGGCCATCGAGGGGGGAGTGGCCAGCAACGTCGTCCCGGACGAGGCGGTGGTCACGCTCAACCACCGCTACGCGCCCGACCGGGGCCAGGCCGAGGCGGAGGCCTTCCTGCACGAACTCCTGGACCCCGTGCTCGAGCTCGACGCCGGGGACACCTGGGAGATGCTCGACGCGGCCAACGGCGCACCGCCCTCCCTCGACCACCCACTCCTCAAGGCCTTGGTGGAGCGGAGCGGCGTCCCGCCCAAAGCCAAAGTGGGCTGGACCGACGTCGCGTCGTTCTGGGAACACGGTCTGCCGGCGGCGAACTTCGGGCCGGGCGACCCTCTGGTGGCGCACCACCCCGACGAGCGCGTCAGTCGCCAACAGCTCGAGCGTGCCCGCGACGTGCTGGTGGCGCTGCTCTCCTGATCCGGAGATCCTGGCCTTTCACCGAGGCGCGCGACACTGGCCCGTGCCTGACGCGACACCACCGCTCACCCCTTGGGTGCACGAGGCGATCGTTGTGCAGGACTCGGCGATCGCGGGCCGGGGGTTGTTCGCGAACGGCCCGCTGCGAGCGGGCACGGTCGTCATCCGCGTCGGCGGTCGGCTCGTGAGCACCGACGAGCTCCGCAGCCTCATCGAGACCTCTGAGCACTACGTCGACACCTTGACGGTTCTCGAGGACGTCCATCTCGTGCTGCCCGCCGCCACCACTGTGCACTACGGGAACCACAGCTGCGATCCCAACCTGTGGCATGTCGGGCCTTACGAGATCGCCACCCGCCGGCCCGTCCGTGCGGGCGAGGAGCTCACCATGGACTACGCCACCCAGACCGGAGCGCCCGGCTTCTCCATGTCGTGTCGCTGCGGCGCAGCGGGCTGTCGGGGCGAGGTCACCAGCGAGGACTGGCGGCGCGCTGACCTCCAGGCGCGCTACGCGGGTCACTGGGTCCC
Source organism: Acidimicrobiales bacterium (assembly GCA_035569675.1). Classification (GTDB taxonomy): domain Bacteria; phylum Actinomycetota; class Acidimicrobiia; order Acidimicrobiales; family RAAP-2; genus Bog-473. The sequence continues at coordinate 7,680 of DATMMN010000021.1, read as the reverse complement.
AGCGCTCGAAGCGCGGATCGCAAAGGGCGGCTGACTCAGGAGTCGAGGCCGAGCAAGGCCCGGGTGTCGGCCTCCTTGTTCACGTGTGGGAAGGGATGATCCGGCACGTCGAGACCGAGCGCGGCACAGATCGACTCCCAGCCGTCGCCCGCTGTCCACTCGACGAGTCGTCCCGCCGGCGCGGTCTCCCGCACGTGCTCGTTGTAGGCGAGGTACGCAGACTTGGCCGCCGCCTCGTCGAACCATTCGGGCGAAAAGCTCTCCATCATGCCGCGACCCATGCGGGTCCAGCCGTTGTCCTCGGCCGTCGGCGCGAAGTACGTCGCCAGCGCGATGAAGATCGTGCGCGACGCGCTCTTCCACCATGCGTCCACGTCGCGGACCGAGAGAAGGATGGGTGCGTCCGGGAACGCATCGCTGAGCTCGCGCCAGAAAGGGGCGGACGGCCAGTCGACTGCGGCAACGTACCCGTCGAAGAATTCGTTCCAATTTGGAGGCTTTCCCGCGTACGCGTCGCCCCAGACGCCCGGGTCGGCAGCCCGTTGCTGCACCTCGTCCATGTGGTAGCACGGCCCGCCGAGCAGGTCCTGCAAGGCGAGCTTGAGCGACAGCGTGCCCGTCCTCCCCAGCCCCGCGCCGATGATCCGAAGTCCCATGACGGCCTTCCCTCGTTCTGCCGACCCGCCAACGCGCCGAGGCTACGCCACGGGACCTCGCCAAGGGACTGGCGCCGAACGGATCAGAGATCTGAGGTTGCGCCGAGGCTCGCCACCGCGCGCTGAAGCAGGTGCAAGTCGCGCTGGCCCGGCAGGCGGTCCACCCGCCGGTCGATGCGCTCGAGGATCTCGCGTCCCTTCTGGCCTTCGAAGAGGTAGTTGACGAGGAAGCCAACCTCTCTCTTCGGCATGACGCCCGAACCGACCGGCCGCCACCAGTGCGAAAGCGCGAAGCGGGTGAGCCTCTGCGCCTTGGGGCTGTCCGCCAGCCGGCGTGCGGCCTCGGAGGCATAGAAGTCGATGTGCGTGCCCTCCTGCTTCATGATGCGACGGAGGAGCTCGCGCAGCGTCGGGTGACCGGCCGTCTCGGAAAGTCGTGCGTACCCGGCCTGGGTCGTCCATTCGTTCACCGCCCCCCAGGTCATGTGGAGCGCGACGAACGCCCGCCCCGCGAACGCCGCCGAGGCGATCGTGCTGAGCGTCGTGACCGCCTGGCGGCGCCGGTGCCCCTCACGCAACGCCGCCACCCGAGGCGCTCCCGCCACCTCACCGTGCGCCTCGAGCACCGCGCCGATCGCTTCGCCGTGCCACATCTCCTCGAAGGCCCAGCACGACAGGAAGGAGGTGATCTGGGGATCCTGGTGGGCCGGCGTCAGCAACAGATCACGCAGGTAGCACACCGTGTGGTGCTCGATGTCGTGCATGTAGCGCAGCGACCGCAGCGCATCTGGTGCGAGCGGCTGGTCCCTGAAGTCGCCGAACTCGATGCCGTCGAGATCGAGCCGGCCAGCTCGGGCCTTGTAGGAATCGATGGTGGTGCGCATTCCGCCTACTATCCGGAGCACAGGCAAGGCCTGGATGACTCCGAAATGGGTTCATCCAACGAGGGGGACGGTTCCGAACAGGGTCGTAGATGCGCCACATCGACGAAGTCAGCGATGCCCGGCTGGTCACTTCCATCGCTCGCTACAGCGAGGTGGCACTGGCCGAGGTCTACCGGCGCCATGGTCGAGCGGTGTACGGCCTCGCCCGGCGAGTGCTCCAGGACACCACCGAAGCCGAGGACGTCACGCAGGAGGTCTTCCTGCGCCTCTGGAGCGAGCCCGACCGGTTCGATCCCGAGAGGGGGTCGCTGCGCTCGTTCCTGTTGGCCCAAGCGCACGGGCGGGCGGTGGACGCCGTCCGCTCCACCAGCTCGCGACGCGCCCGCGAAGCTCGTGAGGCCGCCCGTACTGCTCGCGCCGAATACGACTTGCAACACGAAGCCTGGGACCTCGCCCTGGCCGACCAGGTCGAGCGCGCCATGAGCGAGCTGTCCGACGACGAGCGGCGAGCCATCGAGTTGGCCTACTTCGACGGGCGCACGTACCGCGAGGTGGCGCGGGTACTCGAACAGCCCGAGGGCACCGTCAAGAGCCGCATTCGTAGCGGCATGCGGCGGCTGCGGGACGCGTTGGTGGACGCCGGTGTGCGCGGGGTGGACGTGTGATCTCCCACGAGGACGCATCCGAGCTCCTCGGCGTGTACGCGCTCGACGCGGTCGACGGCGCCGAGCTCACAGACCTCGAAGAGCACCTGGCCACCTGCCCCCGCTGCCGGGCGGAGCTCGATGGCCTGCGCGAGGCCGCGGGAGCACTTGGCAACTCCGTCGAACCGCCGCCCGAGGAGCTCTGGTCGCGTATCGCCAGCCAGTTGGGCGACCGTTCGGGCGAGGACGAGGAGCCCCCACCGATGCCCGAACTGACGGTCGGGAAACCGGAGCGCTCACCCTTCCGGGCGGCGTCGACGGGCCGGACCCGTCGCAGCCGCAGCAATACCGTGCTCCTCGGGGCCGTCGCCGTGGCCGCCAGCGCAGTTGCGATCGTGCTCGGGATCGGACTCGTACGCTCCCAGGACAACGTCACCAATCTGCAGCAGTCGGTTGCGCACGAGCGGGCTGCCGCCGCCCAACGCACCCCGGCCGAGGTCGCCCTCCATACGCCGGGTCATCGGGTCGTCAGCCTCGTCGACGGCGCACATGTCGAGCTGGCGCGCTTCGTCATCGTCCCCGGTGGTCGGGGCTATCTGGTCTCGTCGAGCCTGCCCGCACTCGGGGACGGCCAGACCTACCAGCTCTGGGGCATCAGCGGCACTACGCCGATCTCGCTCGGGCTCCTCGGCGTGTCGCCGCAGGGCTCCACCTTCACGATCGCCGGCGCTCCCTTGACCGCCAAGCTTGCGCTCACGGCCGAACCGAGCGGCGGCACCGTCGCGCCGACCGGCGCAATCGTCGCGAGCGGGACTGTCTGACGCTCTGGCCCGGCTGTTAGCTTCGCCGTATGTCCGAGGATGCCGCACCGAAGAAGAAACGCCCCGTGGAGATCTATGCCGAAGCCGAGCCGATCAAGCTCGGCGCCATGCTGTGGACGCTGGTGGAGCCCCACCGTGGGCACGAGGTCGCCTACAACCGCTGGTACGAGCGGGACCACTTCTATTCCGGCTGCATGGTCGGGCCGTACAACTTCGCCGGCCGCCGGTTCGTCGCTACGGCCGACCTCAAGGCGATGCGGGATCCGGACCCCTCGGTCATCACCGGCGAGCCGGCGCGCGGCTCCTACGTCGCGGTCTACTGGGTGCTGGACGGCTACTTCGACGTCTGGAACAAGTGGGCCCTGCGCCAGGTCAACGCGCTGCACGCCGCGGGCCGGATGTTCCAAGAGCGCGACCACGTGCACACGCTCCTCTACGACTTCCAGTGGGAGCATCGCCGCGATCCCGATGGTGTCCCCGTCGAGCTGGCCCTCGATCATCCCTACCGCGGTTTCGTGACCACCTTCATCGACCGTAGCGACGACCTCACGAACGAAGAGCTCTGGTCGTGGCTGCGCAGTGAGCACCTGCCCGGGCTGCTTCCGGGCACCGACGCCGACCTCGTGGCGGCGTTCACGCCGATCGCGCTGGAGGTCGACGCGCCCGGCGACGTCCCCCGTGAGTCGGCCAAGGACAATCGGACCATCTTGCTGTGGTTCCTCAACACTCCGCCGGAGGCGGCATGGGAGCCGGTCATCGCAGAGCACCGGAGGCGACTCGAGGCCGCGGGCAAAGGCACAGTCATTGCGGCCCTGCCCTTCATCCCGACCATCGTGGGGACCGACAAGTACACCGACAAGCTCTGGGTGGACTAGTCGCGAAGGACCTCGAGGGCCCCGCGCGGCTGCATATGGCCGTGCCCTTATGGCTCATATGCCCATAAGAGGAGCCCCGTATGTACCCGCACACGAACCCCGAAAGACTCAGTCGCTCGCCAAGATCTCCACGTGCGGGACGACGAAGACCGCGTCGGGCGCCTCCGCCCAGCGCAACCACGCCGCCGCGATCGATTCCAGCTCCTCGGAAGAACTCAACCCGTACGCGACCGCCTGCTCGCCGAAACGCGAGAAGCGCACCCGGTCGGCCCAGAGGCCGCCCCACCACGCCCGTGACTCGGGGTCGGCGTAGGTCCAGGTCGAGCTCGACACCGCGACAGAGCCGAAGCCGGCCTCCAAGGCGTGCCCCATCAACCGAGGCCCGATGCAGGCGTCGTGGCCGTTCCGATCCGTCACAGCCAGGTACAGCGACATCCATCGATCCAGCAGCGGGTCCGCCGGCGCCCATGTGAACGCGGAATAGTCCGAGTCACGCGCGGCCAACACACCATCCACCGCCAGCACGCGCCGCAGCGCCACGAGCGCCTCCACCGGGTCGCCCAAATGCTGGAGCACCTGGTGCAGGTGGACCACGTCGAAGGACGCGTCCGGGTACTCCAGTGCAAACAGGTCGCCGACCTCGAAGCGGAGATTCGACAGCCCGGCCCCCTCCGTCGACGCGGCAGCCTGCGCCACCACCTCCGACGACGCGTCGATCCCGACGACCTCGCCCGGGGCCACGAGCAGTGCGAGGTCTGCGGTGATCGTGCCCGGCCCACAGCCGACGTCGAGCAGCGACAGCCCAGGCTGCAGGAAGGGCAGCAGGTACGCGGCCGAGTTCTCAGCCGTGCGCCAGGTGTGGCTGCGCAGGACGGATTCATGGTGTCCGTGCGTATACGCCATCGCTACATTGTGGCAGTGCCCGAATTGCCCGAGATGCAGGCCCTGTCCGAGCGTCTCGATGCGCTCCTGGCCGGTGCGACCCTCCGCAAAGCCGATCTCCTCGGCTTCTCGTCGCTCAAGACCTATGCCCCCGCACCGGACGACCTCCGAGGCCACCGCCTCGAGCACGTCACCCGCCGCGCCAAGTACCTCGTGTGGGACTTCGACGACGGCAACCGGATCGTCCTCCACCTTTCGCAGGCCGGCCGCCTCGATATCGAGGAGCCCCCCAAGAAGACGAAGCCCCGGGGCGCCGTGGCGCGCTTCGTCTTCGGCCAGGGCGACGCCGGGCTCGACGGGCCGGGCATCGGCCTCCTCGTGCGCGAGTACGGCACGCAACGCAAGGCGTCCTGGTGGGTGCTGGGCCCCGGCGACGACGGGCCCCTCGCCGGCCTCGGCCCCGAGCCGGGCACCGACGAGTTCGCCAACTTCATCCGTACCAGCGACTCCAAGCGCCAGCTGACCACCGACCTGCGCGACCAGCACGTCGTCTCGGGCATCGGGCGCGGCTGGGGCGACGACATCCTCCAACGCGCCCACCTCTCACCCTTCGCCTCGCTGCACTCTCTCAAGCCCGATCAGCGCGAGGCGCTCATCACCGCGGCCAACGAGGTCATGGCAGAAGCGCTCGACCTCGAGCGCAAACGCAAGGGCGGGCTCTCCGAGTCGAGCCTCGGCGGCCGCTTCAAGGTCCACGGAAAAGTCGGCGAACCGTGCCCGGAATGCGGCACGAAGCTCGAGCGAGTCTCGTTCGAGTCCTACGAGATGGCGTACTGCCCGTCCTGCCAAACGAGCGGCAAGAAGCTCGCCGACCGCCGCCTGTCCCGGCTCCTCAAGTGACGTCGTGAGCTCGGCCGAGCGCTGGATCGGGCCCGAGGGACTGTTCTCCGCCACCTGCGTGCTTGCGGGAGATGCGACCGGCGGGACCTTCTCGGTGGTGCGCCACATCGTCGCGCCGGGCATCTTGGGCGCACCGCCCCACCGGCACGGCAACGAGGACGAGCATTCCTTGGTCATCGAGGGCGAGATCTCGTTCGAGCTGGGCGACGAGGTCCGCGCCGCGCGCCAGGGCGACGTCGTCTCCAAGCCCCGCGGCCAGATGCACACGTTTTGGAACGCGAGCCAGCATCGGGCGGTGGCGCTCGAGATCATCACGCCCGCCGGCTTCGAGGACTACTTCGCCGAACTGGCCGAGATCATCCCGACCACCCCGCGAGAGCTCCCGGACTTCGGACGCCTCGCCGCTGCGGCGGAGCGACACCACTTGGATTTGGACATGGACCGGCTCGGGGCCGTGATGTCAGCGCACGGAGTGCGCTTGCCAGGGATGTGAGCGCCGCTAGTTGAGTGAGCGCACCACCGTGACGACCTTGCCGAAGATCGTCACGTCACCGGTCGACCCGTCGAAGGTCATCGGCTCGTAGGCCTCGTTCGCGGGCGTCAACACGACCTTGCCGCCCTTGCGGCTGAAGGTCTTCACCGTCGCCTCGCCCTCACCGATGCCGGCGACTACCAGGTCGCCGTTAACCGCGTCGGGCTGTTGGTGCACCACGACGTAGTCGCCGTCGAGGATTCCCGCGTCGACCATCGAGTCGCCTCGCACGCGCAGCATGAAGGACGGGCCGTTCCCGGTGAACTGCGCCGGCAGCGGCAGCAATTCCTCGATGTTCTCCTCCGCCAGCACGCCCGTCCCGGCCGCCACGTCGCCGACGAGGGGCACGTTGTGGACGGCCGCCGCGCTGAGCTTGCTCGTGGTGTCGGGGTCGAAGTGCACCTGGATGGCCCGCGGCTTGCTCGGGTCCCGCGACAGGTAGCCCTCACGCTGCAGGACGGCGAGATGCGTGTGGACCGTCGCCGACGACGCCAGCCCCACGGCCTCGCCGATCTCGCGCACCGACGGGGGATAGCCCCGCTCGCGCTGGTTGTCCGCGATGAAGTTCAGGATTTGCAGCCGTTTTCCGCTCAGCACCTCGGCCATCGGCTTCTCCTTTTGGTGTCCACCCCGGCCTTCCGCCGGGCCCCTCCCTGGGGGGCGAACATCCGTTCGTGACCCACCACGATACCGACGACCGACTCCGAAAGCAAACATTTGTTCGATTTTCGTTGCAGAATTGTTTCGGCGTTCCTGGTCCACCACCAGGGATGATGGAAGCCACGCCGACTGCGGAGGGAGCCATGCCCACCAAAAGCCCACGCGCATTGACCGAAGGCACGACGTTGCCAGACCTACGAGCCACCAGCACAGAGCGGAAGGCCGCCGGCCGGAGCGCCCGGCGCCAAGCGCCCCGGTTCGGACTCGGAGACTGGGACGAGCAAGCGAGAGGGCACGACGCACTGGCGACTGTGTTGGCGCAGAGTGCAGGCCGTTTGCAAGACCTTGTGCCCATCAGGCACCACCGCATGACGCGATCGCCGTGGAACTACTACCGCGGCGCAGCGGCGGTGATGGCGGCCGACCTCGCGTCGCGTCCGCACAGCGGCCTCGAGGTGCAGCTCTGCGGCGATGCGCACGTTTTGAACTTCGGCCTCTGGGCCACTCCCGAACGCAATCTCAACTTCGACCTACGCGACTTCGATGAGACTCTGCCCGGCCCCTTCGAGTGGGACGTCGCCCGGCTCGCCGCCAGCCTGGTGGTGGCCGCTCGTGAGAGCCGGCTCAAACCCAGCCGCGCCGAATCCGCCGTGCGGGCCGCGGTCGACGCGTACCAGAGTCGCATGCATCGCTTCGCCAACGCGCACGAGCTCGACATTTGGTACGACGGGATCCGGGTCGACCATTTTGTCAAGTACTTCGAACCGGCTGATCGCGGCCAGGCCAAGGTTTACATCGAGAAGCGCAAGGCGAAGAAGACCAGCCG
>DATMMN010000020.1:0-10201 GCA_035569675.1 Acidimicrobiales bacterium | reverse complement strand
AAGCCCGCGTAGACCGTGAGTCCCGGTTGGTCGAGCCGCTTGGGCAACTCGGGATCGGTCATCTGGTGGATCAGCCCGCGGAAGGCAAGGTCCTCCGAGAGAGTGGGCATGCCTTCGACTTTGCCATACCCCAGTAGGTTGACCGGCTGCATGGCCGCGCTGACTCGTCGATCGTCGCAGGCCGGCGGCGTGGGAGAGGGGTTGGCCGAGGTGCGCTCGGGGAATGTTCCCGACATCGTCATGGTGATCGAGGTGCTGTGGTAATCGGCATCGAACAGGCGTCACTCCCCATGGAGGGGGCGCTGCCGCCCGACCTCCAAGGGACGCTGTTCCGGATCGGGCCACGGTCGCCGTGGGCGCAGCGGTCGGCCGAGCCGGTGGAGGCCGGAGGCGTCGGGGACCGAGCGGCGCGGGGGGTCGGGGCGGGCGGGACGGACGCGGCGAGCGACGCCGAACCGAGCGAGCATCGTTCCGACGACTCCGGGCTGCCCATCGGCGCCGTCCATGCCGTCGAATTCCGTGACGGCAAGGCAGTCACGTACCGGTGGAGCGAGTCCGACGCCGACGCGTCCGTGTTCTGGCAGGCCGGGTCCGTCCTGGCGCTGCCCGAGACGGGCCTGCCCTCGCAGTACTCCCGCCTGCTCGAGCCGCAGGATTTCGCGGGGGCGCTGGCCGTGCCGATCGCTTCGCACGTCCACCGGCTGGCGTCGGACGGCACCCGCGTGCTGTTCGCCGTCGACGACCGTGGGCGGACGGATTCCTCATCATCCCTCGAGCTGGCGGAAGGCCAGCCCGAAGGCATCTGGCTGCGTATCGGGGAATGGGACGCCCGTGGTGCGCTGGGGAGGAGGCAGGCCGTCGAGCTCGAACGGGCCACATGGCAGCACGACGTCGCGGTCACTGCGGGCCATGTGGTGTTCATCGAGTCGCCGACCACACGTTTGGGCGATCCGGGTGGGCACGCCGTTCCGTTCGGCTGGGTGCCCGGGGCGGAGGGCTGGCTCGGCGTGGTGCCCCGTGACGGTGACGGCACCGACGTCCGCTGGTTCCGCCTGGATCCGTGTCTGGTGACCCACGTGCTCGGTGCGTGGGAGGAGGAAGGATCGGGCGACATCGTCTTGTTCGTGTGCGTCTACGACGCGCTCGAGGCGGGACGGCCGTACGACCCGGCGGCATCGGTCGTCGGACCGCAAGGGGTCGGACTGGTCTCGATCGGGGGCAGCCTCGCCGTGCTCGAACGGTGGCGGGTTACCGCGGACCGGGTGGAACGGACACAAGTCGACGACCGCCACGTGGAGTATCCGCGCGTGGACGCGTCGCTCGAGGGCGCGCCCTTCCGATACGGCTACTCGGTCCAGCAGGACTGGGCGGACACTGCGGTCGGGACGGGTGTGACGCGTGGGAACGCCGCCGTGGAGCCGCACACGGTCGTGGAGCGCGGCGCGGCCCCGATCGCCCTCCTGAAGATCGATGTCGCCCGCGACGAGGCGGTTTCCTGGCACCCGGCTCCCGGGCGTCGGCCGAGCGAGCCCCTGTTCGTTCGGGCGGTCGACGGCCACGGCGACGACGAGGGATGGCTGCTGAGCGTGGTCGACGACGTGAACCGGGGCACGAGCGACATCTACGTCCTCGACGCCTCCTCCATGGGCCGTCGCGGCCCCGAGGCGGTCATCCATCTGCCGGTTCGCCTCCCATTGCGCAGCCACGGGGAGTGGGTGCCGGCGGATCGTTACCGCTGAGGCGGGCGCCGGACTCTCAGGCGGATTTGGACGCGCCGCGCGCAGCGGCTGCGACCATTCTCCGGTCGTATGACACCTTCGACGATGCGAGAGGGGCCCCGCCCCGACTCGGTTTCCCGGCGCACCGACCGTCTCGTGGCGAGCGTGATCCAGCACCACCGTGCCATCTCCGCCCACCACAGCCAGCTCTTGGCGGCCGTCGTCGAGCTGGACCGCCGCAAGGCCTGGCGCGTCGACGGTGCGACGTCCATGGTGGCCTGGTTGGTCCAGCAGTGCGGCGTGGCAGCCGCCACCGCGCGCGAATGGGTGACGGCGGCGACCAAGTTGAAGGAGCTCCCCAAGATCTCCGACGCTCTGTCGCAGGGGAAGCTTTCTTTCGACCAGGTCAAGCCGCTCGTCGAGGTGGCCAAGCCGGAGACGGACGCCAAGCTCGCCGAGCAGGCCACGCACTGGTCGGCGAAGCAGGTACGTGAGCTGGCGATCGCTGCCCGCCAACAGTCCGACGAGCAGGCAATCAGCTCCTTCACCCGGCGCTTCCTCCGGTTCGACGACCGGAGGCGGATGCTCACGGGTGTCCTGCCCGAGGATCAGTACGCAGTCGTGAAGGGTTCACTCGTCGCACGCGCGAGCCGCCGGCTGAAGGAACGGGCGCCCTTCGACCAGCGCATGGCCGACGCACTCGTCGCACTGTGCAAGCGCGACGGGGCCGGCAAACAATCGCAGGACGGTGACGCTGCGGCACGGGCGGGCGGCATGAGTCGCAACCGACCGACGGTCGTGGTGCACGCCGACTTCGAGTTCCTGGCCGGCGGTGACGGTGGCGCCGAGCTCGACGTCTTGGGTCCGCTGTCGCGAGAAGCGGCCCGCCGGATTGCCTGCGACGCCAAGGTCCTCGTGTCGGCCGACACACCATCCGGGCAGAGCCTCAACCTCGGCCGCACCCGACGCGACCCTTCCGACGCGCAAAGGATCGAGATCCGGCGGCGGGACAAGGGCTGCCGCTTCCCGGGCTGCACCCACACCGAGTTCACCGACGTCCATCACGTGCTCCACTGGACGAACGGCGGTGCAACGGACCTGTCCAACCTGGTCGAGCTGTGCGATCAACACCACCGCTTCGTGCACGAGATGGGATGGAAGATCTCGGGAGATGCGAACGTCGAACTCACCTTCCGGAGCCCGACCGGACGTCTGACGACCTCGACGCCGTCCCCCGCCTTCAGGGGCTCAGCGCGCGACGGACCGCCTGGTTGATTTCGTCGTGCCGCGCCACGTTCTCTGCCCGCGACGGCACGCGGACGCGCACGACGGCGGGCGCCGACGGCGCCGCGGCCAGGGCCGGCTCCAACTCTGAAAGCGTTGTCACTTCCTCGACCGGAAGGCCGAACCCTCGCGCGACCGCGCCCAGGTCGCTCGTGGGCGGGGTCGCGAACAAGGTCTCGAACGACTCGAGGCGCAGGGCCTTCGCCTGTGGCAGGAACGAAAAAATGCCCCCGCCGCCGTTGTCGACGACGACGAAGGTGCACGGCACCTCGGGCAGGTTGACGAGCCCGGACACGTCGTGCAGGAACGCCAGGTCGCCGAGGAGCGCCAGCGTGCGCCCGGTCGTGCCGGAGGCGGCGGCACCGAGTGCCGTGGACACGACGCCGTCGATGCCGTTGGCACCCCGATTGGCAAGCACCCGCGGTGGCACGGGCAGTGCCGGGGCGAACCATTCGAGGTCCCGGATCGGCATCGAGGCGGACACGACGAGGGTCGCCTCGGACGCCGCGGCGTAGCCGTGCAGTATCCGGGCCACCGCCGGCTCGCTCAACTGACTGAGGAGCACCTCGTCGAGGGCCCGCTGTGCCCGGTCCTCCATGGACCGCCACGAGGCAAGCCAGTCCGGATCGGCCGGCGCACCTTGTGCAGCAGCGGCCGACAGCCACGTATTGGCGTCGGCGTGGACGAGCTCCGTCGCGATGCGCTGCGGATCGGGCCGCTGCCGCCACGGGTCGACAACGACGATCCTCGACCCGGCGGCCGCCGCCTTCGCCATGTACTCACCCAGCGCCTTGGAGAGCCAGGGTGCGCCGAGCTGCACGACGACGTCGGGCAACGGAGGCTGTGTCCGCACGATGGCGTCCGCGGCCGCGACGGTGCCCCCGATGCGACAGCCGGACAACGGGTCGCCAAGCACGGGCCATCCGAGACGCGCCGCGAAGTCGAGCACCTTCTCGGGGTCGGCGTCGCCGAAAGACGGCCCGCCGGCGACGACGATGCCGCGCCCTTCGAGCGGATTGCTCGTCCCGATGTCGGCCAGGGGGCCTCCGACGGTCGCACCGGCTTCCGCAGCTGGTGGCAGCTCGCCGGGGTCCTCGGTCAGCGGTTCACGGAAGGCCAGGTTGAGGTGAACGGGCCCTGGACCACTCGGGTGGTGCAGCGATTCGGCCACGGCCCGCGCCGCCAGTGGACGCCAGGCCTCCTCCTGGCCGGCGGCCGGCACCCCAGGGTCGGAGCGCCAGCGTGCTTCGACCGAGAAAAGGCTGTCCTGTTCGATGGTTTGCGACGCACCCGTGTGGTGGAGCTCCGGCGGCCGGTCCGCCGTGCAGACGATGAGGGGCACGCGTGCGTGATGGGCCTCGACGACAGCCGGATGGAGTTCGGCGCCGGCGGTGCCGCTCGTCACGCAGACGATGACCGGCCGTCGCGTCGCTTTGGCGAGGCCGAGGGCGTAGAACGCCGCGCTCCGCTCGTCCAGGCGGATATGGGTGCGGAGTCTTTGCGCAAGCGGCACTACGAGGGGGGTGGAACGTGACCCGGGACAGACGACGGCGTCGGTCACGCCGAGCCGCGCCCATTCGTCGACGAGGGTGGCGCTAAAGGTGGCCTGTACGCTCACCCGACGTGGCCCTCCAAGTCGAACTGCGGGGTTCGGGGCCACCGCTGGCCCTGTTGCACGGGTTCACGCAGACGGGGAGGCTCTGGGGTCGCTTCGGTGAAGCGTTGGCCGCCTCGTACACCCTGGTCGCCGTCGACCTTCCCGGACACGCGGGCTCCGACGCCGTCCGGGCCGACCTTCCGACATGCGGACGGCTCGTCGCGGACGCCATCACTGACGCGATCGGTGACGCGCCGTGCGGGCTCGTCGGCTACTCGCTGGGCGCCCGCGTCGCGCTGCACGTGCTGACGCAGTCGGACCTGCCCGTCAGCCGCGCTGTACTGATCAGTGCCACCGGCGGGATCGAGGACCCTGAGGCGCGGGCCACGCGGCGCCGCTCGGACGAGGCGCGGGCCGACGACCTCGAGGCCTCGGGTGACGTCGAGGGTTTCCTCGAGTCGTGGCTGCGCGGGCCGCTGTTCGAGCGGTTGGGCGATGGGGCGGATCGGGCTGAACGCCTCCGCAACAGCGCCGCCGGCTTGGCCTCGAGCCTGCGCCTCTGCGGCACGGGAACCCAGGAACCACTGTGGGACGCGATCCCGTCCATCCGGTGCCCGATCCTTGCGTTGGCGGGCACGGACGACATCCGTTTCGCCAGTCACGCGCTCCGACTGGCGCGGCTTGCGGCATCGGGTCTGGCGTCGTTGGTGCCCGGCGGCGGCCACGCCGTGCACCTGGCCCAGCCGGATCACACAAAACGGGTCGTGGGCCACTGGCTCCAGGCCGTCGATCCCGATCCGTCTTCCTCAACCTGATTCGTCACACCAACAACCCGATTGTGAGGAGCGCCCCCACCGCAATTTGGAGGCGCGCCGTCGAGCCCAGCATCGGCAAGAGGCCGCGGCCGTTCCGATCGCTCAGGGCCAGGCGGAGGGGCAGGATAGCGAGAGGTGCAGCGAAGAGGGCGATCAGAGCCCAGGGCCGGTAGTTGTAGAGCACACCGATAGAGAGCGCCACGCCCATCAGCGTGAAGCAATACAGAAGTCCGGCATTCGTCCGCCCGAGGCGCGCCGCTAGGGTCCGCTTGCCCGCCTCGGCGTCCGTCTCGATGTCGCGAAGATTGTTCGCCTCGAGCAGCGCCGCCGCCAAAAACCCCACGGGGACACCGGCTGCTAGGGCGAAACCCCAGTCATAGCTATACGAGAAAAGTGTGCCCGCGTAGATCCATTGAAACGGGGCGTGCTGTATGTACGCAGAACCTGCCGTCGCCACCAGCCCGAAGAACACGAACACAAACAGCTCGCCGAATCCGTAGTAGCCGTACGGTCTGGGTCCACCGGTGTACGCCCAGCCGGCAACGAAGCAGAGGGCCCCGAGCGGAATGAACCACCATGTGACTCGGGCCGCCAGCACGAATCCGGCGATGGCCGCGACCGCGAAGGAGGCGGAGGCGGCGATCTTGACCTCGCGGACGGTGGCCAGGCCTCCCGCAACCAACCGAACGGGTCCAACCCGCTGCTCGTCGGTACCGCGCTGCCCGTCGGCATAGTCATTGATGTAGTTCGTGCCGACCTGTATGGCGAGCGCCACGACAAGCGCGAGAATTGCATTGATCCACGACAGGTGACGGTCGAACTGGTAACACAGTGAGCCGTGACATGACGGATTCAGCTGTGGGGTGGTCAGCACCGCGGTGCCGCTGGACCAATACCCCGCGGCCGTCCCGACGAAGACCGGCACCACGGCGGCTGGGAGCGTCCGGGGCCGGGCCCCGGCGACCCAGACTTTGAGAGGAGGGCTCACGAAGCCGGAACGCCGCTGACCATGGCCTGCACGGCGACCTACGCTACTGGCCGGTGCCCGAGCTCGTCGCACTTGATCTCCCTGGTGGCATGGGGTTTGTGGATGCCCTCCGGGCGATCTGGGACACCGGGGACGCCGCCGCACCGCTGGACCCTCGCCTTCCCGCGGCCGCCCGCCGGACGATGCTCGAAGCACTGCGCCCCACCCGGATCGTCGGCTCGGACGGCGAACAGCACGCCCTCCCCGACGGGTTGGGCGTCGAGGAGGGGGACGCACTCGTCGTCGCGACATCCGGCACCGCGGGTCAACCGAAGGGCGTGGTGCTGACGCACCAAGCCGTGGTGGCGTCGGCCCGGGCGACGACCGAACGCCTGGCGGTCGACCCGAGCCGTCACTCGTGGCTCGCCTGCCTTCCTCTCGCCCACATCGGAGGTCTCGCCGTGGTGACCCGCGCTGTCGTCACGGGCACCCCTCTGCTCGTGATGCCGGGCTTCGAGGCCGAGGCCGTCGAGGAGGCCGGCCGGACGGGGCGGGCGACCCACGTGTCCCTCGTGACAACCTCACTGGCGCGCCTCGACCCCAGCGTCTTCGCCTGCATCCTTCTGGGCGGGAGCAAAGTGCCCGATGCGCTCCCTGCGAACGTCGTCTCGACGTACGGGCTGACCGAGACGGGCTCGGGCGTCGTCTACGACGGTCGCCCGCTCGGCGACGTCGAGGTCGCTCTGCGCGATGGCGAGGGCGCCTTCGCAACGGTTGGCGACGACGCACGGGCGCCGCACGAGGGCGAAATTCTCATTCGTGCCCCGATGTTGTTCCGCTGCTATCGAGACGGATCCACCGGCCGGGTTCCCGGACCGGACGGCGACGGGTCTTGGTTCGCCACTGGTGACGCCGGGCGTCTCGACGAAAGCGGGAACTTGGCCGTCTCCGGCCGGATCGAAGACGTCATCACGACGGGCGCGGAAAAGGTCTGGCCCGACGTCGTCGAGCGTGTGCTGAGCGTCCACCCTGGTGTCGCCGAGGTTGCGGTGTGGAAGCGCTCGGACCCCGAATGGGGCGAACGCGTCGTCGCCTGGATCGTTCCGACGGACGATGCCCCTTCGCTCGACGACCTCCGCCAGGTGGTGGCCGAGACGATCGCACCGTGGGCCGCGCCGAAGGAGCTCGTCATCGTCGACGACCTGCCGCGGACGGCGTCGGGAAAGGTCCGACGCCGCGCCCTCCCCTAACCCCGAATCAGGACAACGCCTCGAGGTGCGTGCTGAGCCGAGCAAGCTTGTCGGGATTGCTGACGACGCGTATTCCCACGATACGACCCTCGAGGATGTCTAGTACCAACGCCGAGAGCACGATGCCGTCCTCGACGAACACTGTCGCCGGCTGACCGTTCAGGACGGCGGGCCGAGGCCAGCCGTGCACCTTCTTGGCCACGTTCAGCAAGAAGCGCGACGCGCGGTGAGAGCCGATCACGGGTCGTAGAGCGGCACGGGCCTTCCCGCCGCCGTCGGTCCACACCACGACGTCCTCCGACAGCATGGACAGCAGACCGGAGAGGTCGCCCGTTGCACAGGCGGCGACGAAACGGTCCGTCAGTTCGCGGCCATGTTGGAGGTCGGCGTCGAAACGCCGGCGGCGCTCGTCCACGTGCTTGCGCGCGCGGGCGCCCAGCTGCCGGCACGCCGCAGGCGTGCGGCCGAGGGAGACGGCCACTTCGTCGAACGAGTAACCGAACACGTCGTGCAGGAGATACGTGGCCCGCTCGAGCGGCGTCAGCTCCTCGAGGAGCACCAGGAACGCGAGCGACAGGGAGTCCGCCTGTTCGACCGCGGCGACGTCGTCCTCGACGACGGGCTCGGGCAGCCACGGACCCGAGTAGGTCTCGCGCTGGGCCCGCGCCGAATCGAGTTGGTCGAGGCAGAGCCGGGTCACGATCGTCACCAAGTAGGCGCGCACCGACTCCACCGGCTGTGGACCCCTCCGCAGCCATCGGATGCACGCCTCTTGCACGACGTCCTCCGCGTCCGTCGCGCTGCCCAGCATCCGGTACGCGATGCCGAAAAGCAACGAACGCCACTCCTCGAACGTCGCCGTCTCGGCGTCGAGATCAGGCAACGGCGTCCGGGCGCGCGTCCGCCGCGAGGCCGCCGAGGTCCCGCATCGGGATCGCGCAGGAGTCGGAGAACCCCTGGCTGCGGAGGCCGAGGCCGGCATTGAAGCGGGAGCGGAAATTCTCGAGCGCCACCCAGGCGGCGAGCTCCACGAACTCGGCGTCGCTCAGGTGGGAGCGGATGCGTTGGGCCAGGTCGTCGGGCACCTCACCGGGGCATCCGGTGGCCACCTCGGCGTATTCGAGCACGGCCCGCTCGCGGTCGTCGAAGAGGTCGCTCGATCGCCAGCCTTCGACGACGGCCCGTACCTTGGCGGGATCGATGCCGTCGTGCATGCCCTCGTAGTACCCATAGTCGATGCACCACGAGCAGCCGATGCGCGCCGCCGTGGCCTCGATGGCTAGCCAATGGAGCGTCGGGTCCAGCTTCTTCCAGCCCCTTTGCACCGCGGTCTCGAGGCTGCCCATGGCAACGAGGACGCCAGGGTGATGCGAGGCCGCCGCCGTGGGCTCGACCATCCGACCGAAACGGCGCTGGGAGTAGGAGCGGGCGAGGCGGGCGATCTTCCCACCGCCTTCGTACAACAGGGGGACATGGGCCATGAAGACCTTCCATCCTTTCGTCTTTGGGGTCATTCACACAGACGGTCGAGGTCCCGCCGGTGTGACATGACTGCCCGAAACGAGAAGACCCCAGGTCAGCCGACGCCCCCCGAAGGCTGCGCCGTGGTCCCGCCGTCGACGACGAACGTCTGACCGGTCACCCACGACGACGCCTCGGAGGCGAGGAAGAGCGCGGCTGTTGCGATGTCGTCAGGCATGCCGAGGCGCCGGAGAGGGATGTGAGCGGAGATCCGTTCTTCGCCGAGCCCCTCCCAGAGGGCGGACGCCAATTTGGTCTTGACCAATCCGGGCGCCAATGCGTTGACCCTCACGTCGGGCGCCAGTTCGTAGGACAACTGCCGGGTGAGGTGCAGCACCGCAGCCTTGGTCACGTTGTACCACCCGATGTTCGGCTCGACGCCGAGGCCGCCCACGGACGCGACATTGATGACGGAGCCCCGCAACCCGGCCTTTACCGCCGCAGCGGTCCACACGAGAACGGAGAGCTGGTTCACCTCGAACGTCTTCTGGGCGCGGACCAAGTCGATGTCGATCATCGGCCCGTAGTAGGGGTTGGTTCCGGCGTTGTTGACCAAGATGTCGAGTCCCCCGAACCGGGCCACGGTGTCGGCCACGCACGAGGTCGCGTCCTCGGGGTGGCCGACATGGGCGGTGCGCCAGGCCACCCGATCCGCGTCCGCACCTTGGGCGACCAGGCCCGCCACGGCTTGTTCGAGGTCCTCGGCCTTGCGGGAGGCCACCATCACATTGGCGCCGGCCTCGGCAAAACGGGACGCCACCGCCAGGCCGATGCCGCGACTGCCGCCGGTGATGAGCGCGGTCCTTCCCTTCAGTTCAAGATCCATTCCACGAGCCTTGCACGGACGGCGCACCGGGAAATTCGGTACGCCGGAGCGCGCGGCGGCTGTCTAGCATCGACTTGGTGAACCGCTTGGCCGACGAGACGAGCCCCTATCTGCGCCAGCACGCCGAGAATCCCGTGGAGTGGTTCCCCTGGGGTGACGAGGCCCTGCGCCGGGCCCGCGAGGAGGACAAGCCGATCTTCTTGTCCATCGGCTTCGCCTCGTG
>DATMMN010000019.1:0-2891 GCA_035569675.1 Acidimicrobiales bacterium | reverse complement strand
CGGCACTACGCCTTCGGCACCGGCATCCACCGGTGCCTCGGGTCGCACCTGGCCAAGGTGGAACTCCGCGTCCTCCTCGAGGAGGTGCTGAGGCGGTTGCCCGATTACGTGGTCAGGGAACAGGGGATCGAGCGCTACCAGGGGCTGAACCGGGGCATGTCGCGGCTGCCCGTCACGTTTACGCCGGGCGGGCGCGAGAGCGGCTGCCGCTGACGGGGACTCAGCCGATGAGGTTGCCCAGGACGCCGATGCGCTCGACCTCGGCCTCGACGTAGTCACCGCGCCGTACCGGGCGCGCCGGGGGCGGCGTGCCCAGCGTGATCACGTCACCAGGCAGCAGCGTGACGTAGCGCGACGCCTCGCTGACCACCCGTCCCGGATCGAACTTGAACCGGCTGGTGTTGCCGCGCTGGCACGGCTCGCCGTTGACCCGGCCAGTGATGGCGAGCCCGTCGCGAATGTCATCCCGGCTGATACCGGTCACGACCCACGGGCCGAAACTGCTGAACCCGTCGATGGACTTAGCTCGGTAAAAGTCGCCCGTGGGGAGAAATTCCGGAGCGGTAATGTCGTTGTAGACGGTGAAGCCGAGTATCGACTTCCATGCCTCGTCCGCGGGCACGCTCCGGGCGCGCCGACCGATGACCAGGGCGAGCTCGGCTTCCATGTCCAGGGAGCCAGTCAGGAACCCGGGATAGGGGATCTTGTCGCCAGGCCCGAGATGCTCGGTGACCACTTTGGGGAAGAGCTTCGGCGCGCTTCCCTCGGGAGGCGCGTTCTCTCCCTCGGGCAGGAACCCGCCGAGGATGACGAGCACCCTCCTCGGTTCCACGGGATGCAGCAGCTGCACGGCGTCAAGCGGGTACTCCTCGCCGGCGTGTACCACCGCCGTGAAGGGGTCGCCTCGCAACGGGAGAAACGAATCCCCGGTCACCTCGCCGTACGCGACGCCGCCCGGGATCGACGCCCGGCCGATACGCACGGCTAGCGCCCGCTCAGGATGATCGGCGCGCTGGCGTGCACGTCGAGCAGCTCGGGAACGAACGTGCGGGGCGCGCCGGGGTCGAGCCGCATCCCCTCTTCGTAGAGCCGGCGCATCACGGTCACCCCGGCACCGTTCAGCGCGTCCGGGTCCTCCGGGTCGTCGCCGAGCGCGAAGCGCTTCCCGATGCAGGTGTGCCGGCCGACGCCGAACTCGACGCCGTAGGGCAGCGCGCCAGCGGAGATCTCCCGGTACGGGTTGAACGACTCGGCGTCGGCACCGAAGACGCCCGTGTCCTGCGAGGCCTGGCGGATGACCACCCAGGCGTAATGGCCGCCAGGAACCCGCTCTCCACTGGGCAGCACCTGGTCGGACGTCGCCCTGCGCATGAGGACGGGACCGGCGTGCAGCCTGATCGACTCCTGCAGAGCACGGGACAGGAACCTGCCGTCGGTGCGCCGTCCCTCGTCTTCGGGATGCTGGGCGATCCATTCCTCGATGTGATGGACGCAGTAGCACAGCTGGTTCGTGAGTGTCGTGATCGACGCGGTGACGAACAGGGCGATCTCGCGCGCCATCAGCTTCTCGTCGATGCCGGCGTAGCTGTCGTGGTGCTCGAGCATCAGCGTGATGAGGTCCGTGGGCACCGCGTCGGGTTCGGCGTCGCCAACCGCCACCGCCTCCAGCAGCCCGGCCCGGCGGTCCGCCGCCGGCTTCACGAAGTCCTCGACCAGACGGTCGAGCGCCGTGGCGGCGACCGCGGCCAGGCGCTCGATGTCCTCCGTGGCCCAGGAGATCCGGACGCCGTTGTCGATGTCCTGGTAATACGTGTCGAACTTCGCCCTGCCTTCGGGGGTGTCCAGCCCGTCCAGGCCGATCAGCGCGGCGACGATCTCCCCGAGCACCTGCTCGGATATGTGGTGCAGGTCCGCGCGCAGGGCGCCCGTTCCCTGCGAGTCCCTGAGCTCGGCGAGGACCCGTTCCAGCGCCGGCCTCAGCACCGAGGTTTCGTTCGCCCGCATCGTTGGCGACCGGAACAGCGCGGCCTCGATCCTGCGCCGCTCGAAGTGGATAGGGCCGTCGACGCGCGAGAGCGTGTCGCCAAGGATGGGATCGGACACGTCGCGGCTGTAGCCGTCTTCGGCGGTGAGGACCGTGAACTCCTTGGACCGCAGCACGAAGTCGGCGTCCGCGAACGAGGTCACGACGTGAACGCGGTCAGCCGCCGCGGGATCCTTGTCCAAGACGTGGCGCACCGTTGACATCGAGCGCGCGTACTCGTGCAGGGTCGCCACGGCTAGAACCTCTCATCGTCGGCTGGTTCCGGCTTCGCTCCCCGGACAAGCCGGCCGGGGAGCCGGCCGGTGGGAACACCGTCCCGGTAGGTGGCGATGCCCGACACGACCGTCGCGTCGTACCCGTCGGCGTGCTGCACGATCCGGCGTCCGCCCGCTGGCAAGTCGTAGCGAACCTCTGGGGCATGGAGCCGAAGCTTGCTGTAGTTGATGACGTTGAGGTCGGCCTTGTAGCCGGCCGCGACGCTCCCCCGGTCCAGGAGCCCAACGGCCTCCGCGGTCTCGCGGCTCAGCATGCGGACCGCCCGCGGCAGGTCGACCTGACGCTCGGGCCCGGCGTCTCGCACCCAGTAGGTCAGGAAATACGTCGGATAGCTGGCGTCACAGATCATTCCGTAGTGCGCGCCGCCGTCGCCAAGCCCGAGCACGGTGAGATCGCTGCCCAGCAGGTCCAGGCCCGCACCCTCGAACCTTTCCCCGGTCGCGTTGCCGAGCGGGCGGAACAATATCTCCCTGCCCTCGCGGGCCAGCAGGGCGTCGTAGATCAGTTCACGGGGACTCGTCCCCGCCGCGCGGGCCCGCGCCGCGATGCTCTCGTCGGCGGACGGATGATA
>DATMMN010000018.1:0-28383 GCA_035569675.1 Acidimicrobiales bacterium | reverse complement strand
GCGGACAGGTCTGTGGACCTCGGACCGCACGCGGCCGGCGGACCTGGCCCGGGAGCGGCCCCGCGAGACCGAGGCGATGACGCCGGAGAAGCTCGAGGAGATGGCCGCAACGGCGGGGCGCACCTTGCACTGGCAGCCACTCGACGAGCTGGCGGTGCTGGTCGTCGACGGCATCCGCGCGGGCCGGTTCGTCATCATGAAGGACGCCGCCGACGCCGCCGGCACGCTGCGGGGGCGCGCCGACGCGTTCGCCGCCGGGGCGCTGCCCACGCCCGCCCACTTCGGATGAGCCCCCGCCGCCCGCCGTGCGAGAAATAAGAACTAGACTCCGGTTCTAACTTCTGGTATCGTGGTGGCATGGCGACATCTGTCTCGACCGCGCCCCTGACCCTCATCTCCGCGGACACCCACGCCGGCGGGAGCCACGAGCAGTACCGGGAGTACCTGGACCCGGCGTACCGCGACGAGTTCGACGCCTGGCGGGGGAAGTACAAGAACCCGTGGAAGGACCTGCGCGACACCGACCTGCGCGTCCGCAACTGGGACGACGAGCGGCGCTCCGCCGACGAGCTCGCCGACGGCGTGGTGGGGGAGGTCATCTATCCCAACACCGTGCCGCCCTTCTTCCCGGGTTTCGTCCTCTTCGCCGGGCCGCCCAAGCCCGAGGAGTACGAGCACCGGCGGGCCGGCATCAAGGCGCACAACCGGTGGCTCGTCGACTTTTGTGCGCGCCGGCCGGCCCAGCGCGCCGGGGTCGGCCAGATCTTCCTCAACGACATCGACGACGCCATCGCGGACGCCACCTGGATCAAGGAACAGGGACTGCGCGGCGGCGTGCTGTTGCCGGTGGTCCCGCCGGACGTGACGTGGGTCAGGCCGCTCTACGACCCCGAGTACGACCGCCTGTGGGCAGCGCTGCAGGACATGGACATCCCGGTCAACGTGCACGCCGGCACCGGCTTCCCGAACTACGGCCGTTATCAAGCGACCCCGATGCTCATGATCGCCGAGGTCGCGTTCTACGGCATGCGGCCGTTGGTCCACCTGATCCTCTCGGGCGTGTTCGAGCGCTTCCCCCGCCTCAAGTTCGCCTTCACCGAAGGCGGTGCGGCGTGGTTGCCCGAGACGCTCCGCCACCTGGACTACGTGATCACGAACGTGCAGAAGGGCTCCATCGGCGAGCTGAAGTACACGAAGGACCAAGCATTGCCGCGCACCGCGACCGAGTACTTCAACCAGAACGTGTGGATGGGCGTCAGCTTCCCGAAGCCGGCCGACATGGACGTGCGCAGCCTGATCGCGCCCGACCGCTTCATGTGGGGGAGCGACTACCCCCACGACGAAGGTACCGAGCCCTACACGCGCGAGCACCTGCGGCAGGTGACCCAGGAGGTCGCGGAAGACGACCTGCGCCGGATCCTCGGGCTCAACGCGGCGCTGCTCTACGACTTCGACCTCGACGCGTTGGCGCCGTTGGCCGGTCAGTACGGCCCCACGCTCGAGGAGGTGCGCCAGCCCCTGCTGGAGTTGCCCGAGCAGCCGAACCGTGCGCTGCTCAACGGCCAGGTCCGCACGCTCTCGGCCGCCACGCCCGCCTGACGAGGGCGGCGCTCCCCGCCTACGCCGTCGCGCGCGCCGCCAGCCGGCCGAGGTCGGTCCCCGTCCCCTTCCGCTCGAAGCGGCCCTTGTCGAAGGAATGGACGGAGACATCGTGGCCCGGTGCCTCCCCGCGCAGGGCCTCGACCGTGCAGCGCTCCTTGGCCCGGTGCGCGAACGGATCGAACGAGTACCAGCGGCAGGCGTTCTCGTAAGTGATGCGGGCGAGCTCGTCGTCGGGCACGTCCGCCGCCACGCGGGCCAGCTCCTCGGGCGCCTCGGGCCACGACGAGTCGGAGTGCGGGTAGTCGCACTCCCACGCGATGTTGTCGAGCCCGATGTCGTGGCGCAGCGTGATCCCGACCGGGTCGGCGATGAAACAGGTCAAGAAGTGCTGGCGGAACACGTCGCTGGGCAACCGGTCGCCGAAGTCCTGCCCGGTCCAGGCGCGGTGCATGTCGTAGGTGCGGTCGAGCCGGTCGAGGAAGTACGGGATCCAGCCGGTGCCGCCTTCGGAGAGCGCGAAGCGGATGTCGGGGTACTGCTTGAGGACCCGCGACCACAGCAGGTCGGCCGCCGCCTGGCAGATGTTCATGGGCTGCAGGGTGATCATGACGTCGACCGGCGCGTCGGGCGCCGTGACCGACAGCTGGCCCGACGAGCCCAGGTGGATGGACACGACCACGCCCTCGTCGCACACCGCGTTCCACAGCGGGTCCCAGTGCTCGGAGTGGAAGCTCGGGTACCCGAGTGTGGCGGGGTTCTCGGTGAAGGTGACGGAGTGGCAGCCCTTGGCGGCCACGCGGCGGATCTCGGCCGCGGCCAGCTCCGGGTCCCACAGCACCGGCAGCGCCATCGGGATGAAGCGGCCGGGGTAGGCGCCGCACCAATCGTCGATGTGCCAGTCGTTGTACGCCTGCAGCACCGCGAGCGCGAGGCGCTTGTCCTCGCAGGCCGCGAAGAGCCGTCCGCTGAAGCCGGGGAAGGAGGGGAAGTTCATGGAGCCGAGCACGCCGCCCGCGTCCATGTCCTTTATCCGCTCGTGGACGTCGAAGCAGCCCGGGCGCATCTCGTCGAAGGCCGTGGGCTCGACGCCGTATTCCTCCTTGGGCCGCCCGGCCACGGCGTTGAGGCCGATGTTGGGGATCACCGCGCCGTTGAACACCCAGACGTCCGAACCGTCGGGCCGGCGCTCCACGCGGGGCGCCTCTTGCTTGTAGCGCCCGCCCAGGTGGCCCTCGAAGAGGTCCGGCGGCTCCACCACGTGGTCGTCGACGCTGACGAGGATCATGTCCTCCGCCCTCATGGCACCTCCTCCCCGGCCCGCAACGGGACCGATTTCACAAACGATACGACCGACCGACCGTTGCCGGGCCGTCCTCGAGCTCTAGCGCTTCTCGTACTCGATGCCCGCCACGTCGGCGTCCCAGGTGGCCGGCGTCACGCCCTCCTCGCGCAGCTCGCGCTTCAGGACGCGCCCGACGGGGCTACGCGGCAGCGCGGGGCGGAACTCGATGTAGCGGGGCAGGCAGAAGTAGGGGAGCTGGTCGATGCACCAGCGGAAGAGCTCCTCCTCGCTGAGGTCCGCGCCCTCCTTGACCGTGGCGGTGATCTTGAGGTCGTCCTCGGTCAAGGGGCTGGGGACGGCGTGCACCGCGACGTCGGCCAGCGCGCCGTGGCCCATGAGGATCGACTCCACCTCGTAGCTGGCGATGTTCTCGCCCCGGCGCCGGAGGTAGTCCGCCTTGCGGTCGACGAAATAGAGGTAGCGCTCCGCGTCGATGCGGCCGATGTCGCCCGTGTGGTACCAGAGGTTGCGCATCGTCTCGACCGTGACCTCCGGCCTGCCCCAGTACCCCTCGAACATCACGTGCGGGCGCTTCGGCCGTAGCACGATCTCTCCGTCCGTCCCCGCCGCAACCTCGTGGTCGTCGTCGTCGAAGATGCGGACGTCGAAGTACTCGTCGTTGACGACGCCAGCGGCGTTCGGGCGGTTCTCCACGCCGGGCGGCTGCCAGGAGACCAGGCTGGCCTCGGTCACGCCGTACGCACCGCTGAAGGTCTCTATCGCGAAGCGCGACCGGAGGATGTTGTCCACCTCGGGCGGGAGCGGGACGGCGCCCATGAGACGCAGGGTCCGGTTGGCCTCCGGCGCGCCGGAGCGCGGCATCTCGGGCCGGTCGACGTCGTGGGCCAGCAGGTACGCCATCGTCCCCAGCGTCGACGTGACAGTGGCCCCGACCCGGTTCATCTCGGGCCAGAACTGCGACACCGAGAAGCGGCGGAAGATGGCGCCGCGCCCGCCGAAGAGGAGGGTGCCGACGATGGCGGTAACCAGCGCGTTGAAGTGGTACATGGGCAACGGCGTCCACGCGACGTCGTCGGCCGTGCGCTTCCAGCAGAGCCCGATCTGCGCGGCCAGGGCCTCGTGGTAGTTGTGGCTGAGCATGCAGCCCTTGGACAGGCCGGTCGTGCCGCCGGTGTAGATGAACGTGGCGAGGTCAGACGGCCGCACGTCGACCGCCGGCGCCGCATCGGCGGCCTTCATGACGTCGTCCCAGCGGTGCACGGCGACCCGGCCGAGCGACGGCGAGGTGCCGTTGGGGCCACTGGCCGCGGCGAACTCGTCCTGCTCGTCGGGACCAGCGTCCGCGTCGTCGACGACGATGACGTGCTCGAGTGTCGGTAGGTCCGGCGCGATGGCCGCCACGCGGTCGAGGTAGCTGGCGGCGACCACCATCACGCGGGCGCCCGAGTCGGTGAGCTGGTGGGTGAGGTAAGCGCCCTTGTACGCGGTGTTGATGGGCACCGCCACGCGGCCGGCGCACACGGTGCCGGCCCACGCGAGGAGAGCCGGCGACGAGTTCTCGAGCAGCGAGGCCACCCGGTCGTGCTGGGCCGTCCCGAGCTCCTGCAGCGCGCCGCCGAACCGGTCGGCCGCCGTCATCACGTCGCCGGCGGACAGCTTCGCCCCGCCCAGGTCGAGGTACTCGCTGTCGGGGTCGCTCTCCAGGCGCCGGGCGAAGAGCTGGGGGACCGTGTGCTGCTCGCCCCCGGTCCAGACGCGGTCGGCCACTGGTGCTCCCTCCTGTCTCGTCGCAGCCGGTCCCGGCGGTCCGATTCCAGCGATCGGATATTGTATGTAAATCGCTGAGAACCTCGGCAACCTCCTCATCGACCACCCCTTCGCGGACGGGCGCGACCTGCTCTGCACCATCGACGAGGTGCGCAGCGCCGGAGAGGCCCGGACTGCGGCGCGTGCGGTGGCCGAGAAGCTGAGGGCAACGGGCGTCGAGCCCGGACAGGGCGTGGCGGTGCGCCTGCCCAGTGGTCCGGACCTGGTCACAACCATGGCCGGCATCTGGCTGGCCGAAGCGGTCTTCGTGCCGGTGAACGACCGCTCCCCCCAGGCCGAGGTCGACCACGTGCTGGCGACCGTCCGCCCGGCCGCGCTGGTCGACGAGCGCGGGATCACCGGGTTGGCGGACCCCATGCGCCACGACCCCGACGTGGCGTTCGTCACCTGGACGTCGGGGACGACCGGCGCCCCCAAGGCGATCCTCCAGACGCACAGCGGCTACCTCGAACTGCTCGACCGCGTGCTCACGCCGTTGCGCGGGGACGGCGGCGGCAAGCCGAAAGAGGCGCGGGAGCCGACGCCGAACCTGGTGCCGGTGTCGATCGCGCTGAACGCCGGCATCTACAACGTGTGCTTCGGGCTGCGTGCGGGCGCGGCGATCGTCCTCATGCCCCGGTTCACCACCCGCGAGTTCGCCGAGCTCGTGCGGCGCTACCAGATCCGCTCGACCGTGTTGCCACCGGCGGCCATGGTCATGCTGGCGACGGATCCCGATGTGACCGACCTGGCTCCGTTGCGCTACGTGCGCAGCATCACCGCGCCGCTCTCACCGCCTGCCGCCCGCCGGTTCATGGAGCGCTTCGGGACCGTCGTGCTCAACAGCTACGGGCAGGCCGAGGTGGGCGAGGTCGTCGGCTGGACGGCGGCCGACGCCCGGGAGCACCCCGAGAAGCTGGGAGCGGCCGGGCGGCCGCACGCCGGCGTCGACATCCGGGTCGTCGACGACACGGGACGCGAGGTCGAGCCCGGCACCGTGGGCGAGCTCCTGGTGCGCCCGCCCCGCATGGCGGCGGGCTACGCCGGCGGCGCGTCCCTCGGGGACCGCGTCGACGCCGACGGGTTCGTCCGCACCGGGGACCACGCCCGCGTCGACGCCGAGGGTTTCGTCTGGATAGAGGGTCGCACGTCGGACCTCATCAACCGCGGCGGCAACAAGGTCTTCCCCGAACAGGTGGAGGAGGTGCTGCGCCTGGTCCCCGGCGTCGAGGACGTGGCGGTCGTCGCCCGCCGCGACGAACGGTTGGGCGAGGTGCCCGTGGCCGTCGTCGTCGGGTCGGCCCTCGACGATGACCTCGAAGCGGCGTGTCGGGCCGAGCTGGCGCCGTACAAGGTGCCGGTCGCCTTCGCCCGCGCCGGGTCGTTGCCCCGCAACGAGATCGGCAAGCTCCTGCGCAAGCAGCTGGCGGACGACGTCGCCGCGCCGGCCGGCTGAACCGGCTACTCCTCCGACCAGCTGTCGTCGCGGTCGCTGCGCGCCGGCTGGCGCCCGGTCCGCAACGGGCTGAGCGGGGCGTCGACGAGGAGGATGCGGCGCAGGTCGCGCACCGCGGCGCGTTGGCGGTCGCGCCAGGGGTGCCCGGCGCGCAGCGCGGACTCGGCCGCGCCCCAGCGCTCCCAGCTCGGGATCGACCACAGCAGGAACGCCTCGTCGTCGTTGCGCAGCGCCGTCTCGAACGCCCCGATCAGCCTCCAGCCGTGCTCGGCGTAGAACGCGCCGCCGGCCTCGCGGGCCAGCTCCAGGAAGTCGCCCGCCGCGCCGACGGGCACCGTCACCTGGTCGTGGGCGTAGGCGACGCCGCCGGCGCCCTGCGCGCAGAGCTCCTCTATTCCGGCTGACCACGGCGCGGGGACGAGGATGCGATCGAATCCACCCGAACGGAACTCGGCGGCGCGCGCCCACCAGCGGGCCAGCTTGGGGTCCTGCAGGTGCGCGTGGCCGAGCTCGTGGCCGAAGGACGCCGCCAGGCCGTCCCACCCGTCCTCCTCCCACATGTTCACCACCGACGGCCACGGCCCGGTCGAGCCCACGATGCCCCACACCCCGTAGCAGAGCTGGTGCCGTTCCTCCTGCGCGATGGGGCTCCAGTTCGCCGTCATGTGGTGCATGTAGTCGGCGCGGTGGTGGCCGGTGATGTCGATGAACTCGTGGATGTAGACCTTGTCGTTGGCCACGGTGGATCCCGTCTCGGAGGGTGCGCGCGGTCGCCCGCCCAGGGGCGGCGTCCAGCGGACTTCATATAATATGCGACTTCGTGTCCGAGGGCACCATCACAGAAGAGGGCGTCGCCCGGCTGCGCGCCCGCATCGGCATCCCCGAGCCGCACACCGTGCCCGTGCCGCGCTACGTGCGCCCCGGCGTCGATGCGTTCCGTCACGTGGCGGAGGCCTATGGCGACGACAACCCGCTGTGGTCCGACGAGGCCTACGCGGCCGAGACCTGCTGGGGCGGGGTGATCGCGCCGCCACCCCTGGTGGGCGGCGACTCGCTCGTCGGGTTCGACGAGGTGCGCGAGGTGCCCGAGGAGCACCGGGACCTCATGAAGGGCGACCCCCTGCGCGGCGTGCACGCGTTCTACTCGGCCAGCGCGCGCGAGTGGTGGTCGCCGCTGCGGCCGGACCGTCAGGTCAGCCGGCGCAACGCGCTGGTGGGCGTGTTGGAGAAGCCGAGCGAGTTCGCCGGGCGCGCCGTCCACGAATGGATGGCCCAGGTGTTCCGCGAGGTCGACGGCCCGGCGCTCTCGGCGCAGTACCGGCTCATGATCCGCACCGAGCGGACCCAGGCCCGCGCCCGCAAGAAGAACGACGCGCTGGAGCTGCGTCCCTACGCCGACGACGAGATCGACGCGATCGAGAAGCAGTACGCGTCCGAAGGACCCCGAGGGGCCGAGACCCGGTGGTGGGAGGACGTCGCCGTGGGTGACACCGTCGGCCCCATGGTGAAGGGCCCGATGACCGTCACCGACATGGTCTGCTGGCACGCCGGCGTCGGCATGGGGCTCTACGGCGTGAAGGCCCTGCGCCTGGGCTACCAGAACCGGCAGAGGATCCCGCGCTTCTACCAGCGCGACGAGCTCAACGTCCCCGACGTGATGCAGCGGGTGCACTGGGACCCCGAGTTCGCGCGGCGCGCCGGCAACCCGACCACGTTCGACTACGGGCGCATGCGCGAGACGTGGTTGATCCACCTCTGCACGGACTGGATGGGTGACGAGGCGTGGTTGTGGAAGCTCGACTGCGAGTTCCGCAAGTTCAACTTCGTGGGCGACACGCAGTGGCTGTCGGGGACGGTGACAGACCACTACATCGCGGAGGGGGGGCGCCCCGCGGTCGATCTCGAGCTCTCCGCCGTGAACCAGCGCGGGGAGCAAACGACCCCGGGGCACGCCACGATCCTGTTGCCGAGCCGCGAGCACGGCGCCGTGCGCCTGCCCGAGGCGCCGGGCGGCGCCCGCGACCTCCAACAGGTCCTCACCGCGATCAGCGCGAGGTACGCCGACCGATGAGCGACCCCACCGAGGCGCCGAGCCCGTACCGGTCGATCGAAGGGCTCAACGTGCGCCGCGAAGGCCCAGTGCTCGCGTTCGAGATCGACCGGCCGAAGAAGCGCAACGCGCTGACGGACCCCATCGTCGCCGCCATGATCGAAGCCCTCTCCGCGGCGGGGCCGGACGAGTCGGTGCGCGTCGTCGTCATCAGCGGCGCGGGCGACCACTTCTGCGCCGGGTTCGACATCGTCGGGCGCAACGCGGGGGACGAGCGGCCGCGGGTGGGCAGCATCCAGCGGCGACTGCCGACCGAGGCCCACCGTCTCATCGAGCTGTTGCTGACCACGCAGACGCCGGTGGTCTGCCAGGTCCAGGGCTGGGCGGCCGGCATCGGCCTGCACGTCGCGCTGGCGGCGGACTTCGCGGTGGTCGACGAGGCGGCGCGGCTGTGGGAGCCCTACGCCCAGCGCGGCTTCACGCCCGACACCGGCGGCACCTGGCTGCTGCCCCGCCGCATCGGCGAGGTGCGCGCCCGCGAGATGCTGCTGCTCGGCGAGGCCGTGTCCGGCGCCGACGCGGCCGCGTGGGGCATGGTCCACCGCGCCGTGCCGGGCGATGCGCTCGTAGGCGAAGTGCAGGCGCTGGTGACCCGGTTGGCCGAGGCGCCCACGGTGACGATCGGGCTGACGAAGTGGCTGCTGCACGCCGGCGGCACCGCGCCGTTGCGCGAGCACCTGCAGAACGAGGCCCTCGCCATGGAGCTCTCGTCGCGTAGCGACGACTTCAAGGAGGGCCTCGCCGCGTTCGTCGGGAAGCGCCCGCCAGAGTTCAAGGGCCGATGATCGCCGGCCCCGCGGGCGGCGCGCCCGGGGCCGGCCGCCTGCCGGTCGGTCCCGACACCCCGCTCGAGGACGCGCTCGCCGCGGTGCGCGCCTGGGTCGACGCGTGTGTCCCGCCGGAATGGGTGGCGGCAGGACGGCGGGGAGGCCCGGCGGAGGTGCGCACCGTACGCACCAGGGCGCAGTACGAGGAGTGGTACCCCGTGTACGGGACGTCGGGCCTGGTCGTGCCGACCTGGCCGGTCGAGTACGGCGGGCTCGACCTGTCGCCCGGAGTGGCCCGCCGGCTCGACGAGGAGTTGCGGCCCTTCAACCTCGGCCGGCTGAACCCGCTCGGGCTCAATCTGGCGGCGCCCGCGCTCTTCGCCCACGGCACCGAGGAGCAGCGGCTCCGCTATCTGCCGCCGATCGTGCGCAACGAGGAGCGGTGGTGCCAGCTCTTCAGCGAGCCGGGCTCAGGCTCGGACCTGGCGTCGCTGGCCACCCGGGCCGAGCGCGACGGGGACGAGTGGGTCGTCACCGGCCAGAAGGTGTGGACGACGTGGGCGCACCTCTCGACCCACGCGGTGCTGCTGGCCCGGACCGACCCCGACACGCCCAAGCGCGAGGGCATCACCTACTTCCTCATCGACTTGCGCCAGCCCGGGGTCGACGTGCGGCCGCTGCGCCACATCGGCGGCGAGGTGGACTTCAACGAGGTCTTCCTCGACAACGCCCGCGTGCCCGACGCCCAGCGGGTCGGCGCGGTCGGGGAGGGCTGGAAGGTGGCGAACGCCACACTCTCGGGCGAGCGCCAGATGGTCTCGGGTTCGGGCTCGGGCGGCGTCGACCGCATCGGCGGCGGCGGGGCCGACGCACTGGTGCGGCTGGCCAAGCGCCTGGCCGCGGAGGGGCGACCGGGCGGATGGGACAACCCGGTGCAGCGGGACCAGGTGGTCCGGGTCTGGTGCGAGGAGCAGGTGCGCGGGTGGACGAACCAGCGCGTGCGCGCCAACGTGCGGGCGGGGCGGTCGCCGGGTCCCGAGAGCTCGATCGGCAAGGTCCACCAGGGGGAGCTCAATCAGCGCATCCAGCTGCTGGCGGTCGACATGCTCGGCGCCGCCGCCACGGCGTGGTGCACGGATGGACGGGACGCGCCGACCGAGCCGGGCGCGTGGGCGGCCGCTCTGCCCTACGAGCTGCGCGGGATGCTGCGGAGCCGGGCCAACACGATCGAGGGGGGCACAACCGAAGTGAACAAGAACATCCTGGGCGAGCGGGTGCTCGGCCTGCCCCGCGAGCCCGATCCCTTCAAGGGCGTCCCCTGGCGCGACGTCCCCCGCAGCTGACGCCGATGGCCTACGAGACGCTGCTCGTCGAGCGCCGCGGCCCCGTGGGCTGGCTCGTCTTCAACCGTCCGAAGGCGGGCAACGCCATGGACGCGTGCATGCTCGACGAGTTGGAGGAGGCTTGGGGTGAGCTCGACCGCGATCCCGAGGTGCGCGTCATCGTCACCACCGGCGAGGGCCGCTCGTTCCAGACCGGTCTCGATGTGGTGCAGCTGGCCCGCGACCCCGACGCGCTGCGCAAGCAGTCGGGCCGCACGCGGCGCGCCGAGCTGCGCATGACGGCCTGGCACTGCGGCGTGGCGAAGCCGGTCATCACCGCGGTGAACGGCGTCTGTGCCGGCGGGGGATTGCACTTCGTCGCCGACGCGGACGTGGTGCTCGCCGCCTCCGACGCGCAATTCCTGGACCCGCACGTCTCGGTCGGCCAGGTCAGCGCCTACGAGGTCATTGGGTTGGCCCGCAAGATCCCCTTCGAGGCCGTGATGCGCATGGCGCTGCTCGGGCGCCACGAGCGCATCGATGCGGCGCGCGCCTTCGCGCTCGGCATGGTGAGCCAGGTGGTGGACCCGCCCGAGGCGTTGCGCGACGCGGCGCAGGCGTTGGCCGAGAAGATCGCGCAGAACTCGCCGGCCGCCATGGCCGCCACCAAGCGCGCGCTATGGGGTGCCCTCGAGGCGGGGCTCACCGACGCCTGCAAGGCGGGCGCCACAGAGCTCACCTCCATGTGGGGCCACCCCGACCAAGAAGAGGGCCCGCGCGCCTTCGCCGAGAAGCGCGCGCCGAACTGGCAGCCGCTCGGCTGATGACTGTGAGTGCGACCGTGACTTTGACCGTGACCGTGACATTGCCGACGCCGACCGTGGAGGTGCAGTGACCTACCCGACCCTCGACACCCTGCTGCTGGAGCGGCACGGCCCCGTGGGCTGGCTCATCAACAATCGTCCCGACCGGCTCAACGCGATGAACTCCCACATGCGCGACGAGTTCGAGACGGCGTGGCGCACCCTCGATGCGGACCCCGAGGTCATCGTGATCGTGCACACCGGCGAGGGGCGAGCGTTCCAGACCGGCGTCGACGTCATGGAGATCGCCGAGGACGGCATCGGCTTCGAGCGCTACCGCGAGTCGACGGAGAAGTTCGACTACCACTTCACGGCTTGGCAGAACCACATCTGGAAGCCGGTCATCACCGCTGTCAACGGCCTCTGCGCCGGCGGCGGCTTCCACTGGGTGGCCGAGGCCGACATCGTGATCGCCGCCTCCGACGCGCAGTTCTTCGACCCGCACGTCTCGGTCGGGCAGGTGGTCGCCATGGAGGCCATCGGGCTCACCCGCAAGATCCCCTTCGAGGCCGTCATGCGCATGGCCCTGGTCGGGCGCCACGAGCGAGTGTCGGCCGAGCGCGCGCTGGCGCTCGGCATGATCAGCCAGATCGTCGACCCGCCCGGCGCTCTGCGCGACGAAGCCCAGGCTTTGGCGGAGAAGGTCGCACAGAACTCGCCCGCCGCGATGGCCGCGACCAAGCGCGCGCTGTGGGGGGCGCTCGAGGCCGGGCTCACCGACGCCTGCAAGGCGGGCGCTACCGAGCTCACCTCCATGTGGGGCCACCCCGACCAGGAGGAGGGCCCGCGCGCTTTCGCCGAGAAGCGCGCGCCGCAGTGGCAGCCGATCGGTCCGGGCGGTGTCGCCGGAGAATGAGGGGCAGGGCAGGGTGACGGCCGGGCTGCTCCTCGCCCGAGTCCTCGCGGCGGGCGGTATCGGGACTGTATATGGCCTCCCTCTTATGGGCGTGCCCGTGTCCGAGGTGTCCGACCCCGAGGTGGCGGTGCTGTTGGCGCAGGCGCACCGCGCTGTGCACGGCGTTGCGGCGGCGGCCCACCTCGGTGAGGGGACCCTGGTGCTGCCCGGCCCGACGTCGGGCGGCGCGGGCGGCCTCTCCGACCCCGTCGACACGGTGGTGGTCGAGGACGTCGAGACGCTGCGCGCGCTGGCCCCGCTGCTGGCCGAACGGATTCGTGGCGACGGGCTCCGACTGCAGGTGCGAGTCGATGCAGCACAACCGGCTCCCGGCGGCGCGGTGGCCCGTCCGACGCCCACCGAGGACTGGGCCGAGCCCGACGAGGCGCTTCTCCGCGACGTGTCGGGTGCGACCCGGGCGGTCGTGCTGGCGGGGCCCGGCGTGGTGGAGCGGCGGGCGGTGTCCGCGCTGCGCGCGCTCGCCGCGGCCGGGCGCCTGGGCGTGCTCAACACGTGGGGCGCCAAGGGCGTGTTCCACTGGCAGAGCCGGCACCACTGGGCCACGGTCGGATTGCAGACACGCGACTTCGAGCTGGGCGGGATCCCCGAGGCCGACCTTGTGCTCGCCGTGGGCGTGGACGAGCGCGAGGCGCCCCGTCGGCTGTGGGACTGCGGGGCACCGGTGTTGGAGCTGGCGCCCGAGGCACTCGGCTCGCTGGCCGAGCGCTGGCCTGTCGAGGCCCGCGACTTCCCCGCCGTGCCGCCGCTGCGGGAGCGGCTCGCCGCGGTGACCCAGGCCGGGTGGACCGCGTCCGGCACGCCGCTCATGCCGTCGCGCGTCACCCGTCACTACGCGCAGGTCCTGGGCGAGTCCGGCCTCGTCGCCGCCGACCCCGGCACAGCCGGCTACTGGGTCGCGCGGACCTTCGCCACCACCCGGCTCGGCTCGGTTTTGGTGCCGGCGATGTCTCTGGAGGGATGGGCGGCGGCCTGCGTGCTCGTCGCGCGCCTGGTCACACCGCTGAGGCCCGCACTGGCGGTGGTGGACGGCGGGGTCGGTGAACGGGGGAGCGCCGTGCTGGCCGAGGCGGCGCGCCTGGGCGTGGGGGTCGGCGTCGAGGCGTGGGATGAGGACGAGGTGCCCTCGAGTGCCGAGCACCACCTGGCGCGCCTCGACACGCTGGTCTCCGGTGGCCTTGGCGCGTCCCAGAGCACGCTCGCCACCGATCCGCGGCAGTTCGCCGAGATGGTTGACGCCGCCGGACCGGTCCGCGCCTGGACCGGCGACGAGCGGCAGCCGGGGTGACGGTGGGCGCTGGTCGCTAGCGCGGGCTGGCGACGGGTCGTCCGCCCGCGCTCAGCGAACGGAAGTAGTCGCGGTCGCTCTCGTCGGGGGCGCGGCCCACGCGGGTGACGGTGTCGACGTCGGCTGCCTCGGCGCGCAGCGCCTTGACCGTGCACGCCTCCCTCGGGCGCACGGCGAAGGGGTCGAAGGAGAAGTGATGCATGGCGTTGCGGTGGGTGATCCGGTCGACCACGTCGTCGTCCAGGGCGCGGAAGAGCGCCTCGTTGACCTCGGGTGCATTGGGCCAGGTGCTGTCGGAGTGCGGGTAGTCGGACTCCCAGCAGACGTTGTCGACATTGAAGTGGCTCAGCAGGCTGACGCCCACAGGATCGTTGATGAAGCAGCACAGGATGCGTTCGCGGAAAACGGCGGCCGGCCCGTACCCCTCGGGGAACTGGTGCTCGGTCCAGCCCGAGTGCTTGTCCTGGATGTGCTCGGCGCGCTGGAGGAAGTAGGGGATCCAACCGATGTCGCCCTCGGTGAGGGAGAAGCGCAGGTTCGGGAAGCGCCACCAGAAGTCGGCCCACATGAGGTCGCCCAGGGAGTAGGTGGACATGAGGGAGGACAGGCTCATGCCCACGGACGGCGGCGCGTCGGGCGTCGTGGAAGCCGACTTCGAGGAAGAACCGACGTGGCAGCACAGCACGGTCCCCTCGTCCGAGCAGGCGCCGAAGAGGGGATCCCAGTGGCCCGAATGGATGGAGGGCATGTGGAGGGCGGCCGGGTTCTCCGAGAACGTGACGGCGTGGCATCCCTTCGCGGCCAAGCGCCTCACCTCTGCGGCCGCCTTGTCCACCGCGAAGAGCGGGAGGATGCCGCAGGGGATGAACCGCTCGGGGTGGGCGGCGCACCACTCGTCGACGTGCCAGTCGTTGTAGGCCTTGATCATGATCTCGTTCACAGCGAGGTCGGGTCCCTCGTTGAGCACCTGACCCGAGAACCCCGTCCAGTTGGGGAAGTTGAGCCCGGCCAGCTGCCCGCCGGCCGACATGTCGCGCACGCGCTCGTGCACCTCGTAACAGCCCGGTCGCATGTCGTCGTAGCGGGCGGGATTGACGTTGAACATCTCGCGTGGTTTGCCGGCGACGGCGTTGAGACCGAGGTTGCGCCCGGGCTTCTCGCCGTACCACCACTGTTGGAAGCCCCGCTCGTCGGTTTCGACGCGTGGGGCTCGGTCCTTGTACTTCGCCGGCACTTGCCGGTCGAACATGTCCGCCGGCTCGGCGATGTGGTCATCCACGCTGATGAGGATCATGTCGTCAGCTCGTCGCATTGCGCGCTCCTTCCCGTTGCTCCTGCTCTCGCGCCGGTGTCATGTCAGGTCCCGACGAGCCGCTCGCCGATGACGTGGCGCGCCCGCAGCGCGGCGCGCTCGTCGGCATCCACGCCGAGCGCGCCGAGCACCTCGTCGTTGTGCTGGCCGAGCGTGGGAGACGGAGCGCGCAGCCACCCGCGCACGTGCGCGAACCGAAACGGCAGGGTCGGCACCGGATGCGGCCCAGTGACCGGGTGGTCCTCGGTCTCGA
This sequence comes from Acidimicrobiales bacterium, assembly GCA_035569675.1. Classification (GTDB taxonomy): domain Bacteria; phylum Actinomycetota; class Acidimicrobiia; order Acidimicrobiales; family RAAP-2; genus Bog-473. The sequence goes on along the minus strand of DATMMN010000018.1, from coordinate 13,388 downwards.
AGAGGCCGCGGTCTCTCAGCTGGGAGTTGAGGAGGACGTCCCGCGCTGCGATGACCACCTCGGCGGGCACACCGGCCGCCGAGAGTGACGCAGCCGCATCCTCGGCCATGCGTTCGCTCGTCCAGGCCACGAGGTGCTTGTCGAGCAGGTCGTGGCGGGCTCGCCGGCCCTCGGCCGAGCGCAGCGCGGCGTCGGCCGCCCACGGGGGTGCGCCGAGGGTGTTGACGAGCGCGTCCCACTGGGCGTCGGTTTCGATTGCGAGGGCCACCCAGGAGTCGGGGGCCGATCCGGGATAGACGCCCTGGGGTGCCGCGTCCGGACCGCGATTGCCCCGGCGCCCCGGTGCCGGCGCGCCGGCGCCGTACTCGACGATGGCCTCGGCGGCGACGTTGAGCGCGGACTCGACCATCACCGACTCGACGAGCATCCCTTCACCGGTCTGCGTGCGCGCGTCGAGCGCGAGCAGCGTGGCGAACGCGGTGTGCGCGCCCGCCAACGGGTCGCAGACGCCCAACACCAGCATGGGGAGTTCGTCCTCGAAGCCGGTGCGCCAGGCGAGGCCGCTCACCGCCTCCATGGTCTGGGCGAAGCCGTTCCGGTCCCGCCACGGTCCGTCCAGCCCGAAGGCCGGCATGCGCACCATGATCAGGCCCGGATTGCTCGCCCGGAGTGATTCGAAGTCCAGGCCGAAGTGGTCGACGACCCGCGGCGTGAAGTTCTCGATCAACACGTCCGCCGTGTCGACAAGCTGCCGCAGGAGGGCGAGCCCCTCGGGGGAGCCCAGGTCGAGTGTCACGTCGCGTTTGGACAGGTTGGCGCCGTGGAAGATGGGGCCCCACTCCCACCAGGCCTCGGCCGGCGGGTGACGGGTGCCGGCGAGCCGCATCTGGTCCGGCCGGGCCACCGACTCGACCTTGATCACGTCGGCGCCGAGAGCGGCGAGCGCAAGGGTCGCCGATGGCCCCGCCCACCAGGCGGTGAGGTCCACGACCTTCACCCCACGGAGCGGGAGCTGCCAAGCGTCGTCCGGTGCGTTGCTGGTCGGCGTAGCGAGGGCCCAGTCGACCGCGCCGTCGTCGGCGCCGCGGGCCGGCGCCGGGGAGAAGGGGCGCGGCGCGAAGCCGGCGATCCGGTAGGGCACGCGGGGTTGGGCGAAGCGGCCCGAAGGCGAGGGCACGAAGACGTCCCGGTCGGCGAAGTGCTCAAACGCGAGCACGCCCGGCGCGTCGAGCACGGGAGCGGCGGGAATGCGGAAAGCGGCGGCTTGGTCGAGCAGCTCGGCCGAGGTCTTGCGGCGGGTGTATGCCCGCACGGCCTCGAGGAACTCGTCGCGGCGCGCGAAGCGCTTGCCCACCAGCGCCAGCTCGGGGTCGTCGAGAAGGTCGGGACGTTCCATGAGCACGAGGAAGTCCTGGAACTGCTGGGCGCTGTTGGCCGTGAAGACGACGCAGCCGTCGCTCGAGGGCTCGATGGACGGGAGTTGGATGCTCCGTCCGGTCCCCGCGAGCGGGGGCCAGCCGAAAAACGACGCGAAGACCGACGGGTAGGTCGTCATCGTGACGGCCATGCAGTCGAGGAGGGCCACGTCGACGTCCTCGCCCCGCCCGCTGCGCTGCGCCTCGCGCAGCGCAGCCAGCGCCGCCAGCGCGGCGTAGGTGCCCGCCACCCACTCGCCGATTCGGCCGCCCGCCGCGAGCGGGGGCCGCTCCGGGAGCCCTCGGTTCCCGGTGGACCCGCACGCCGCTTGGAGGGTGAACTCGGTCCAGGGTCGCCCGACCCACGGCCCGTCTCGCCCGAACGGCGTGATCGTGACCACGACGAGGTCGGGACGCGCCTGAACGAGCTCGTCCGGGGTGGGTGGCTCGTTGCAGATCACCATGTGCGCGAACGCGAGGAGCCCGCCGTCGTCGATCACCGCCCGCTTCGACGCGTTGAGGAACTCGAACAGCGCTCCGGTCCCGTGCGCGCGCACCGGGTCGTCGGCCTCGCGCTCGACCTTGACGATGTCCGCACCGGCGTCCGCCAGAAGTTTGGTGCAGTAAGGGCCCGCGATGCCGGTGCTGCGGTCCAGGACCCGCACACCCTGGAGCACGGGCCCTCGCGTCATCCGGCTTGCCGGTCGCCCAGGAGGAGGCCGACGGCGTCGGAGATGGAGCGCCGCATGTCGGCAGTTGTGGCGCGACCGGAGGACCAGGCGCGCAGTGAGCTGTCGAACACCGCGTCGAGGACCCGGACGACGCGGCGCGCCTCGTCGCGGGGCAGGTCGCCCAGCAGGTCGAGGTACACGTCGCTGGTCGTGGCGTCCAGCCGGACCAGTACCTCGTGCGCAAAGGGCTCGTCCGAAGTCTCGAAGCGCGTGAGCAGGCGCGCCAGTTGCGGTCGCCGCTCGAACGCCCGGGCGGCGCGCAGCAGCGCCCCCTCGATGCGCTGTGCGGCAGTCGCGCCGTTCAGGGGACGGCGCGTGACATCGGGCCCGAGGGTCGAGGCCCATTGGACCAGCGCCTCGGCAAAGAGGTGGTCCTTGGACGGGAAGTAGTGGTAAAGGGTGGCCAGCGCGACCCCGGCGGCCTCCGCGACCTCGCGCACGGAGATCCGCTCGTAGTCGCGCTCCTCCAGCAGCGCCAGAGCGCTGTCGAGCAGGCGTTGGCGCCGGGCGGCCTGCCGCATGCTCAGTCGTGTCGCCGGCGGCTCGGCGCCGTCCGAGGGGGCCGGTGGGGTGACGACGGTGTCGCGGGCGGTGTCCTGTGTCATCCCCTTCGCACCCCCTGGGCGGCCGCTTGTCAGAACTAGAATCCGATTCTAACATCACCCCCCTGAACCGGCCGCAGCCGCCGTCGCGGACGACGGTGGCCCGGCAGCCTGCAGGAGGGATCGCGCCGTGAGCATGCCAACCGACATCGGGATCGTCGACACCATGATCGGCTTCCCGCACGGGGACATGAAGGAGGTCTACAAGTTCATCACCCGCCAGACGAAGGACGCCGAGTCGAAAGAGAAGATGGCGTTCCCCGCGGAGTACATGTTCAAGCAGGTGCCCGAGCGCGAGCTCGAAGGATCCGACGACCCGATCGCCATCACGCTGCACGAGATGGACCGCTGGGGGATCGAGCGGGGAGTGATCGGCTGCAACGGCATCGGCCAGGAGGCACTGACCAAGCACCCCGACCGCTTCATTGCCTCGTCGTCGGCGGACCCCAACGAGGGCATGGCCGGCATCGCGCGTCTGGTGAGGGAGTACGAGACGTACGGCGTGCGCGCCGTCGGGGTGTTCCCGGCCGGGACCTTCCCCCAGGTGCCCATCAACGACAAAAAGATGTACCCGCTGTACGCCAAGTGCATAGAGCTCGGCATCCCGATCTTCGTGTGTGCCGGTGTCCCGGGGCCCCGGCTCAAGGCGGCCTGCCAGCACGTCGAGCTGATCGACGAGGTGATGTTCGACTTCCCCGACCTGATCTTCGTGACCCGTCACGGCTGCGAACCTTGGACGGAGCTCGCGGTCAAGCTGATGTTGAAGTGGCCGGGCCTGCACTACTCGACCAGTGCCTTCGCGCCCAAGTACTACCCGAAGAACATCATCGACTTCGCCAACACGCGCGGCGCCGACAAGATCATCTATGCCGGCTACTTCCCCATGGGGCTCTCAGTGGAACGGATCATGACCGAAATGCCCAACGTCGGGTTCAAGGACGAGGTCTGGCCCAAATTCCTGCGCGGCAACGCCCTGCGCGTGCTCGGGCTGGACTGAGCCGAACCTGAGGTCATGGACTTCGACGACACCGCGGAGGAGGCGGCGTTCCGCGCCGAGGCACGGCGCTGGCTGGAAGCGAACGCTCAGTTGCGTCACGACGGGGCGACGGCCCGCGTCGGCCTGCCGACCGACGAAGCGTCGCAGCGCCGCCACATCGACTCGTGCCGGCGCTGGCAGCGCACCCTCTACGACGGCGGGTGGGCCGGCATCACGTGGCCCAAGGCTTTCGGGGGCCGGGGCGGCACTCCCGTCGAGCAGATGATCTTCTCCCAGGAGGAAGCGAACTTCGAGGTGAGCGCGGGCGCCCTGTCCGTGGGACTCGCCATGGTCGGGCCGACACTCATGGCCTGGGGCACGCCGGCGCAGCAGGACGATCACCTCGCAGCGATGCTGCGCGGCGACGCGCTGTGGTGCCAGCTCTTCAGCGAGCCGGCGGCCGGGTCGGACCTGCCCTCGCTCATCACCCGGGCCGAGCGAGACGGCGACGAATACGTGGTGAACGGCCAGAAGGTGTGGACGTCTTTCGCCCAGTTCGCAGACTGGGGCATCCTGCTCGCTCGCACCGGCGGCGCCGGGTCGGGCCGCGAGGGGATCTCGTACCTCCTCGTCGACATGACATCGCCCGGCATCGACGTGCGGCCGTTGCGCCAGGCGACGGGGGTCGCCCACTTCAACGAGGTGTTCCTGTCCGACGTGCGGGTGCCCGCCGCACACATGGTGGGTGCCGAGGGCGAGGGCTGGAAGGTGGCGCGCACGACCCTGGCCAGCGAGCGCATGTCCATCGGCAGCGCGCGAGGCACCACGTTCGCCGACGTCCGGTCCCTGGTAGGTGGGCTCGGCCGCGACCTCGACCCGCTGGAGCGTCAACAGGTGGCCCGGGCGTACATCAGCTTCGAGCTGCTGCGCTACCTCGGCCTGCGGGTGCAGACGTCCGTCAGCCAGGGCCGGGCACCCGGCGCCGAGGGATCGATCTTGAAGTTGGCGATCTCCCAACAGAGCGCGCTCCTGGGCAACCTCGGGGTGGCGCTCCTCGGCCCGGCCGGTGCGGCGTCGGGCGGCTCGGCACCGGACGCCGGCTTCTGGCGGGAGAAGTTCGTCGGCCAGTGGTCCGTGCGCATCGGCGGCGGCACCGACCAGATGCAGCGCAACCAGGTCGGGGAGCGGGTCCTCGGCCTGCCCCGGGAACCGAAACCCATATAAAGTATTCAACATGGTGGCCACCACGGCCGGAGAGCCGTTGACCTGGGATCCGCTCGATCCGTCCTTCAAAACCGACCCCCACCCGATCTGGCGGCGGCTGCGCGACGAGGCCCCGCTCTATCGCAACGACGCGTACGACTTCTGGGCCCTCAGCCGTTTCGACGACGTCTTGGCGGCGTCACTCGACCCGCGTACCTTCAGCTCGGCGCACGGGACCGTCCTGGAGCACATGACGGAACTGCCCTTGGGCGGGATCCACATGATGATCTTCATGGACCAACCCGAGCACACGGTGTTCCGGCGTCTCGTCTCGCGCGCGTTCACCGTGCGGCGGGTGGCTGAGCTCGAGCCCCAGATCCGCGCGTTGTGCGGCGACCTGCTCGAAGCGCAGAAGGGACGGGGGGGCTTCGATTTCGTCGCCGACTTCGGCGCGCTGGTCCCCGCCAACGTGATCGCCATGCTGCTCGGCGTCCCTCCCGAGGACCGGGACATGGTGCGAGAGGCGATCGACGGCATCTTCCACCTGGAACCCGGCGCGGGCATGGTGAACGACGTCTCCCTCGAGGCCATGATGAAGCTCTACGCCTACATCAGTGAGGAGCTGGTCGAGCGGCAGACCCGGCCGCGCGACGACATGTTGACCGACCTGCTCAACGCCGAGGTCGCGGAGCCCGACGGCTCGCGCCGCACCCTCACGCTCGAAGAGTCCACGGCCTTCGCCATCCTGATCGTCTCCGCGGGCACGGAGACCGTGGCCCGGTTGCTGGGCTGGGCTGGCCACACGCTGGCGGCGTACCCGGACCAGCGGAGGGAGCTGGCCGCCGACCCGTCGCTCATTCCGCAGGCCATCGAGGAGCTGTTGCGCTACGAGGCGCCCTCTCCGGTCAACGGACGCTGGACCACGGCACCCGTCGAGCTCTACGGGACCGAGATCCCGCCGGATTCCAAGATCCTCATGCTGACCGGTTCGGCGGGGCGGGACGAGCGCGCGTTTCCGGACCCGGACCGCTTCGACATCCACCGGCAGTTCGACCAACACGTGACCTTCGGATACGGCATCCACTTCTGCCTGGGCGCGGCGTTGGCCCGCCTGGAAGGCCGTATCGCGCTCGAAGAGACCTTGGACCGCTATCCCGACTGGGACGTCGACCACGGACGCAGCGAGTTCCTCTTCACCAGCACGGTGCGCGGCTACAGCAAGTTGCCCGTCATCGTCCCCGGCTAACCGGTCGGCGTATTCCGGTCGTCATCGGCCGATCGAAAGGACCCACCATGCCGCAACCGCCCGAATACGTGGAGCGGATGTTCCCCGAGCCGGTCGACCTCGGCATCGCGGAACCGGATCGGGCGGTCTCGTCGGTCACCCATGGCACCCGCGCGTTCCTGGAGGGGAGCGGTGGCGACGCCAACCTCTGGTACGAGGGGACCGGTGCGGCCAAGGACCAGGCCGTCCAGAACATCACGATCTATCCCCCGACCCGCGGCGTGCAGACGCAGGGCGACGCGTGGGAGCCCGTGAAGATCGGGATCCTCATCGACATGGACCTGAACCAACTGACGGCCGACTGGATCGACCCGACGATCCTGGCCATCGAGGAAGCCATGAACGAGGGTGTCTGGGCGCGCTCGCCGGTCCAGCTCGTGGTGGCCGACGCCCGGGGGCTGCCGCGTGAGAACTTCCGCAAGCTCCTCGACGGCTACCGGTGGCTCGTCGACCAGGGGTGCGTGGTGGTGCTCGGGCCCATGATCTCGGACAACTGCCTCACGATTCAGGATCTCGCCAACGAGCTGAAGGTCTCGTGCATCGGCTGGACCGGCGCGTGGAAGTTCGCCTCGGACTACTGCTTCTCCATCGCCAACGGCGACATCCCGACCGAGGGCGTCATCTGCGCCAACTGGCTCTACCAGCAGGGCATCCGCAAGGTCGGGCTGTTCTGGGAGGCCGGGTCGTCCGGGCGGGACTACGCGGACTTCTTCCGCGACGAGGCGATCCGCCTGGGCATGACCGTCACCCGCGAGGTGAAGCTCGAGCCCAACCCCCGCGACCTCCAAGAACACCTGGCGGCCATGCGTGACGCGGGGACCGAGGGGCTCTATTACGGCGGCTACGGCTACGCCTGCTTCCACTTCGGCGCGGCGTTGCAGGCGCTCGAGTGGGACCCACCGCGCATCATGGGCACGGCGTTCATGTTTTATTCGAACAAGAACGAGTGGGCGGGTGGGATCGAGGGCTGGCACGGCATCGACCAGCTCGGCGAGGACGGCGCCAACCCGAACTACAACGCGATGGTGCAGCGTTTCTCGAAGCGCTTCGGACGCGAGGCGCGCAACGTGGTCGTCGCCCTCGCCTACGACACGGCGCGCGTCGCGATCCACGGGATCGCCAACGCGGCCATTCCCGAGCCCCGCTGGGTGCACGACGGGCTCGAGCGCATCCGGTGGATGCCTGCCACGAACGGCGGTCCCGGCTGCTACATCACCTTCGGTCCCGGCGACCACAAGGGCTACAAGGGCGATTTCCTCACCATTCGTGAGCTGCGCGGCGGTGACCTGCGCTTCGCCGGCTACTTCCGTCCGGAATGGCAGTCCAACGAGTAGGGCCGTCAGCGACCGGTGAGCAGTACGCAAGAGAGGCAGGAGGGCGAACCGCTCGTCCTGGTCGAAGCCGACGGACCGGTCCTCGTCGTCACGCTGAACCGTCCCGAGAAGCGCAATGCCACCAACGCGGAGGTGTTGTGCCGGCTCTACGACGCCTGGGTCCGGCTCGACAGCGATCCTTCGCTCCGCGTGGGCGTGCTCACAGGACGGGGCCCGACGTTCTGCGCCGGCATGGACCTCGCCGAGATCGGCCGGCTCCGTGAGGGGGTCGCGGACAACGAGTGGATCGTCCGGCTCCGGGACGAGCCGCAAGTGATCTTCGGCGCGTGGCTGAAGACGTTCCGGCCCTCCAAGCCCGTCATCCTGGCCGCCGAGGGCTACGCGCGGGCCGGCGGGACGGAGATCCTCCAGGGCACCGACATCCGGGTCGCCGGCGAGAGCGCGGTGTTCGGCGTGACCGAGGTGCAGCGCGGGCTGTTCCCGATGGCCGGCTCCGCAGTCCGCCTCCGGCGCCAGGTCGGCTACGCGGTGGCGGCCGAGATGCTGTTGACCGGCGAGGACATCAGCGCGCGGCGGGCCCAGCAGCTGGGCCTCATCAACCACGTGGTCCCCGACGGGCAGGCGCTCACGCACGCCCGCGCCATCGCGGCGCGCATCGCGGCGAACGGCCCCCTCGCCGTCGCCGCCATCCTGCGCACCCTGCGGGAGACCGAGTCCCTGCCGGAGGCGGACGCCTTCGCGATAGAGGGACGCCTGGGCATGGAGGTGATGGGGTCGAACGACGCCGCGGAAGGCCCGCGGGCGTTCCTGGAGAAACGACCCCCGCAGTTCACCGGAACCTGACGGGACGACCGGGGGGAGCCGACGTCATGCACCGGTTTCGTCGCGTGCTGGTCGCGCTGGGAGCTGTCGTCGCCAGCGTCACCGTGTCTGTGGGTGGCGTGGCCACCGCGTCCACCCCGAGCTCGTCGGGAGCTCAGAGCAGCCACCTCACCGGCGACGGAACGTGGCCCGGGCTCGGCACGGTGTGCGAGCACGGTCCGGGTGGGACGGCGACCGCGCGCGGAGTCGGCGCACACAGCATCAACATCGCCACCTTCGCCGATCCGGGCAACACCGCCGCACCGGGGCTCAACAAGGAGTTCTTCCAACTCGCCGGTGCGTTCGCCAAGTGGTGCAACGCCGCGGGCGGCATCGACGGGCGCGCCATCGTCGTCCACGACCGCGACGGTGCGCTCTTCAACGCGGCGCAGGTGACGGACGAGGCCTGCCAGCAGGACTTCATGTCGGTCGGTGGAGGGTTGGTCTTCGACCAGTCGGCGGTGTCCGTGCGGGTGGGGTGCGGCCTGGAGATCCCTTCCTACGTGGTGTCCAACGAGGCCGACAGCGCCGCCCTGCAGGTGAACCCCCAGGGGATCCGGGTCGACGAGATAGAGGCAGGGTGGTACAGCGCACTCGGGCGCCGGTACTCCAGCGCGGTCAAGCATTTCGGCATCGGCGCCGCGAACGAGCCGAGCATCCTCGATCCGACCCGGAAGTGGGAGCAGGCCGCGGAGCAGCAGGGATGGAAGGTGCTGTACTTCCAAGAGCCTCCGTTCACCGTGGCCGACTGGTCGCCCTATGTTGCCGAGGACCAGTCCAAGGGCATCGAGGCACTCGAGACGCCGACGGGCACCAACGTGCAGGCGTTCTTCCAAGCCATGCAGACGGCGGGGTACCACCCGACATTCATCTTCCTCGGTATCGGCATCCCCGAGAACCTCGGCAAGCAGAGCTACGACGTCTCGGTCTCCGGCCCCCTGCCGCCCATCTACTTCGCGACGCAGAATTGGCCGTTCGAGCTGGCTTCCCAGAGCCCCGGGCTCGAGCAGCTCATCGGGCTCATGCGCACCGATGCACGGGGCGACACGATCGACACCAACGACGAGTACGCCGTCGACGCCTGGCTGCTCTTCGCCAAGGCGGCCTCTGCGTGCGGCGCCAACCTGACCGTCTCGTGTGTGCTCGATCATGCGGCGTCGCGGACGAACTGGACCGGAGGAGGGGTCTACGCGCCGATCGCGCGTCTGGCCCCTTCCAACCACCGTCCGACGCCGAGCGACTGCTTCCTCCTGATGCAGGTCAAGGGCAGCGCATTCTCCTACGACAAGGCCGACACACGGCCGAACGACCAGATCTGGCACTGTGACCCCAAGTCGTTGTTCCCGGTCTCGAGCGGGAACAGCTGAGCCGCCCGCCTACAACGTCAGGCCACCGGGGCGGAAGTAGGGGAGCACCAGGTCGTCGGAGGCCGGGTGGAACTCGACCTGGAGGTCGAGCCCCTCGCGTAGCTGGTCCGGCGCACAGCCGACCACGGCGCTGAGGAACCACCACCCTTCGTCGAGCGTCACGACCGCAGGGGCGTAGGGCACCACGAAGCCCGGGTGGGGAGGACGCCAGACCACCGTCCAGCTGTACAGCGTTCCCCGGCCGGCGCTTTCCTCCCAAGCGAGCGCGGTCGCGGTGCATTGCGGGCACACGGCGAAGGCACGCAGGGCGCGCGCACCACACGCGGAGCAATAGGGCAGCACGAGCCGGCCCTCGCGGGCGCCGCTCCAGAACGGCTCGGACCGCTCGGACGGGCGGGGCACGGGGAAGCCGGGGGGCGGCGGGGAGAGCAGGCCGGCAGCCGTCGTGCTCACGGGCGCTCCTTGCCCAGGAGCAGCACGTCGGTGAACAGCGCACCGGAGCCGCCGTTCGAGCACAACGCGACCTCTGCGCCGTCGACCTGCATGGTGGGACACTCGCCGCGTAGCTGCTGCACGCCACGCGTGACACGCTGGAACTGCTGTGCCGCGATCCCCGGGTGGCTGTAGGACATCGTGCCGCCGTCGGTGGTGACCGGCAGCGCCCCGCCGGGGCCGATGGCGCCCGACTCGACCATGGGCCCGCCCTCACCCGGTTCGCAGAATCCGTACGCCTCGAGCTGGCGGATGATCTCGAAGGAGAACGGGTCGTAGAACTCGGCCACGTCCACGTCGCCCGGACCGAGCCCGGCCATGGCGAAGGAAGCCTGGGCCGCTCCCGCTCCCACCCAGCCCGCGGGCCGCACACCCGGACGCGGGGTGAAGTCCCAGACGGGCGCCACGGTGTAGGCGGGCCCGTAGCTGTCGCTGCCGCAGCCGAGGATCCAGACCGCGCGCCCGTCCTGCCGTGCGATGTCGGCGCGGGCCAGCACGAGTGCGCACCCGCCCTCGGAGACCGTGGCGCAGTCGAGGAGGTGGAAGGGCTCTGCCACCAGGGGCGACGCCAAGATGTCCTCGGGCCCGAACGGTCCCCGCCCGTGGTAGACGGCCTCGGGGTTGTGATGGCCGTTGGTGCGTATGACGGCGGCGGCGGTGGCCAGCTGCCGCTCTGTCGTGCCGTAGGTGACCATGTGGCGCCGGGCCATCAAGGCGAACTCGGCGGCAGTGAAGAGACCGAAGCCCGCGACGAGCTCGTTGGGCGGTGTGGTCCACGGGGCGGCCGAACCGTGGCTGCGCAGCCCGGCGCCACCGGCGAGGACCAGGACGACCCGGCACTGGCCGGTCGCGATCAGCGCGGCGGCGTCGACGATGGCGGGGATGCCGAGGCCATTGGGGCGCCGCACGCACGGCCCGAGCCCGAGCTCGAGCACGGCGTCGGCGGCGGCCTGACCCACCACGCCGTCGACGTCGCCGGCGTCGATCCCGGCGTCGGCGAGAGCACCGAGCGCCGCCTCGAGCGCGATAGACGAAGAGTCGTGCCCCGGGAGACGGCGCGCCTGGTGCGTGTTGAAGACGCCGACGACGGCGACGTCGCGGAACGGATGCGTCATCGCGTCCAGGATGTCACGCGCCCGGCTGGCGCAGGCGGAAGCGCTGCACCTTGCCACTGGCCGTGAGCGGCAGCTCGTCGACGAAGTGGACCTCCCGTGGCACCTTGTAATTGGCCATGTGCTCGCGGCACCACGCGATGAGCACCTCTTGGTCGACGGCGTCGCCGCTGCGTCGCACCACATAGGCCTCCGCCACCTCGCCCAGGCGGTCGTCGGGCGCGCCGACGACCGCGACCTGGGCCACGCCGGGATGGGTCAGCATGATGCCCTCGATCTCGGCCGGAAAGGCGTTGAAGCCGCCGACGATGAACATGTCCTTCTTGCGATCGGTGATGCGGAGGTTCCCGTCTTCGCCGATGTGGCCGATGTCACCCGTGCGGAGATACCCCTCGTCGTCGAAGGCCTCGGCGGTGGCCTCGGGATCGTCGAAGTAGCCGCGCATGACGTTGAATCCCTTGACGAGGATCTCGCCGGTCTCGCCCGTCGGCACGGTGCAGTCCTTCTCGTCGGCGACACGCACCGAGACACCGGGCAGGGGACGGCCCACCGTCGTGGCGACGACCTCGGGTGGGTCGTCGTGGTGGCACATGCTCACCGTGCCGGTCGTCTCCGTGAGCCCGTACCCGGTCACCACCGTGGCGATATGCAGGTCCTCGCGCATGCGCCGGACCACCTCCACGGGCACCGTGGCGGCGCCGGTCACGGAGAGGCGCAGCGAGCTGAGGTCGAACCGCGCGCGCTCGGGGTGTTCCAACATCGACTGGAACACCGTGGGTGGCCCCGGCAGGACGGTGATGCGTTCGTCCGCCACCCGCTGCATCACGACCCCGGCGTCGAAGACGGCGTGGGGGAGGACGGTCGCGCCGCGGAGCACGCAGGCCAGCACCGCCGACTTCAAGCCCGCGGTGTGGAAGAAGGGATAGACGCAGAGGTAGCGGTCGCCACGCCGGAGCCCGACGGCGTCGCTCCACGCCTCGTAGGTGCGCACGCTCGGGCCGTGGCCGAGCATCGCTCCCTTCGGGGCGCCGGTGGTCCCGGAGGTGAAGATGATGTCGGCGAGGTCGTCGGCGCCGACGGCGGGGAGCGGCCGGTCGCCGGCCGCCGCGCCGCGGGCCACGAAGTCCTCCCAGGCGACGGCGCCGGGGCGCGCCGGCCCTTCGACGACCACCGCGTCGCGGAGCGCGGGCAAGTCGCCGGCAGTCTCCAACATGGCCAAGAGGTCGGTGCCCACGGCGTCGGTGCTGGCCAACAGGAGCGTGGCGCCCGACCGTCTGAGGACATGGGCCGCCTCCATCCCCTTGAAGCGCGTGTTCACCGGGACGAGGACGGCGCCCGCGGCGTAGACGCCGAAACTGGCGGCGATCCAGCGTGCGCTGTTGGGCGACCACAGAGCGACGCGGTCACCCGGCCGCACCCCGCTGGCGGCCAGGGCCCGGGCGACGCGCAGTGACTCGGCGTGCAGCTGCGCGAAGGTCCACCGATCGCTGCGGTCGACGACGGCCTCGGCATCGCCGAAGTCGCGGGCGGCCCGCTCCAACGCGGCCGGGACGGTCTGGGGGAGCGTCACCGGTCGTTGATTACTCGACGACCCCGCCGGCGCGCAGTTCGGCCACTTCGTCGACCGAGAGACCGAGCTCCTTGCCCAGGATGTCGTCGGTGTCCTCGCCCACCCACGGCACGCGCGTGTCGGGAGTGCCCGGTGCAGTGAGGATCCGCACCGGATTACCCGGGGTGAGCACCGGTTGGCCCCCTCCTTGCGGCCGCTCGATGCCGACGAGCATGCCGTGCGCGTGCACGTGCGGATCGCCGACGAGTTCCTCGTCGCGCAGGCAGGGTCCCGCGGCGATGCCGGCTGCGCCGAGCTCCGCGCACGCCCGTTCCCGCGTCTTGTCCGACGCCCACTTTTCTATGGCCGGCCGTATGGTGTCCTCGAGGTGGTCGACCCACCCCTGTCGGGTGGACAGGCGCTCGTCGGTCCGCCATTCGGGGTGGCCGACGATGTCGGCC
>DATMMN010000017.1:0-5012 GCA_035569675.1 Acidimicrobiales bacterium | reverse complement strand
CTTGGAATCTTGGAGCGAACCGTCAAGAAAGGCCTATGACCGCCCCCGGGAAATGTTGCCCCGGTGCTCACTCGGTTGTCCGGTCAGAAGAACAGACCGCAATGGGAGTTGTACCACGGCACCACTGCATCGAGTACGAGGTCCCGACGGCTCAGTGGCGTGCCCCACGGCCGCGGCGTTGGCGCCCCCGGTCCTCGAACTTCTCGCGCACCTCGGCCCGGCGCGCCTGGAGCTCACGGTGCGTGAGGTGTTCGGTCGACTCGTCCAGCCCGAAACTCGCCTTCACGCCTGACATGTCGGGCGTCCAGTCGGCCTGCTGCTCCAAACCCAGCTGCGCCATGATCCGCTCGCCGTGCTTGGTGGCGAACATCAGGGCGATCGACTCGACCTCGGCGAAGAGGTCAAGATCCGGGGCCAGCGTGGCGATGGAGCCGTCGAGGAACATCAAGTTCTTCACGAACAGCATGAGCTCCTTGGGGAGCTTGGCCCCGAGCGCCAGCAGCGTCTTGACCGAGCGCTGCATCTCGCCCACGAGCTCGTCGGCGGTCAACTGTGTCGGGTCGATCGGCGGCCGGTCGAGGCCCAGCTGCTCGATCACGCTGCTCACGTCGGTGTCGTCGGGGAAGGCGCCGAGGTCACGCAGCGCAGCGACCTGAGTGGGGATGTCCGCATTCGACGCTCCGACCAGGAGGGAGAGGAGTGCCAGGCGCTTCGCCTCGGTGAGCCGCCCGGTGATGCCGAAATCCAGCAAGGCGATCTTGCCCCAGGGCAGCACGAACAGGTTCCCACCGTGAAGGTCGCCGTGGAAGATGCCGTGCATCATGCAGCCCTCGAGAAAACCGATCATGCCTGCTCGCACGACTTCTTCAGTGTCGATGCCCGCAGCGTGCATGCCCTCGACGTCGCTGAACTTGAAACCATCGAGGCGCTCCATCACGAGCATGCGCCGGGTGACCAACGTCGGGTGGGGACGGGGAACCACGAATGAGCGTTGCTCGAGCTCGGCGAACGTCATGGCGATGTCGAGCATGTTCTCGGCCTCGAGGCGGAAGTCGAGCTCCTCCATGATCGTCTCCGCAAAGAGCTCGACGAGGGCAGGTGGATTGGCCAGCGCGGCGACCGGGATCCGCCCAACCAGATGCGGCGCCAGCCAGGCCATCATCGCCAGGTCCTGGCGCACTCGGGATGCGACCGAGGGCCGCTGGACCTTGATCACGACGGGGGTGCCGTCGCGCAGGGTGGCGGCATGCACCTGCGCGATGGACGCGGCGGCCTTGGGCGTGTGGTCGACGGAGGCAAACACGGAGTGGATGGGACGACCGAGCTCCTCGGTCAGGACCCGTTCGACGACCGGCCATGGTTCGGCCGGGACCTCGTCCCGGCACCACTTGAACTCGGCGACGAGCTCGGCGGGGAAGATGCCGTCGCCCGAGGCGATGATCTGGCCCAGCTTGATGTAGGTCGGCCCGAGTTGCTCGGCGGCGACGCGCAGGCGGCGTGAGATGCCCGCGATCGAGGTCGGGCCGCCGGCGCGTCGCTCCTTGGCGTACCAAAGCCCGAGCGCGCCACCGAGGTGCTGCAGCGTCGTGCCCAGGCGGCGGCCCGGGGGCAGGATGCGAGCCCTGGTCAGGCCGGGCAGCGCAGCGTGCAGATCGGCCCGGAGGCCGGCGAGCCCGTGTCGCCACTCCAGGGCGTCGAGGTCGACCTCCCAGGGGCCGTCGTCCGTGAACACGCCGATGGCGGTATCCCGCGCTGAGCTGGCGGAGGGCGCGGGGTTCTGCGGTTCCGGTTCCAAGGCCACCACGAACGAGCCTATGGCCCAGCCGGACCCCCTCCGTCTGGCGGGGAGCAGCGATGAGCCAGGCGGTCAGGAGGGGCGAACGAGACCGGACTGGAACGCGAACACCACCGCCTGCACGCGGTCGCGCAGGCCGAGCTTGGCCAGCAAGCGGCCCACGTGTGACTTCACGGTGGCTTCGGACACGTAGAGGCGCTCCGCGATCTCGGCGTTGGAAAGGCCGTCGGCCACCGCCAGGAGCACCTCGCGTTCGCGGTCGGTCAGTTGGGCGAGCGCGGGATGGGCGTCGCCGGTAGCGGGTGTGCTGCCGCCGTTGGCCGACAGGTCGGGTAGCTGGTCCGAATATTCCTCCAGGAGGCGGCGGGTGACGCGTGGCGAGACCACGGCGTCGCCGCGGGCCACGGTCTTGATGGCGCCGACCAGCTCGGCGGGTGGGACGTCCTTGAGCAGGAACCCGCTCGCCCCCGCGCGCAACGCGCTGAAGGCGTACTCATCGAGATCGAAGGTCGTGAGGATCAGGACCCGCGTGTCGCCGCCGGAGGGCGACGTGGTGATGGCGCGGGTCGCCTCGATGCCGTCGAGCACCGGCATGCGCACGTCCATGAGGACGACGTCGGGGCGATAGAGCTCGACCAGGCGAACGGCGTCGGAACCGTCGGCGGCCTCGCCGACGATCTCGATCCCGTCCTCGGCCTCGAGGATCATGCGGAACCCCTTGCGCAGGAGGGCCTGGTCGTCGGCCAGGACCACGCGGACCGTCACGGGGCGACCGGGCCCTTGCAGTCCCGCAGCGTGGCGAGCACCTCCCACCCGCCGGACGGCGCCGGGCCGGCGGTGAGCCTGCCGCCGAAGGCAGCGGCCCGCTCGGCCATTCCGGCGACGCCATGGCCGCCTCCCGACCCGTTGGCCCGTGCCGGGTGGTGGCCGTTGCCGTTGGCCCCCGGACCGGGCCCCGCGGCACGGGTGCGTCCGTCGTCTCGCACGCGCACGGAGATGTCGGGGTCTTCGAAGTCGAGGCAGACGTCGACCGAGGCCGGGTCGTCGGCGTGTTTGAGCGCGTTGGTCAGAGCCTCCTGGACGATGCGGTAGACGGTGAGGCCGGCCGCCCCGGAGACCTCGAAGGGTTGTCCGGCGCGTTCGAGTGAGACCGTGAGCCCGGTGCCGCGCACGCGCTCGACGAGCGTGTCGAGATCGCCGAGCCCTGGCTGTGGGGCCAGGGCGTCGCGCCGGGCGGCGTCGGGCGCGTCATGAGCATGAGCCTCGGCACTGGCGCTGGGAATGGCGGGCTCGTCGCGCAACACGCCGAGCATGCGGCGCATGTCGGTGAGCGCCTGGCGTCCGGTGCTCGACACCTCGCGCAGGGCGTCGGCGGCGCGGTCGGGGTCGGTCGCCCGGGCCGCGGCCGCGGCGTCGGCGAGCGTCACCATGACCTGGATGTTGTGCGAGACGACGTCGTGCATCTCGCGGGCGATGCGAGCGCGCTCGGCGGCGGCGGCGAGCGACGCCTGTTGGTCGCGCTCGATCTCCAGGCGGGCGGCGCGTTCGGCCAGCCAGTCGAGCTGGCTGCGCAACGCACGGACGACGATGCCGGCGAGCAACGAAGCGATGGCGAGGCCGGTGAGGAAGACGAAGGTCTTGAAGTCGTTGCTGGTCACGGTCCAACGGACCGTCGCCATGATGACGCCCGCCTCGAGGACAGCGGCCGCGATGACCACGAACAGCCAGTCCGACTCGACGGCGACCGTGTACATCGCGACGAGGAGCGACACGTCCGCCAGCGCGGGGCCGCTCACCAGCCACTGCACGAACGCCACCGTGGCGATGATGGCGAAGACGGCCTCCGGTGCACGGCGCCGGAAGACCAGGGGGAAGGTGAGCGCGGCCACCACCAGAAGATTCGGGTGCCCGGCGTGATCGGTGAACGTCCAGCCCGAGCAGAGGACGAACAGGACGACGGTCAGGGCGATGTCGACGAAAGCGGCGTAGCGGCGGTCGAAGTCGCGCAGCCGCTCCCACATACGCCAGGCCCGATCGGCCTGCGGGACTTGGCCGGTGCCCGCAGCGGCGGCGTCCCGGGTCGTGCCGGGCCGAAGCCACGCGGGATAGAGATTGCGGGAGCTGAGGCGCATCGGATCCTTGGTACCCAGGCGGGATGTCCATCGTACTGCCGCCTGAGCAGGATCTCCGTACGGAGGCCACCCGGATTTCACCCCACCAGCCTCGCTGCCAGAGAGCCCGCCAGCCCTCATCCCCAGGGATGATCAGCCGCCCTGAGGGTTCATTCCTGTGGGCGATTTGCTCGCGCGGCTCCCGTTTTAGGTTCGACGTGCCTACGGGTGGTGCGAGGTAGCGAGCGTGTTCCGCCCCGAGTACGCAGCGCACCTCGCGCCACCCGTAGATGGCGCAGGTGACTCAGCCAGCTCAGGCGCCGGCCCTGGCTGCCGCCTCGCGGCAAGGTTCGAGATCGTCGAAAGCCCGGGCTGCGTCGTCGGGTGTGAACGCGAAGAAGAGCGCCGCCACCGCGTCGGCGCCGGCCTCGGCGTACCCCTCGACGTCGTCGGGGGTCAGCTGATTGAAGTAGGGGCAGACCGTGATGCGCAGCTCGCTCCGGCTGCGCCCGGCGGCCTCGAGGTGAGCGTCGAGCTCGGCCAGCCCCTCGGCCAGCTGGGCGGGGCTGCGGTTGAAGGTGTGCCACCCCTGGCCGTGCCGGGCCGCACGCCGCAACGCGGCCGGGGTCTCGCCGCCGATGTGGATCGGGGGCTGGGGGTCCTGGATGGGCTTGGGGAACATCTCGCACGGCGGGAGCTGGTAGGTCTCCCCCGTGAACGAAGAGACGTCGTCGGTCCAGAGGGTGTGGAGCACCTCGAGATACTCGTCGGTGCGCTTGCCGCGCTGCGGCCAGGGTGTGTTGAGCGCGTCGAACTCCTCCTTCAGCCACCCGACGCCGACGCCGAGGTCGACCCGGCCGCCCGAGAGCCAGTCGAGCGTGGCCACCTCCTTGGCGGTGTACACCGGATTGCGTTGCGCCAGCAGGCAGATGGCGGTTCCCAACCGCACCGTCTTCGTGTTGGCGGCGAGAAACGCCAGCGTCGTGAACGGCTCGAGCATGCCCGTCCCCGGTGGCAACGGCATGCGGCCGTCTTCTGCATACGGGTAGCTCGAGTCGTAGTCGGGGAGCTGGACGACGTGCTCACCCAGCCAGATGGTGCGCACG
>DATMMN010000016.1:0-25769 GCA_035569675.1 Acidimicrobiales bacterium | reverse complement strand
AGTCCCAGGAGAACACCCCACAAAAGGGTCGGCCACCACGATCTGAAGCGATCCGTGTGCACCTGCACGGCCAGCGCCGCCGTGAGGGTCGCGGTCGAGGCGACGGCCATGCTGAACCCCCGGCTGGACTCGACCAATCCGGGAACCGTTGCGACCATGAGCGCGGCGACCAGGCTCCAGTTGCGGTTCATGATCGACCGCCCCGCCCAGTAGGCCGCGACCACGGCCACCACGTAGAAGATCTGGTTGACGTTCAGTAGTCCGTACGGCCCGGCACCGGTGATCCAACGGATCACACCGCCGGTCATTGGCAAAAGCGGCGCCTGGGGGTCGGGCAGGCGCAGCGCCGACCAGATGCCCCCGAGCCCGTTGGCGTGGAGCGCTTGGCCGTCGCGTACCGCCCGCTGTAGATACCCGGACTCGTCGATGTCGAAGGGCAGTCCGCTCCGGTGCGCGGTGATCCACCACGCGTTGACCGAGACCGTGAAACACAGGACTCCCGCCAGGGTCAGCGGCTGCCACGGGACCTGGCGGCGCGTATCGACTATGGGCGCCTCCTCAACGCGCACCGCGTCGTAAACCTGCACGCCAGCCGTCATGACGTCACCGGCGAAGGAGGCTACTTTCGATCAATCCGGGGGTCTCCCCACGGTGGCGGTCCGATGATGCGGCGCCGCCGGTTTGCGGTTACTTGGCCGCCAGCCGCTGCTTCGTCGTCGAGTGGACAGGGTCCTTGTCGAATTGCGGGAGCACGTGCTTGCCGAACGTCTCGACCGCTTCTTGGCAGTTCTCGAGCGAGATGGAGGTCGACAGCATCCCGAATGACAACTGGTCGGCCCCGGTCCCCACGTAGCGCTCGACTGTCTTTGCCACCTCGTCGGGGGTGCCGATGGCCATCTCGCCGGAGGCGATGCCGGCGTCGAGTTGCTCGGGAGTGACCGGTGGCAGGGTCGCGGGCCAGTCCGGGATGCCGGAGGGGCGCGGGAACGTGTCGAGATAGTGGAAGAGGATCCCGATGAAGTAGTTCGTGTCGGCGTCCAAGAAGACCTTCCGGGCCTTCGCACCGTCTTCCATGCACAGCATCTGCGTCGTCACCATCACGTTGTTGTTGACGAAGCCGCCGACCGGGTTCTTGCAGTCCTCGATCTTCTCCTTGTAACGGCTCACCAGCGGGGTGAGCGCTTCGGGGCTGGAGAAGCCGAAGCACAGGACGCCCACGCCGAGCTCTGCAGCGAGGTCGAAGGTGCCGGGGCTGCCGGCCGCCATCCAGAGGGGCGGGTGCGGCTTGGAGTAGGGCTTGGGCAAGACGTTGCGGGGCGGCATGGAGAAGAACTTGCCGTCGTAGCTGTAGTCCTCATCTCGCCACATGCGCACGATCTGGGGAAGGGTCTCCGCCACCATCTCGCGGGTCAGCTCGGAGTCCTCGATCCCAAAACCCTTCTGCTCGGTCGTCGACGAGCCCCGGCCCGTGCCGAACTCGAAGCGCCCCCCGGACAGATGGTCGAGCATGGCGACGCGCTCGGCGATCCGGGCCGGGTGGTTCACAGGTGGTGTGATGTTGAAGATGCCCGAGCCGAGGTGGATGTTGTTCGTGCGGGCGGCCGCGTAGGCGAGGAACGACTCGTTCGCCGACAGGTGCGAGTACGTGGTCAGGAAGTGATGCTCGGTGACCCAGGCGTACTTGAACCCGGCCTTGTCCGCCGCCTCGACGTAGGCGATCTCGTCCATGATGCGGTCGTGCTCGGCCGACTCACCGTGCTGCTCGACATACCGAGGGAGTACGCACACGCTGTTGAAGATGCCGAATTCCATGGGTTTGCACGTCCTCGCTTCCACGTGCCGCGGTCCGTTCCGCCGGCGCCCCTGGACGGTAACAGCTGAGGCAAGAAAATGCAACGTGTTCCAGTATTGGGCATTCCAGCCCTGGTCAGGGCTGTGGCGAGAGGTGCTAAGCCACGAAGTACGCCTACTCCTTCCTCGAAACGCCTAGCGACCCCGAACCGCCACTCGCCGCAGATGCGCGCCTCTCCGTCCTAGCGCAGAATGACCTCTCCATATCTCAAAACGAGACGGGAGTGAAGCGTCAGCGGTCGACGCCGAGGACCAGGCCGCTGGTCGGCACGCCCGTCCCCGCGGTGACGACGACGTGTTCGAGCCCGCCGACCTGGTTGACCGACGTGCCGCGCACCAGGCGGACCGCCTCGGCGATCCCGTTCATGCCGTGCAGGTACGCCTCGCCCAGCTGACCGCCGTGCGTGTTGATCGGCAGCGCGCCGCCCAGTTCGATGCGGCCGTCGCGCACGAAGTCCTTGGCCTCGCCCTTCTTGCAGAAGCCGAGCTCCTCGAGCTGGTACAGCACGTAGGGCGTGAAGTGGTCGTAGAGGATCGCCGCCTGCATGTCGGCCGGACCGAGACCAGAGTTCTCCCACAGCTGGCGCGCCACCACGCTCATCTCGGGCAAGCCGAGCAGGTCGTCGCGGTAGTAGCTCGTCATCATGTCCTGACCGGCGCCAGACCCCTGCGCGGCGGCCCGGATGACCGTCGGGGCCGACCTCAGGTCACGGGCCCGTTCCAACGAGGTGACCACGAGTGCCTGGCCCCCGTCGGTCTCCTGGCAGCAGTCGAGCAGGTGCAGCGGCTCGACGATCCATCGGCTGGCTTGATGCTCCTCGAGGGTGATCGGCTTCTCGTAGAACCACGCCTTCGGGTTCGTCGCCGCGTGCTTGCGGTCGGCGACGGCGACGCGGCCGAGGTCCTCGCTCGTGGCGCCCGTCACGTACAGATAGCGCTGCGCCGCCATGGCGACCCACGAGGCTGGGGTGAGCAGGCCAACGGGCAGGTACGAAGACATGTGCGCCATCTCGGCGGTCGGCAGCGGCGCCCGGCCCTGGATCCCGGCGCCGAAGCGACTGCCCGAGCGCTCGTTGAAGGCGCGGTAGCAGACGACGACGTCGGCCACACCCGAGGAGACGGCGAGCGCCGCCTGCTGGATGGTCGCGCACGCCGCGCCGCCGCCGTAGTGGATGCGGCTGAAAAAGGTCAGGTCGCCGATGCCTAGGCTGCGGGCGATGTCGATGTCGGGATTGGTGTCCGAGCTGAACGTGACCATGCCCTGCACCTCGGCGGGGGCGATGCCTGCGTCATCGAGCGCAGCGGCCACGGCCTCGACGGCGAGGCGCAGCTCGGAGCGGCCGGAGTCCTTGGAGAACTCGGTGGCGCCGATGCCGGCGATCGCGGTCGTGCCGGAGAAGGAGTGCGGCATCAGGCCGCACCGCTCTCGCCCGCGGGCAGCAGCACCTGCACCGTGCCGGTGACGTGGTCGCCGAGGTGGTTGGCGCCGCAGATGGCCACCGTCACGGTCCCGCTCTTCCCATCGTCGGCCAGCGGGCCTTTCTCTTTCACAGACCCGGTGAACGTCATGGTGCAGTCGGGATAATTGGGCGCGCCGAGGCGGATGCTCACATCGAGAAGGCGGCTGCGAGGCCCCGACCAGTCGGTCACGTAGCGGCCGACGAGGCCGTTCGTCGTGAGGATGTTCATGAAGATGTCCGGTGAGCCGCGCTCCTTTGCGAGTACCTGGTCGTGGTGCACATCCTGGTAGTCGCGGCTCGCGATAGCCCCTGAAGTAATCAGGGTGCGGGTGATCGGGAGCTCGAGCGTGGGCAGTTCGTCGCCCACGGCGACGTCGGAGAAGGTGGGTCCGGTTCCGACGGTGGTCATCGTGCAGGCTCCGTGCCCGCGGACGCCAGGGCCTGTCGGGCGATGGTGGCACCCAACTTGGACAGCTGTGCGCTGGGCCCGCCCAGCATCAGTTCGATCTGCTTGCCCCAGAGGAAGTAGCGGTGGATCGGGTAGGTGATGTCTGCGCCCATGCCACCGTGGAGATGTTGCGTCGCGTGCACGGCGCGCTGGCCGCGTTCGGAGGCCTGCCACTTGGCGACGCGGGCGGACTCGGCAGCATCGCGGCCGGTGTCGTACAGCCAGGCCGCGTTCTGCCAGGTGACGCGCATCGCCTCGATGTCGATGGCGGCGTCAGCCGCTCGCAGCATCGTGCCCTGGAACGTGCTGAGCGGCCGGCCGAACTGCTGGCGCGTGTTGAGATAGGCGGCCGTCTGCGTCAGCGCTGACTCGCAGACACCGACCTGGAGCGCGCACAGGCCGATGGTGGCCGCCGTCAGGAGGTCGTCGAGGACGCCGCGCCCGGCGTGTGGCGCGGCCAGGACGTCGTCAGCCTCGACACGGACGCCGCTGAGGCGGACGTGGGGGTGGATCTCGCGGTTCGTGGTGACCGTGCGCTCGAGCGTCAGCCCGTCGGCCAGTGGGTCCACGAGCGCCAAAAGGACGCCGTCGCCGGTCGACGCGGGCACGAGGATGCGCGAAGCCAGGTGGGCCTGGGGCACGGACAGCTCAGTGCCCTCGAGGATCCAGTCGTCGCCGGACGGCTCGGCGACGACTGGCGGCGTCGAGGTCGGGCTCGACGCCGTGCCCGTGAGGCCGGCGGTGAGAACGAAGTTGCCGGCGACGACGCCGGGCAGCCAGCGCGTGCGCTGTGCGGCAGAGCCGAACCGCGCGACCGGCAACGCGCCGAGGACGAGCGTCGACCACAGCGGAACCGGTGCGACCGCGTTGCCCTGTGCCTCGAGCAGCAGGCAGAGCTCGAGCAGGCCGTGGCCCGCGCCGCCCTCGGCCTCGGGCACCGCCAGGCCGAGCAGATCGGCGCCGGCGAGCGCCTGCCAGAGGTCACGGTCGATGCGGTCATCCGTCTGCTCGACCGCCGCCACCCGCTCGGGATCGACCAGTCCGCCGAAGAGGCCGGTGGCTGCCTCCGAGACTGCGAGTTGCTCCTCGGTGAAGGTGAAGTCCATCAGCTGCCCTCCCCCGCGGCGGCGCCCGCCGGCACGAAGACCGGCAGCGACAGTTCCTCGTCGAAGTCGACGAACTCGGCGCGCAACGGCATGCCGATCGTGATGTCCTCGCGCTCCACGCTGCCGAGGTTGGCGACGACGCGTGTGCCCTCTTCGAGCTCGATCAGGCCGATCGGCAAGGGGTACTCGAAGGACGGCACTTGCGGGTAGTGGACGACGACGTAGGAGTACAAGGTGCCGCGGCCGCTCGACTCGACGATGTCCCACTCAAGCGATCCGCAATTGGCGCAGGCCGGTAGGGGTGGGTGCCGCAATGTGCCGCACGAGGTGCACCGCTGGATCAAGAGCTGGTGCTCCTGCGCGCCCTTGAACCAGAACGCGTTGTCGTGGGTCAGCGCGGGATGCGGCCGGGGCGGACGCGCCGGCTTGCGATCCGGCGGCAGGAATTTGAGGATGCGGAAGCGCATCGTCGCCACCTGTTCGCCCGCGTCGAACAACGCCCGCACTTGTTCTTCGGTGAGCGCGGCGGCGCCGCCCCCACCTCCACTGGCCCTCGCGCCGCCACCCGCTCCGGCGGGGACCGAGGAATCGGGCACCGCGACGTACTCCTGCAGGGTGGTGAGGAAACGCCCGATACCGAGACCGGTCCGCTTCGGCTCCGAGATCGATTCGATCACCGAGCGAACCAGCAGGCGGTCCCCGACCACCAGCGGTCGACCGTACGTCTGCTCGCAGTTGGTCGCCACGACCGAGGTCAAACCCTCGTCGTCGAGCAGTTTCATCATGCGGTCGCTGGGCCCGTTGCCCTGGGACGTGCCGGCCGCTCGGGCCGCCTCGACCTCGTTGGACGCCTTGAGGCCCCGCATGATCCAGGCCTGCAGCATGGTGGGCGGCGCAATGAGCTGGTCGTAGCCGGCCTCCCGGGCCGCCTCGTCGGAGAGGTAGACGGGATTCTCGTCGCCCATGGCCTCGACCCAGTGGCGGATCATCGGCACGTTCACCGCGTCCCACGACATTGAGGGCGCGCCCGACTCCTGCCCGACGAGCTCGGCCAGCTCGGCGCTGTGGTCGGGGAGATCCGCGAGCTCCGCGAACCGTTCTTTCGCCGCGGCGCTCATCGCTTCCCCCGTGTCATGCCGAGGCCGGCGCTCGCCACGATCTCGCGCTGCACTTCGTTCACACCACCACCGAACGTGTTCACCTGGGCCTGACGGCCGGTCGCCTCGAGCCGGCCCCGCAGCAAGGCGCCGGGCGAACCGGGCGTCAGGTAGCCCGCCGCGCCCACGACACCCGAAAGGAGGCGAGCGACCTCGAGGATCCGCTCGGTGCCGAAGACCTTGATCGACGACGACTCGGCGCCGGTGAGCTCACCGTCCGCGACGTGCACCGCCATGCGCCAGTTCAAGAGCCACATGGCCTCGAGCTCCGCCTTGCACTTGGCCAGGTCCATCTGGACCCACGGTTGCTCGATCACGACGTGGCCCTCGTCGGAGGGCGTCGTCGCCGCCCACGTCACGACGTCCTCGAAGAGCGAGAGGGCCAACCCGCTCCATGCGGCCAGGCCGACGCGTTCGTGGTTGAGCTGGGTGGTGATCATGCGCCAGCCCTCGTTCTCGTCGCCCACGCGGTTGGCGACGGGCACGCGCACGTTGTCGTAGAAGGTTTGGGTCGTGGTGAGACCGCCGACAGTGTTGATGATCGACCACTCGAAGCCCGGCGTCGACGTCGGCACGCAGATGATGGAGATGCCCTTGTGCTTCGGCGCCTCGGGGTCGGTGCGGGTGGCGAGCCAGATGTAGTCGGCCATGTCGGCGCCGGACGTGAAGATCTTGGCGCCGTTGACCACGTACTCCTCGCCGTCGCGCACGGCGCGCGTGCGCAGGGAGGCGAGGTCGGTGCCCGCCTCGGGCTCGGTGTAGCCGATGGCGAAGTTGAGCTCGCCCGCGAGGATCTTGGGGAGGAAGAAGGACTTCTGCTCCTCGGTGCCGAAACGCATGATGGTCGGCCCGACCGTGTTGATGGTTACGAACGGGAACGGGGCGCCGGCCCGCCGGGTCTCGTCGAAGAAGATGAACTGATCGGTGGCCGGACGGCCCTGGCCGCCGAACTCGGTGGGCCAGCCGATGCCGAGCCAGCCGTCCTTGCCGATCTGGCGGACGACCTCGCGCCAGGCGTCGCCCCCCTCGCCGCCCTCCGCCAGCCCTTCCCGCACCTCGTCGGTGAGCAATTCGGCGTAGTAGCGGCGCAATTCGGCGCGCAGCTCCTGTTGCTCGGGGCTCTCTTCGAGGAACATCGTGGGCAGCCTCGCGTGCGTTCGGCGGTCCCTGCCAGGTCAAGGCCGCTCTGGCAAAAACTGTAACAGGTTCTCGTTTCGGACGGGCCGCCGGGGCAGGGTCTGCCCGGACCGGCGCGGTGGCCTCAAGGGCTCAGAGCGTGTCGGTGCGCGGGGAGGAGGCGAAGAGGTTGAGGCCCAGCGCTTCGGAGAGATAGGCCGTCATACGCTGACCGCGCACGCTGTTGCCGGCGTCGTCGAGCGGCGGCGAGAAGGTCCCGACGCCGCCCTTCCCGGGCGAGATCGTCACAAGGCCGCCACTGACGCCGCTCTTGCCCGGCAGACCGACGTCGTAGAGCCATTCCCCGCTGCGCTCGTAGAGGCCCGAGGTGGCGAGGACGGCGAGGACGCGGCGACAACAGTCGGCGGCGACGGCGCGCTCGGCTGTGAGCGGGTTGACCCCGCCGTAGGCCAGCGTCGCCCCCATGACGGCCAGGTCGCGGGCGCTGACACGCAGAGCGCACTGGCGCGTGTAGACGTCGGTGGCGAGCTCGGGGTCGCTGTACATGCGCCCGTAGCCGTTGAGCAGGTGCGCAATGCCGCGGTTGCGGAAGTTCGTCGCTGCCTCGGACTCGTAGACGTCCTCGTCCATATCGAGCGGCCGCCCGGCGAAGCGCGACAGCTTGGCGACGATGCACGCGAACTTCTCCTCACAGGTATCACCGGGCACCAGGCTCGAGGTCGCCAGGGCGCCCGCGTTGACCATCGGGTTCATGGTCCGGTTGCGGTTGAGCTCGATCCCCATGACCGAGTCGAAGGGCAGCCCCGTGCTGTTGACACCGAGCTTGCGACGCGCCTCGTCCGGTCCGAGGGCGTCGCACACGACGGCGAAGACGAAGATCTTGGAGATGCTCTGGATGGTGAAGCGCACGTCGGCGTCCCCCACGGCGAAGAGCCGCCCGTGCACGCCGGCCACGCACACCCCGAAGGCGTCGGCGGGCGCCGAGGCGAGGGCGGGTATGTATCCAGACACGCGCCCGTCGGAGAGGTGGCGGAAGCTCTCGTAGCCGGCCGAGACCACGGCCTGCACTTCGTCGTCGGACGGGAGGCTCCCAGTGGAGACCCATTCGCCCGGCGTTGGCGGGGGCGGTGGCTCGTCCTCTGCGTGAGGCATGGGTTGCGCAACATACCCGCGGACCGCTGCGTCCCACCACGCCGGTTCCGAGCCCGCGACACGGCACGTCGCCATGAACCCCGCTCGCGCCGCTGTGCCTATGATCAACTGACACACGTTCTAAAAACGAACGTGAAAAGCCAGGCACCGAGCGGCGGCTGGGTGGCCGGGCGGAACCTGCGAAAGGGGGGTCCTTGAGCCTCGACGAGATCGACCTCATCGACGGGCGCAACTTCGTGGCCGGGGTCCCCCACCACTGGTTCGCCGAGTTGCGGCGAGAGGCGCCCGTCTACTGGCACGCCGAGGAGGTGGCGCCGCGGGGCGGTTTCTGGGCCGTCACCCGTTACGACGACTGCGTGCAGGTGAACCGCGACTGGGAGCACTACTCGTCGGCGCGGCGGGGCTCCCTGTTCCACGAGATGGACGACGACCAGTTGGCCCAGCAGCAGCTGATGATGGTCAACATGGACCCGACGATGCACACGAGGTACCGGCGCATCGTGAACAAGGGCTTCACGCCGAAGATGGTGCGCGACTTGGAGGCGACGATCGTCGGGTACGCCGACGGCATCGTCGATGCGGTGTGCGAACGCGGCACGGCCGACTTCGTCGAGGAGATCGCCGCCGAGCTCCCGCTGTTGGTCATCGCCGAACTGCTCGGCGTGCCGCAGGAGGACCGGCGCATGGTCTTCGACTGGTCGAACCGGATGATCGGGTCCGAGGACCCCGAGTACCAGCTCCCGGGTGTGGACCCGGGCGAGGCGGCCATGCAGGTGTACAGCTACGCCGAGGAGCTGGCCTCACAGCGCCGGCTCGCACCGAAGGCCGACCTGGTGTCGGTGCTCATCGATGCGGAGGTCGAGGGCGAGAAGCTGGACCAGCTCGAGCTCGACCTCTTCTTCATGCTGCTCGTCGTGGCCGGGAACGAGACGACGCGGAACCTGATGTCGGGCGCCATGACGGCGTTCTTCGAGCACCCCGACCAGTGGGAGCTGCTGCGGAAGGACCGCTCGCTGCTGCCCGGCGCCGTCGAGGAGATGCTGCGCTACGTCACGCCCGTCATGCACTTCCGCCGCACGGCGACGGGCGACTTCGAGCTCCGGGGCCAGGAGATCAAGGAGGGCGACAAGATCGTCTTCTGGCACACGTCGGCCAACCGCGACGAGAACGCGTTCGAGAACCCGGGCGTGTTCGACGTGACGCGCTCGCCCAACAACCACATCGCGTTCGGGGGTGGGGGGCCGCACTTCTGCCTCGGCGCGAATCTCGCACGCATGGAGATCATGGTGATGTTCGACCGCTTGTTGGAACGGATCCCCGACCTGCGCCTCGACGGCGAGGTGCAGCGGCTGCAGTCGAACTTCATCAACGGCACCAAGCACATCCCGGTCGCGTTCGCGCCGTCGGCGCCGGTCGGGGGCACGCCGCTGCCCGCCCGGGCCCGCTGACGTGGCCGAGGTGAGCGGGCGGTTGCGCTTCCACCAGGCCGTGAGCTTCCTGCCCACGCGGCAGGCCGTGCCGCTGGCCAAGGCGTGCAACGAGCTCGGCTACGCCGGCATGTACGTGTCGGACCACCTCTTCAACCCGAAGGAGCTGGCGTCGCGCTACACCTACTCCGACCGCCCCGACGGGCATCCGGGCTGGGAGGCGGAGACGCCGTGGCCGGACCCGATGACGCTCATCGCCGGGATGGCGACGGTGGCGGAGAACCTCTTGTTCACGACCGGCGTGTACATCGCACCGGCGCGCGACCTCATCACCGTGGCCAAGTCCGTCGCCACGGCGGCCGTGGTGTCGGACAACCGGGTGCGCCTCGGCGTCGGCGTCGGCTGGTGCAAGGAGGAGTTCGACCAGACGGGGCAGGACTTCTCCACCCGGGGCAAACGGCTCGACGAGATGATCGTCGCGTTGCGGGCGCTGTGGCGTGAGGGCTGGGTGGAGTTCCACGGCGAGTACTACGACGTGCCCGTGTGCCAGATGCTGCCGGCGCCCAGCCAGCCGATCCCGATCATCGGCGGGGGCCACTCACCGGTGGCTCTGCGGCGAACGGCGGCGCTGTGCGACGGCTGGGTCGCGGCGGGCGCGTACAGCGAGGACGACGCGTGGCTGCATCTCGGTGAGTTGAAGGACGCACTGAAGAAGGCGGGCCGCGAGGACGAGCCGGGTTTTGCGATCTATCTCTCGGTGGCGGAGCGACCGAGCGTCGAGCTGTACCGACGCTTCGCCGAGGCCGGTGTGACCGACATCGTGTGCGCGCCCTGGATGTTCGTCGACGTTGCGCCGGGCACGCCCGACGACGAGGCGCTGTCGGCTCGACTGGGCGCGGTGCGCTGGTTTGCCGACGAGATCATCGCCAAGGTCTGACTGCAAACGTGGGGGTCGTGTCCGAGAGGAGCCGGGTGTGAAGAACATGAAGATCGGCCTGCAGATGGGGTACTGGGGCTCGGGGCCGCCGCCCAACGCGCAGGAGCTCGTGATCGAGGCCGAGCGGCTCGGCTACGACTCGGTCTGGACGGCGGAGTCCTACGGCTCCGACGCGTTGACCCCGCTCTCGTGGTGGGGCTCACGCACCTCGCGGGTGCGTCTCGGCACCTCTCTGTGCCAGTTGTCGGCGCGCACGCCGACCGCCATGGGCATGGCCGCGCTGACTCTCGACTACCTGTCGGGCGGGCGCTTCGTGCTCGGCCTCGGGGTCTCGGGACCTCAGGTCGTCGAGGGCTGGTACGGCCAGCCCTTCCCCGCTCCCCTCGCGCGCACCCGCGAGTACGTCGACATCGTGCGCCAGGTGCTGGCGCGCGAGAAGCCCGTCACCAACGACGGCCCGCACTACCCGCTGCCGTACCCGGGCGGGACCGGCCTCGGCAAGCCGCTCAAGCCGATCGTGCACCCACTGCGGGCCGACGTGCCGATCATCCTCGGGGCCGAGGGACCGAAGAACGTGGCTCTGGCGGCGGAGATCGCCGACGGCTGGTTCCCGATCTTCTTCTCCCCCAGGGCGATGTCGTCGTTCGAAGCCTCGCTCGACCAGGGCTTCGCGCGGCCGGGGGCGCGCCGGAGCGCCGCCGACTTCGAGATCCTGGCCTTCGCTCCGACCGTCATCAACGACGACGTGGACGTGGCGGCAGACGGGTTCCGACCGATGCTGGCGCTCTACATCGGCGGCATGGGCGCGAAGGACATGAACTTCCACTTCGACGTGTTCGCGCGCATGGGCTACGAGGAGGCGGCCCACAAGATCCAGGACGCGTACCTCGACGGGCGTAAGGACGACGCGGCGGCGGCCGTACCGACGTCGATGGTCGAGGACATCGCGCTGGTGGGCCCGGTCGAGAAGATCCGCGACGACCTCGAGGCGTGGCGTGAGTCGCGGGCGACGACGATGCTGGTGAACGGTGACCTGACGACGATGCGGACGATGGCAGAGCTCGTCCTCGGCTAGGGCCGTCCGGCGGGCGAATCCCGGCATTTAGGGCGAATGCGGGGTACGGTCCTGCGACCGCACCGAAAGGAGGCGATCATGACCGACGCACCTCCCACCCCATCGGAAGATCCCGTGGCGCGAAATCCACCTCCGGCGGAGCCATCTGCCGCTCCACCACCGCCGCCACCGCCACTGCCACCGGCTGCTCCCCCACCCCCGGCGCCCCCTGGCTACGGCGGCGCACCCCCCGCGGGCACGTACTTCGACCAGGTCAGTGGGCTCAACCTTCCCCAGGGGACCGAGCTCGCCTCGCACGGCCGGCGCATCGGCTCGTGGTTCTTGGGCATTCCCCTGGCCATCGTCACCCTCGGCATCGGCTACATCGTCTGGGGCCTGATCATCTGGGGCCGCGGGCAGACGCCGACGCAACAGGTGCTGGGCATGCGGACGTGGTCCCCACAGGAAGGACAGAGGGCGACCTGGGGACGCATGGCCCTCCGGGAGATCGTCGGTGTTGGCATCGTCACGTCGCTCATCTTCATCACGCAGATCGTTTCGTTCGTCCTCTTCCTGAGCGGGCGGGAGCGGAAGGCGCTGGCTGATCACGTCGCCAGCACTGTGATCCTGCGGGACCCCAACAACCTCCTGGCCGAGGAGAAGGCCGCCGCGGCATAGGGGCGCACCCTGCTGCGACCCGGCGTTGCCGGGCGCGTGCGGCACGCCAGCCGGATGCTGCAGGCCGGGATGCAGCCTTCCTGACCAGGGGCGCGCGGAACGGTCACGCGCGCACGGCACAATGCGGGGCATGACCCTCTTCGACGTCTCCAAATTCGAATGGGCCGAGCCGGAATCCGAGCCGGAGACGCCGGAGGCAATCGGCCCGTCCGAACCGGCGCCCGAGGCCCCGCCGCAAGTGGAGGTTCGCATCAGCGCCCGCCGCAAGAAGACCTCCGAGGCGCGTTGGGAGGGCGACCGGATCGTGGTGTACCTGCCGGCGCATCTCGACGAGGCGACGCGCACGTCCACCGTCGACTGGCTCGTCCAGCGGCTGAAGACGCGTTACCGGTTCCCTTCCTCGCTCAGCAACGACGACCTCCTCCAGCGCGCCATCGACCTCAGTGAGCGGTACCTCCTGGGCGAACGTCCGTCCTCGGTGCGCTGGGTGACGAACCAGACGGCCCGCTGGGGCTCCTGTTCCTATTACTCGGGTGACATCCGCCTATCGCAGCGCCTCTGCGTCGTGCCGGGCTGGGTGCTCGACTCGGTGCTGGTCCACGAGGTGGCCCACCTCACCTACCCCGACCACTCCCCCGACTTCCACCGCCTCGCCGCGGGGTACCCACGGCACGACGAGGCTGGCGTGTTCCTGGCCGGCTACAGCCTGGGTCTCTCGACGCCGAAGACGCCTTCCGCGCCCTGAGCCACAGGAATCAGACCGGCTCGTCGGCGAGGATCCGGCCCAAACGGCGCAGGCTCTCGTTCGCGCTCCCGAGCGTCAGCTCGATCTGGCGCGTCAGGAGGAAGTAGCGGTGCAGCGGGTAGTCGCGGTCGACCCCGACGCCCCCGTGGAGGTGCGACGCGGCGTGGACCACGCGCTGGCCGCCTTCCGCCGCCCAGAACTTGGCCACGGCGATCTCGGCGCCGGCGGGCAGGCCGGACGCGAGCCGCGAAGCGGCCTGCCATGCGGTCAAGCGGACGGCCTCGGTGTCTACGTAGGCGTCCGCGGCCCGCTGGCCCACGGCCTGGAACGTCGCAATCGGCTTCTCAAACTGCACCCGCGTCTTGGTGTACTCCGCGGTCAGGTCGAGCGCGGCGGCACACGCGCCGGCCTCGAGGATGCACAGTGCCGTCGTGGCGTATTCGGTGATGGCGTTGACGACGGCGGCACCGTCCTCGCCTTCGCCCAGGAGGCGGTCGGCCGGCACTTGCACGTCCGCCAACTCGACGATCGCTTCGGGCCGCCCGGTCGTCGTGGACTGGCGGATGAGGGTGACGCCGGGGGACGTCGGGTCGACGATGAAGACGCCGAGGCCCGTCACCGCGCCGTCCGCGGTCTTGCACTGGGCGGGCACCAAGATCGCGTCGGCCACCAGGGCGGCCGGCACGCAGGCCTTCGTCCCGGTCAGCGACCACGACCCGTCGCCGTTCGCCGTCGCCGTGGTGGCGGGCTCGGTCCCGCCGGGCAGGATCACCTCGCCGTTGAGCTCGGCCAGCGCGGCGGTCAGGACGGTCTCGCCGCTGGCCACCCCGCTCAGCCACGCCTTGCGCTGCGCGTCGGTGCCGAACCGTGCGATCGGGACGGCGCCGTAGACCATCGTCTCGACCACGGGCACGTAGGCCGCCGTGCGCCCGGCCGCCTCGATGACGAGGCAGGCGGCCACGAAGTCGAGCCCCGCCCCGCCGACGTCCTCGCCCAGGTGGATCCCGAGGAGCCCCGCACCGGCGAGGTCCTTCCACAGCTCGCGATCGAAGGGCCCTTCGTCGCCCGCCTCCGCCTCGAGTTGCTTGAGGCGCTCGTGGGTGACGCGGTCGGTGAAGATCTGGCCGGCCAGCTCGCGGACGGCCTCCTGTTCCTCGCTGTAGGTGAAGTCCATGGCGTCTCCGTCTCCTGGTTCGAAAACTCGGCTCAGCGCAGCGACCGCGGCATGCCGAGGCCGAAGATGGCGATCAGGTCGCGCTGGATCTCGTTGGTGCCGCCGCCGAAGGTGAGGATGATCATGGAGCGGGCGTACATCTCGAGCCGCCCCGCGATCACTGCGGCGGGCGAGCCGCGGGTCAGGTAGCCGGCCTGGCCGATGATCTCCATCAGCGACCGGAAGGCCCGGAGGTACATCTCCGTGCCGAACACCTTGATGGACGACGCGTCGGCCACGTCGAGGTGCCCCTGCGTACCCTGCCAGGCCACCTTCCAGTTGATGAGGCGCAGGAACTCGAGCTCGGCGTGCACGCGGGCGAGATGCTCCTGCACCCATTCCTGGTCGATGACGCGGCGACCGTCGGGCAGCTTCGTCGCCTGGGCCCAGGCCCGTACGTCGGTGAGCACGCGCTCGACGATCCCCGGCGAGCACAGCGTGACGCGCTCGTGGTTCAGCTGGTTCGTGATCAGGTTCCAGCCCTGGTTCTCACCACCGACCAACGCGGTGGCGGGCACCCGCACGTCTTCGTAGAACGTGTAGTTGATGTTGTGGTCCCCGAGCAGCTTCATGGGGACGACGCGGATGCCCGGCGTGTCCATCGGTATGAGGAACATGGAGATCCCCTTGTGCTTGGCCACGTTGGGATCCGTACGGGTGGCGAGCCAGATGTAGTCGGCGTCACCTGCCAGGCTGGTGAAAACCTTGGCGCCGTTGATGACGTACTCGTCGCCGTCGCGCACCGCCCGCGTCGTGAGGGACGCGAGGTCGGTCCCGGCGTTCGGCTCGGTGTAGCCGATGCAGAAGTGGATCTCCCCCGCCAGGATCTTCGGTAGGAAGTACTCCTTCTGCTCTTGGGTGCCAAAGTTCATGATGGTCGGGCCGACCGTGTTGATCGTCAACATGGGAACCGGGGCGCCGCTGCGCATCGACTCGTCGAAGAAGATGAATTGCTCGATAGCGGAGCGCCCCTGGCCGCCCCACTCCTTGGGCCAACCGATGCCGAGCCAGCCGTCCTGGCCCATCTGGCGAACGACCCGGCGCACCACCGGTCCGATGCCGTGCGCCTGCGACAGCTCCTGTTCCACCTCGGGGGTGAGGAGGTTCTCGTAGTAGGCGCGCAGCTCGCTCTTCAGCGCCTGCTGCTCCTCGGTGTAGGCAATCTCCATTGGTGTCCCTCCCGGGATGGCGGGGGCGCGTCGCCCCACGTCGACGCCACGTGGTCGCCGGCCCGATCGCGAAGCTCGGCGCGGTAGAACACGTTACAGTCCGGTCCGCCGGGGCGGCCAATGTCGGCCCGGCGGGGCCCCTCATACCGACGAGTAACCTGCACCGCGGTCCTCGGGCGAGACCCCAGGCCCCCGATTGAACCGAAGCGAGGAGCAATTCCACATGCCTGAAGCCGTCATCGTCGCCACCGGCCGCACCCCGATCGGGCGGGCCAACAAGGGATCGCTCGTGGAGTGCCGCCCCGACGACCTCAGCGCGCTCGTCATCAAGACCGTGCTCGAGAAGCTGCCCCAGCTCGACCCCCAGACCGTCGAGGACGTGATCCTCGGGTGCGGCCAGCCCGCCGGCGAGGCCGGTTACAACGTGGCGCGCGTGGCCGCCATCCTCGCCGGGTTGCCGGACGTCCCCGGCGTGACGGTGAACCGCTACTGCTCCTCGTCGCTGCAGACCATCCGCATGGCCGCCCATGCGATCAGGGCCGGCGAGGGCGATGTCTTCGTCGCGGCCGGCGTCGAGACGGTGAGCCGCTACATGCACGGCGCGTCGGACACGGGACCCCACAACGCCGCCTTCGCGGACGCCGAGCAGCGCACGAAGGTGCGCACGCCTGCCGTCACGGAGCCCTGGGCGCCGCCGGGCGGATTGCCCGATGTCTACATCGCGATGGGCCAGACGGCGGAAAACGTCGCCGAGTTCGAGAAGGTCAGCCGCCAGGAGATGGACGAGTTCGCACTTCTGTCGCAGACGCGGGCGGTCGAGTCGCAAGAGAACGGCTTCTTCGAGCGAGAGATCATCCCGGTGACGCTTGCGGACGGCACGGAGGTAACCAAGGACGACGGCCCGCGACCCGGCACGACCCTGGAGAAGCTCGCGAGCCTGCAGCCCGTCTTCCGCGAGGGCGGCACCGTCACCGCGGGCAATGCGTGTCCCCTCAACGACGGCGCGGCAGCGGTCGTCGTCATGAGTGACACCAAGGCCAAGGAACTCGGCATTACGCCGCTCGCGCGCATCGTGGCCAGCGGGGTGACGGGGCTCAACCCTGAGATCATGGGTCTCGGCCCTGTCGACGCCTGCCGACAGGTGCTCGCTCGGGCGAACATGAGCATTGACGACATCGACCTGGTGGAGATCAACGAGGCCTTCGCGGCCCAGGTGATCCCATCGGCCAAGCACCTCGGCATCAGCTGGGACAAGCTCAACGTCCACGGCGGGGCGATCGCACTCGGCCACCCCTTCGGCCAGACCGGCGCCCGCATCATGACCACGTTGCTCAATGGCCTGGAGGACGGTGACAAGACCTTCGGCCTCGAGTCGATGTGCGTCGGCGGCGGTCAGGGCATGGCCATGATCGTGGAGCGGCTCAGCTAACGACGCGAGGCGCGCACCCCGCGTCGCCACGGTCTCAGCGCTGGGCGAAGTGGGCCTCCTCGACCGCGGGAACTGGCCCCGGGTCGACACCCTCGCGGGCGGCCATCTCCAGCGAGACGAGCTCACCCAGGAGCGCTAGCTCGAACAAACGCCCGAGGTCGTGCCGGCTGTCGGCCCACACGTCGAGGACGTCGGCCATGACCTCTTCGGTGGCGGCCCGCACCGACTCGAACAACGCGGGAACGGCCGACGGCTCGCGGTCATGGCGGAGGAAGACGAGGGTCATCGTCTGGCGCGTGATGTCGCCACCCTGGCCCCAGCCGGCCAACTCGTCATACGTCAGCCCCGGCAACTCGGCGGCGAAGGCGGGTGACTTGGCGTTGAGGTTCACACACGATTTCCACCAACGCGCCGCCACGGCGGCGAGGCCGCTCGATCCGTACACCAGCGGGATGGTCCGGCCGATCCGGCGGGCCAGCTCGGCGGCGTTGCCCTTCTCGGCGACGAACGCATCGCGACGCCGGGCCACGAACCCCGCCGCCGCGCTGACCTCCGCAGACCAATCGGGCAACAGGCCGGCCGCGCTCAGCGCTCCTAACAAGGACACGGTCGCAGGGCCGAAGCCGGCGCGGCCGCGCGCACCCTCCGCACCCACTTCGCACCACGGTATGCCGGCGCCGGCGACAAGCCGCGCCAACTCCAGGTCGTTGCCGATCCCGATGACACGCGCACCACGCGCCTCAGACTGGCGCGCTGCCGCTACGGTCTCGGGCGAGTCGCCGCACGCCACCACGACGACGAGGCAGTCCGGCCCGACGAACGTCGGCACCAGCGAGTCGTGACAGGTCACGAACGGCACTGCGAGCTGACCGGCGGTGAGAGCCGCAGTGGCGTCGCACGCGGCGCCGCCCGTGCCAAGCCCGAAGGCGACCACCGCTTGAATCGGCTCGTCGGCGGCGGCGACGCCGGCCGAGCCGAACACACGACGCGCCGCGCCGTACGCTTCCGTCAACCCTTCGGGCCACGCGCAGGCGGCCTCCCACATCCCCGCCGAATCGAGGCGGGGAGTCGGGCTCACCCCTCGGCCGGCCCGGTGGTGCGCACCCCGTCCTTCTCGGCCTTGGCCATCAACCGGTCGTGCTCACCGTCGCTCACGTCGGCGGCCTCGTCCACGAGCATGACCGGCACGCCGTCCTCCACCCGATAGCTCTTCTTGAGCCGAGGGTTGTAGAGGATGTCCTCGTCCTCGAACCACAGAAGCGGGCCCTTGTCGACCGGGCAGGCGAGGACGTCGAGCAAAAGAGGGTCGAGGCTCACTGGCAACTCCTTACTTCTTGTCCGCCGGCGAACCGGCGTGGGCGGTGATCAGCTGCTGCACTTCGGCGACGTGTGCGGCACACAACTCGGGCGTTCGGGCCTCGACGTTCAGGCGCAAGAGCGGTTCGGTGTTGGACGGGCGCACGTTGTACCACCAGTCCGGGTGCTCCACCGTCAGCCCGTCGAGCAGGTCGACCGTGGCACCGGCGGCTCGCTCGGCCTCGGCCATGGCGGCCACGGTCGCGGACGGGCTGGCCACCTCGGTGTTGATCTCGCCGGAGTCGGCGTAACGCTGGTACGGCTCGAGCATGGCGGACAGCGGCTGCCCGCTCTTGCTGAGCAGTTCGAGCACCACCAACGCGGTGATGATGCCCGAGTCGGCGTTGAAGTTGTCCCGGTAGTAGTAGTGCCCCGAGTGCTCGCCGCCGAAGACGGCGCCCGTCTCAGCCATCCGTTTCTTGATGAACGAGTGGCCGACCTGGGTCCGGATCGGGATACCGCCCATTTCGGTGATGGTCTCCGGCACGACGTGCGAGCAGATGAGGTTGTATAGGATCGTTTCGCCCGGGTGCTTCGTGAGCATCGAGGCCGCGACGAGCGCCGTGGTGAGCGAGCCGGAAACCGGCTCTGCCTTCTCGTCGACGAGGAACACCCGGTCGGCGTCGCCGTCGAAGGCGAGACCGATGTCGGCGGCGTGGTGGAGGACGGCCTTCTTCAGGTCGACGAGGTTCTCCGGCTGGATCGGGTCGGCGGGGTGGTTGGGAAAGTTTCCGTCGAGCTCCGGGTAGAGGATCTCGACTTCGAAGGGGAGCCGGTCGAAGACGATCGGTACGACCAGACCGCCCATGCCGTTGGCCGTGTCCGCCACGACCTTGAGCGGGCGCAGGGACGCGACGTCGACGAAGGAGACGACGTGGTCGGCCCACTCCTCCGAGAGGTCCAGTTCGCGTCGGCCGCCGGTCAACGGCGGCACCGGTTCGCCGTAGAGCTTCTCGGCTTGGGCCTCGATGTCGGCGAGGCCCGTGTCGCGCCCGATCGGTCGGGCTCCGGACAAGCAGAGCTTCAGGCCGTTGTACCGCGCCGGGTTGTGCGAGGCGGTGAACATGGCCCCCGGCGCGTCGAGATGACCGGAGGCGAAGTAGAGGAAGTCGGTGGAGGCGAGGCCCAGGTCGGTCACCTCGACACCTTCTGCCCGTACGCCGTCGGAGAACGCCTGCGACAGCTCGATGCCGGACTGTCGCATGTCCCGGGCCACAAGGATCTCCGGTGCCCCGACGAAACGTGCCATGGCCCGGCCGATGGCGAGGCACATGTCGGCATCGAGCTGATCGGGCACTGTGCCGCGCACGTCGTACGCCTTGAAGACCTGGTCCATGCGGCTCACGAGGCACCACCATAGGTGGCGCTCGAAGGGCCGTTAGCCGGCGAAGGGACAGTGGCACCGTCGACTCGAATGATGCATCGGATGCCCGGACAGATGAGGCGGAGACTCCGAGCGCGGCCCAAGGTTGCGCAGCACCACGCTTCGCACGACGAGGCGGCCGTCAGTGGACGAGAACGACACTCCCGTTGACCGCGATGGCGATGATGGCGATCAGGTTGAACGAGGCGTGCGCCACCATGTTCATGCCGAGGCGTCCGGTGCGGTAGGAGACGACGGCCAACACGATGCCGAAGCTGGCGAGGCCGGCGAACTGGATCCACTCGCCGTGCGCGGCGCCGAAGAGGAGCCCGTCGGCGATCACCGCCAGGACGACTCCGACGGCACGGGCGCGGCCGGCAGCATTCAGCGGCGTGAACAAGCGGACGAGCGATTTGAGCAAGAGGCCGCGGAAGAAGATCTCCTCGGCGGCGGGGGCGAGGAGCACGGTGGCGATGGCGATGATGACGAAGCCGGTGCCGTGCGAGGCACCGGTGAGCCGTTGCGAGGGCGCGTTGAAGTTTTTGATGTCGTGCTGGAAGGGCGCGTACGCCAGGGTGATGAACAACTGGCCGCCGATGCCGATGAGGATGCCGAGGAGGTCGATCCACCTGAAGCGCAGCCCGAGGTCGCGGGCGAAGTGGCGCGTGCCCTGGGTGCGGCTGGCCAGCCAGGGTGCGCCGAGGAAGCCGATCCACAAGCCGAGCAGCGTGGACACGACGTACCACTCCGGTGGCACGGTGGAGGTCGCGATCGCCTGCATCTGCGCCGCCGTCTTGCCCGCGACGGCGCCCGAGATCGTGGCGAAGATGACGGCGCCGAGCTGACCGACGACGAAGCCGGCCACCGCGAAGATCAGCCAGTACCAACCCTGGCGGGGGGTCTTCGGGGGGACCCACGGGGTATCGAGGAAGGGGACGTCGACGTTGGGGGGCGGAGCCGCGGGCAGGTAGGCGCGCGCATCGGTCGGAGTCCAGTAGGCGCCGGGTGGCGGTGGCGGTGGCGGTGCAACCGGGGGCTGCTGCTGCAACCACTCGCGGGGCACGTAACCGGCGGGGGCAGGCCCCGGGGGCCGGGCCGGTGGTCCCATCGCGGGCGCGCCGGTCTCCGGGTCGGTCATCGGCACGACGATACCGGTGCGTCACGACCCAGAATCTGCAGGTCGGCCACGCAACGGACCAGGTGAGGGGCGGTCACCGTGAAGCGAGGGGGGCGCATAGCATGTACGGGGTGAGCCCCCAACGCGCGGAGAAGCCGGTCAACCGGCAGAACGCGTCCCAGAACGGTCAGAACAACGAGGGCGGCGGCCCGAATCAACCCGGGGCGCCGAGCGGGCAGAGCTGGCGCTGGCTCTGGGGCGTCCTCGCCATCGGCATCGTGGCGATCCTCCTGGCCGTCGGCACGATCAAGACGAACAACGCCGAGACCCTCTCGTACACCAAGTTCATGCAGGACGTGCAGGCCAAGCAGATCGCGACCGCCAAAATCTCCAACTCCACCGGCCAGATCAACGGCAATTTCAAGGGTGACAACGGGAAGAGCTACCAGGTGCAGGGGCCGAGCCCGTCGCTGCCCAACGACGTGCAGACGATGCGCAACGACGGCGTCGAGGTCAGCTTCCCGACCCCGTCGTCGAACCTGCTGAGCGACATCCTCCCCTACCTCTTCATCATCGGCATCGGGGCCGCCTTCATCTATTTCATCGGCCGGCAGACCCGCGGGCAGATGTCGGGGATCATGTCGATCGGCCGCTCCAAGGCCAAGACGTTCAGCAGCGACCGCCCCTCCACGACCTTCGACGACGTAGCCGGCTACACGGGCGTCAAGCAGGAGATCAGCGAGGTCGTGGACTTCTTGAAGACGCCGGCGCGCTTCAAGGAGATCGGCGCCAAGATCCCCAAGGGCGTGCTGCTGGTCGGCCCGCCGGGCACCGGCAAGACGCTGATCGCCCGGGCGGTGGCCGGCGAGGCCGGCGTGCCCTTCATGTCGGTCAGCGGCTCCGACTTCATGGAGATGTTCGTCGGTGTCGGCGCCAGCCGGGTACGCGACCTGTTCCAGACGGCCCGCAAGCAGGCGCCCGCCATCGTCTTCGTCGACGAGATCGACTCGATCGGCCGCAAGCGCGGTGCCGGGCTGGGCGGTGGGCACGACGAGCGTGAGCAGACGCTGAACCAGATGCTCTCGGAGATGGACGGCTTCGACACGGCCGAGGGTGTCGTGATGATCGCGGCGACGAACCGCCCCGACATCTTGGACCCGGCGTTGCTGCGACCCGGTCGCTTCGACCGTCAGATCGTGGTGCCGCTGCCGGACCTCGAGGAGCGGCTCCCGATCCTCCAGGTGCACTGCAAGGGCAAGCGGATATCGAGCGACGTCGACCTCACCGTCGTGGCCCGCGGCACGCCCGGCATGTCGGGTGCCGACCTGGCCAACCTGGTGAACGAGGCCGCGCTGCACGCGGTCCGGCGCGGCAGCGCGGAGATCGCGATGGCCGACTTCGAGACGGCACGCGACCGCGTGCTGCTCGGCCAGCGCCGCGAGTCGATGGTCCTGTCCGATGACGAGAAGGAGCGCATCGCGTACCACGAAGGCGGCCACGCCGTGCTGGCCTACGTCCTCGAAAACGCGGACCCGGTGCACAAGGTGACCATCCTGCCGACCGGCATGGCGCTCGGCGTGACCCACCAGCTGCCCATGGAAGAGCGCCACATCCACCCGCGCAATTACATAGAAGACGCGCTGTGCGTGCGCATGGGCGGGCGCTGCGCCGAGATCCTCGTGTACGGCGACCTGTCGACGGGCGCCGCCAACGACCTCGTCGGCAACACCGAGCTGGCACGCAAGATGGTGCGCGAA
This sequence comes from Acidimicrobiales bacterium, assembly GCA_035569675.1. GTDB lineage: Bacteria > Actinomycetota > Acidimicrobiia > Acidimicrobiales > RAAP-2 > Bog-473. The sequence continues at coordinate 3,213 of DATMMN010000016.1, read as the reverse complement.
TGGGGCATGAGCGAGTCCATCGGCCCCATGGCGTGGGGCTCGCAGGGCCAGGTCTTCCTGGGGGAAGACCTCATGCACACGCGCGATTACTCCGAGGACACCTCCAAGACCATCGACGACGAAGTCGAACGGATCTTGCGCTCGGAGGAACAGCGGGCGATGGAAGTGCTGAGCAAGCACCGAGGCGGGCTCAACGCCATCGCCCGCGCCCTTCTCGACAACGAAATCATCGACGGCGCCGAGGTGGCCCGGCTGGTCGACGAGGCCCACGGGTCGCCGGTGCACGGCGAGGGCGTGAAGTCGGTGCCCCACTTTCACGAGGCTGCGATCAGCCCGCCGCCTACAGCCGACGGCTTGGTCACGAACGGTGCCAACGGCCACAGTTCGGTGGCTGACACGGGCGTCGACGACGGGCCCGTCGCCGTCCCCGCGCCGCCGGCCGCGCCCTCGGCGACATCACGTTCGTCCGAACCCGAGACCTGGGCACCACCGCCTTGGCCGCCCACGCCCGACCCGGCCACCGGGGCCCCCGAGGGACCCGCAGGAGGCTAGGAACCCTCCACCTCGACGACGTCGCGGGCGGGAGCGGCGGTGATGCGGCAATCGGATCGAACCGAACCGGGCCGGGCGGCGTCATAAGGGGGGATGGTGGAAGCACAGCTGGCCGAGTGGCTCGAGGAGGGGTACGTGCCTTCCTTCCGCACGGCCTGCCTCATTCTCGGCAACCGCTCCGACGCCGAGGAAGCTGTCCAGGAGGCGTTCCTCCGGGCGTGGCGCTTCCGTGACTCGCTGGCGGACGTGCCCAGCATCCGGCCGTGGCTCTACCGGGTCGTGGTCAACTCGTGCTACTCGAAGCTGCGCCGCGAGATCCCGCACCGGGACCGGCGCGCCGGTGACGAGCCGCTGGCCGACGTGGCTGCGGAGGGCGCGGGGCCCGAGGCGAGCGCCGAACGCGGCGAAGTGGCCGACACGGTGCTGGCCGCGTTGGCGCGGTTACCGATGTCGCTGCGCGTGCCGGTCGTGTTGCGCTACTACGCCGACCTGAGCGAGCGCGACATCGCGCGGGCGATCGGGCGGCGTCAGGGCACCGTGAAGTCGCGCCTGCACGAGGCGCGCCGACGACTGGCGGCCGACCCCTCGCTCAGCGCGCTGGCGTTCATGGGCGAGGGCACGGATGGGGCTGGTACCGACGAGCACGACAGGGGTGCGGTCGCGGGAGAGGAGGCCGGGTCATGACGATGCTCGACGACGACCGTCTGGCCGAGCTCTTCGGACGCGCCGCGGAGGCGTTCGAGGTGCCCGAGACCGGCATCGACGAGATCTTGGCGCGCGCCGAGGCCGGGCCGGACCGGGTCGGCGCCGAAATTGATGCCGACGCGTCCGGAGACGGGGACACGGAGGACGGCGCCGGAAATTCCGCAGCGCCCGACGAGCTCGCTCGCAGGCGGCGGCTCGTGGCCGTGGCCGGACGTCACCGGATCCTGTCCGTTGCAGCGGTCGTCGTGGTCGCGCTGATCGTGGCCGGCACGATCGGCGCCATCACGCGGCCCCCGTCGAATCCGACTGTGACTGCACTCAAGTTGAACCACAAGGGAGCCGTCGCCGGCAGCGGCGCCAATGGGTCCCCGGCGACCACGACGCTCCCAGCACGTACGCCGGCCGTTGCGGGTCCCGCGTTCGGCGCGAGCGGGGCGAGCGGGACGGCACAGAGCTCGGGCGGGTTGAGCGCCGGGACCAACACACAAAGCCCGAACGTGCCGGCACTGCCCCAGGGGGCGGTCGGCCAACCGGCGAAGATCGAGCAGACGGGCACGCTCGACGTGGAAGTCAAGAAGGGTGACCTGGCGCGGACGATGACCGGGCTGACCAACCTCGCCGGCGCCGTCGGCGGCTTCGTGGCCAACTCGCAGAGCCAGAACGGAACGGGCGGCGGGAACGCCTACGGCACCATCACCATGGAGGTGCCGGTCAACGACTTCGCCGCGGTGCTCAAGGCGACCGAGCGGTACGGCAAGACCTCGAACGTCTCGACCAGCGCCACGGACGTCACGGGCCAATACGTCGACCTGCAGGCGCGCCTCACCGCGCTCCAGGACAGCCGCCAGCAGTACCTCACGATCCTGGCCAAGGCGACCAGCATCGGCGACATCCTGTCCGTGCAGGAGCAACTGGACGGCATCCAGCAGCAGATCGAGCAGCTGCAGAGCCAACTGCAACTGCTGACGAGCCAGACCTCCTATTCGAAGGTCACCGTGACGGTGAGCGAGGGAGCGCCCCCGCCGAGGCCGGCGCCACTGCAGGAGTCGGGGCTCGTTCGGGCGTGGCACGACAGCGTCGGCGGTTTCGTCGCGGGCGTCGAGGGCGTGATCCGTCTGGCGGGCCCGTTCCTCTTCGCACTGCTGTGCCTTGCGCTCGTGGCGATCGGCGGCCGCGTGCTCTGGCGCCGCTACCAGCGCCACCGTCTCTGAGCGTCAGAGCCCGAGGGGCGCGGCCAACGGGACGCCGAACATGGCGACGACGCCCACTCCCCCGCTCGGCGTGAGGTCCTCGCTGACCGCCACGGGGCCGTCGGCGCGCACCACGATGGGATCGAACCCGGCGCCGGAGAGCGTCGAGCCCGTCACGACTGCGCTCGCAGAGGGCGCCAGGGTGCCCGACGCCAACAAGTGCAGGTGTCCCGACGCGACCGCGTACGCACTGAAGGTCTCCGGCGTCCCGCCGACGTTGAGGACGGCCAACGCGTCCCGAGCCGCGCCGCTCACCGCCGGGCTGGCCGGCGTCCCGGGTGGCGCCACGATCCACTCACTCGCCGGTGTCGAGCTGGTGAGACTGTCGACGGCGGTCGCGACGCCGGCCTGAGGGGCTGTCGCGGCGGCGGGAGCAACCACCACCCGGCTCACGACGACACCGGGCCCCCCCGTCGCGTCCACCTCGGCCGAGTAGCCGGCGCCGGCCGGAATCCGCGTCTGACGACTCGTCGCCAGCGCCCACGTCTGGCCGGGTGCCACCGTGCTCTCCAAAGGCGCCAAGGGGCCCGAAGCCAGGCGCAGGTGCACGGTCACCTTCTCGGGGGTCGTGCCCGGGTTGAACGCGTCGATCTCCGAGTTGCCGCCCCCCGACGACTCCTGCGCCAGGGGTATGGCCCAGTGGTCAACCGGGCGGCTCAGTCCCGGCATGACGGAGAGACCGGAGCTCGTGCCGGCGAACGTCTGC
>DATMMN010000015.1:0-3787 GCA_035569675.1 Acidimicrobiales bacterium | reverse complement strand
GTCGCCTGGTACAGCAGATACAGGATCGTCTCCGACAGGTTGTCGGGGTGGGTGGGGCATCCGGGCACGCACACGATGGGGATACCGGCCTTCGAGGTCCACCCCCACCCCAGGTAGTCGGGGACACCCATCGCGCCGGTGGGGTTGCCGGCCATCGCGTGGATGCCCCCGTAGCAGGCGCAGGTGCCCGCGGCGAGCACCACCAACGCCTTCGGGGCCAGACGGTCGAGCCACTCGCTCGTCGTCATGGGCTGGTCGGTCTCCGGATTGTTCCCGAAACCGCACCAGTACCCCTCCTTCTTGATCGCCTCGTTGGGGATCGACCCCTCGACGACGAGGACGAAGGGGTCGAGCTCACCCCGGTCCGCCTTGAAGAACCACTCGATGAAGTCGTCGGCCCCGCCGACCGGGCCGTTCTCGAAGTCGATGAGCGGCCAGTGCACCGCGATCTTGGGTAGACCCGGGAGGGCGCCCAAGGCGATTTCCTCGATGCTCGGTTGTGTCGCTGCGGTCAGCGCGACGGAGTCGCCGTCGCAGCTCAGACCTGCATTGATCCACAGAACATGGACCAATGCCTCGTCGGTTTCCGTCGCCGTCAAGGTTGCCTCCCCGGTCCTCGGCCGCGCGAGGTTGTGCGGCTGTTTGCAGTGTCAGCCCAAGGCGGATCGGTGTAAATGAGTGTCTTTTGCACCCTTCTCGTCCGGTTGTCGCTTCGTCACCGTCCGGACCCATCTGTCTGGTTTCCTTGATTGAGCCGATTGACGCCCGAGTCGCGGGGTATGAGGATTGCTGAGGCCATGGTCACTGATTCGCGGGCTGAGGGTGCGCCGGCAACCGAGGGTGCCGCGCGGTTCGGCTTGGCGCCACCTCGTCGGTTCTTGCTGCCGGCGATACTGCTGTTGCTTTCGGAGCAACCGGGCTACGGCTATGGGCTCGTCGGGCGCCTGCGCGACCTGCAGTTCGGGCACGTCGACCGTCCCGCCGTCTACCGCGCTCTGGCCGCGCTCGAACAGGACGCGCTTGTCGAGGCGGCCGCCGAGACCCACCACTCCGCCTCGGCTCGGCGGGTCTACGCCGTCACGCCTCTCGGCGAACGCATCCTCCGCGTGTGGATGGGCGTGATTCGTGAAGAGCACGTGCACCTGGGCGAGGTCATCCGCCGCTACCAGGCCACCGGGCGGATGGACGCCGTACTCTCGGAGATCGAGACCGGCTGGATACCCGACGTCGAACTGGGGTGGTCGTCGGTGTCGACGACCTCCATGTGGCGCCGCAGCCTCGTCCCTCTGGAGGGCGGGGCAGACGAACCGGCCGACCCCGACCCGCCGGCGCTCCCGAGGCGGCGCCGGTCAACTTCGCAGAACGGTGGGCGGCTCGGCGCGGTTGGTACCACTGACGCGACGCCGGGCATCGCATCCCCGGATGCGCAAGAGCTGAGTCGCTTCGTCATCGACCCCGAACGCTCAGGCGTGCTGGTCGACGCTCGTTCGACGGTCGGACCCATAACATTCGGCACCACCGGGGTAGAAGGGTCGCTCTATGCCGCACTCGTCGATGGCGTCGTCCAGACCGACGTCCCACCGTCGGGCTGGCTCACGGTTGACGTGACCGGCTTCAGCTCCGGCAACAACCTCTACGACGCGGAGCTGCAGAGACGAATCAACTCTCGGCGATTCCCGACGGCCCGGCTCGAGCTCCGTGACTGCACGCCTATCACGCCGGGTTCGCGCTATCGATTGCGCGGGGAACTGACGTTCCACGGCATCTCTCGTCAGGCCGAGGGCACGGTCTGCGTTGAGTCGCTTTCGGACGACCGGATTGTGATCAGTGGCGAACAGATCTTCGACATGAGGGATTTCGCCGTGCCGTCGCCCACGATGCTCATGCTGCGGTTTTTCCCCGATGTACGTGTGCGCCTCCAAGCAGAGGCCGAACGCATCGACGACTGAGCGGAGAGATCAGCCCTGGGTTTGGGCGATGACGTCGGTCCGCGGGCGCGACTGGTCGGTGACGTGCAGGCCGATGCCCCGGAGGCCGACGACCGCGCCGTCGGAACCCACCGTCGGATTGGCGACGACTCGAATCATCCGGGCGTCGCCGTGGGAATCGACGATCCGGTATTCGAGGTCCAACGGTCTGGACCCGCGCACCGATTGCGTCATCTCGGCACGGACCGTTTCTCGATTCTCCGAATTGATCAGATCCATATAGGCCTCGAACGTGCCGGCAAAGTCGAGCGGGTCGACATTATGGATCCGGTGGAATTCGAGGCTCCACTGCACCGCACCGGTGCGTAGGTCCCACAGCCAGCTGCCCACGTGTGACAGCGCTTCCCCTTCCTCAAGCCTCACATCTATCTCGGCCAGCGTGGCCTGAGCGAGACGTTGTTCGGTGACGTCTCGAGCCACCATGACCCACCCGCGTCCTTGTTGCGATGCCAAGGATGCGGCGACTTCCGGCAGGGGCGCCAGAGAGAGCGACACCGGGATGGGCAATCCGTCAGGTCGGACGATCTCGGAATCGAAGTGGCGGATGCACTCGCCGGCCGACACGGTGGCAAACAACCGGTCCATCGCGGCGGCCCAATGAGCAGGAAAGAGTGTGCCCACCGATGTGCCGACGATGCCCACCGATGGTTGTCCGAAGAGCCTTTCGGCGCTGTCGCTGAAGAACGTGACGGTCGACGAGGCGTCGCACGTAATGACCGCGTCGTCGGTCAAGTCGACCACCACGGAGAACAGAGCCTCTGGGTCGGCGTGCACGGGAACCACGTCACCCGCCCTGTCATCGACATGACCCATGGAGCCCCCGACCGGTCTCGCCCCTCTGCATCGACTACATCACAGTTTGCCGCGCCGCTCTTCCCATCCTAAGTCTCGCCGCTCCGACCAGGAGCCTGACTTCGGATCGACCGCGTGCGAGGAGCGGGTGGCTTACCCGGTGCCGCAGTCGGCACAGCGTCCCAACATCGCGAAGTGGTGGGGGTCGATGGTGAACCCGAAGCGGGTCGAGGCCTCCTGGGCGAGCCCGGAGAACATGGTGTCGGGCACCTCGACGAGCTTGCCGCACTCCTCGCAGACGAAGTGGCCGTGGACGGACGAGGCCAGGTGGTAGGTGGCGGGACCGTGCCCGAAGTGGGAGTGCACAACGACGCCGAGGCGCTCCAGCTCGTCAAGGTTGCGGTAGATGGTCGAGAGGTGGATGTCGGGCGCCTCGACCTGCACCTCGGCGGCGAGTTCCTCGGCGGTGCGGTGCCCGGTGGAGCCGAAGAGGATCCGCAGGAGGATTCGCCTCGACGAGGTCACGCGCCCACCGTGTTGGCGCACCAGTTCGAGCGCGTCGTCGAGTGTGCTCGCCTCGGCCGGCTCCGCAGGTTGGGTCGGGGTTCGCCGGCTCACATTGCGATGGTAATGCTGCCGGATTCGGGGGTCCCGGTGCCGTGATGATGCCTTTCGCACCTATTGCGAGTGAGTCGCATTAAGGAATAGTGTGCCAGAAGATCCCGCCTCGTTCCGGAAGTCCGAGCGCACATCGCGCGACCACCGAAGGGAGAGTCAATGGCTTTGACCGCACCGACGCTCGGCTTCCTCAAGTCCGGGCGCTGGCGGCTCGCGCGGCAGGAACGAATACGGCTGGCCGGGATGGCGGCCGTGGTCATAGGGCTGAACGTGATCGGCTGGTCGTTGCTCGCCGCGGCGCTTAGCGCGCACCTGCACGTCTCGGAGACCAAGGTCTTTGGATTCGGCACCGGCGTGCTGGCGTACACCCTTGGGATGCGCCATGCCTT
>DATMMN010000014.1:0-6265 GCA_035569675.1 Acidimicrobiales bacterium | reverse complement strand
GCCCGTGGCCGGCTACCAGCGGGGGTGCCACGGGTGCGCCGGGTGAGGCCAAGAGCGTCGGCACTTCGACCCCGTCGAGCATCAGGCTGGCGAAATACACGCCGGACTCGGTAATCCGGTGGTCGTGGCGAGTGAGCGCTTGCACCGTCGGCTGGGGGACCGGACCGTAACCGTCGGAGCTCTGCACCGCGTAATCCCAATTCCAGCCGTAGAGACTGGGCTGGTCGACCAGGTTCTGCAGACTGTGGCCGAAGGTCAGGGTGGCCGTCACCACCAGTAGGGCGGTGACGGCTCCGACCAGGACCCACCGGGTGGACGCGGCGCTTCGGCCGCGGCCGGCGTCGAGCGCAAAACGGGTACCTATCACCGCGCTCACGGGGAGTCCCGAGCGCCCGACGGCCTCGGCGACGGCAGAGCGGCCCGGCCGACGCTGCGCCGCGCGTTGGCGGTGCGGTGCACTCAGGGCCGCACCCACGACCGCCGCAATCACCAAAAGCGCGATGAGGGCCAGTACGCCGAAGGCGAGCACGGTCCAGTCGGCCGCGAACCCCCGGTCGGGGTACACCGCGCGCACCGGGCCGATCGGCGACAACGGGGACAGCGCGACCGCCACACCGGCAGCCAGCAGGCCTCCGAGGAGGATGGAGGCGAGTGTGCCGATCAGCCCGTCGGTCGTCGTCACCACGGGCGATGCACCAAGGGCGCGCATGATGCGGCGGTCCTCGTCGCGGTTCCTTCTCTGGCGTGCAATTTCCTCGAGCGCGAGCAACACGGTGGTCAGCCCGGCGATGCACCCGAACGCGCCGAGCGCCAGAGCCTCGGGACGGATCGACTGGTCCGCCTCCTGGGTGGTTTGCGAGGACACCTGAAAGTCGGTAAAGGCCTTCACGGACGAGTTCCAGTGGCGTTCGACCTCGGGCACATCGGCGGCGCCACCGTCGACCTGGACGCCGAAGTAGGCCATCTGCGAATCGGACAACAGCGTGCGTGTCAGGGCCGGCGTGGCGACGACGTAGGTCGGGAACCGCGCGATCTGGTCCTGGACCACCTCCCGGTTGAGGTCGCCGATGCCGACGACTGTGACGCGGACTCGGATCGGCGGACCCGATCCCGAGGACGGGCTTACCGTTATCAGCATCGATTGGCCGACGTGCAGCCCCAGAGTCTGCGCCGCAGTCTCGGTGATCATGACCTGATGCGGATCGCTCGGATCGGCCCGTTGGCCCTGGGTCACGGTCAAACGGTCCTGATTCAAGAGGAGCCCGTCGACACTGCCGACCAGGAGCACGGAGCTCGTGAAGTCATTGATCGTGCGGGATCCGACGGTGTACGTGGCGCCGAGCGCCACGTAGCTCTCGACGTGGCGCACGTGAGGGAAGCGCGCGACCGCATCGGTGATCCGCCGGTCTGACGCCAGGTTGATCGTGAGCCCTCCGGCGGGTTCGATGATCACGTCCGACGGGTTCGTCGACGCCAAGAAAACGGAGAAGGACGAGGCGGTGCGCCGAGCTGCCGCCACGGAGCCGAGCGCCAAGCCCCCGCCCAGGCCCACGATGAGGACCAGGGCCACGTAGCCGGGGCTGAGGCGCCGCCAGGAGGTGACAAAGCGGTACCAACCCGTGGTCATCACGGTCGTGCCCGCCGTCGGCGCGCCTGCCCTCGGGCTCGCGTACCAGGCGGCGCCATGCCATGAGCGTGACAAGGACCCCTTGGCGGGTCAATGAGGACAGCCTGTCCGCTCTCCGCGGGGTACCACCACCGAACGCCACGAGGGTGCCGAGGCGAGGCTGCCGGAACGGTCCGGGCGGAACGGCGCGGCCGCTTGCCCAAAAGCCCCGGAAGAGGCGGCTTGCTGGGCCTTTCTGGAGGCCCTATCCTGGTACGTCGGCCCCGGGGACCTCCGGGGCCCTGAGCCAGCCGGAAACGGCCAGCTCGCCACCCACGCGGAAGCGAAAGATCGGTTTTGTGCGCACATTTTCACCGAAGGTCAGCGAGATCCAGCGAGCCTGGTACGTCGTCGACGCCGACGGCCTCGTCCTCGGGCGCCTGGCCTCGGAGGTGGCGGCGATCCTGCGGGGCAAGCGTCGCCCGTACTTCGCGCCGCACGTCGACACCGGCGACAACGTGATCGTCGTGAACGCCGACAAGATCGTGCTGACCTCGAACAAGGCGGAGGCGAAGTTGGCCTACCGCCACAGCGGCTACCCCGGCGGCCTGCGCTCCACCAGCTACGCCACCCTGCTCGACCAGGAGCCGGCCGAGCTCATCCGCCGCTCGGTGCGGGGCATGCTCCCCAAGAACACCCTGGGCCGCCAGCAGCTGAGCAAGCTCCACGTCTACGCCGGCCCCGAGCACCCGCACGCCGCCCAGAAGCCAGAGTCGCTCGACCTGCCCGAGGCCAAGCGGGCCGGCTGAGCCAGGAAGGACACAGACCCACCCCATGCCCGTACCACTGAGCCAGACCACCGGCCGCCGCAAGCAGGCGGTGGCGCGCGTGCGCTTCCGCCCCGGCCAGGGCGCGATCACCATCAACAAGCAGCCCTTCGAGAAGTACTTCACCTCCGCGACGCACCGGATGCTGATCACCGAGCCGTTGCGGATCACGAACACGGCCGAGTCGTACGACATCGACGCGACGATCGACGGCGGGGGGATCTCGGGCCAGGCCGGCGCGATGCGCCTGGGCATCGCGCGGAGTTTGTGCGACGTCGACCCCGAGTTCCGCGGGCCGCTCAAGCGCTCGGGTCTCTTGACCCGTGACGCGCGGGAGAAGGAGTCGAAGAAGTACGGCCTGAAGAAGGCTCGCAAGGCGCCGCAGTACTCCAAGCGGTAATCGGGCCCGGAGTAGCCCGACCCGAGTGCCTGTCCGCTTCGGCACCGATGGCGTGCGCGGGGTGGCCAACGAGGAACTGACGGCCGAACTGGCCCTGGCCCTCGGACGCGCCACTGCCCGTGTCTTGCCCGCACCGACGTTCGTCGTCGGCCGCGACACCCGGCTCTCGGGGCCCATGTTGGCGGCCGCATTCTCGGCCGGGTTGGCCACCGAAGGCGCCGACGTCGTCGACCTCGGCGTGCTGCCGACGCCGGGCGTGGCCACGGTGGCCGCGGGCCGGGGCGTGCCGGGGGCGGTGATCTCGGCCTCGCACAACCCGTACGGCGATAACGGGATCAAGCTGTTCTCCTTGTTCGGGACGAAGCTGCCGGTGGAGGTGGAGTCCGAGATAGAGCTCGAGCTGGCGGCGGTGGCGGCGGATCCGGATCGCCCGCCTGCTCGTCCGACGGGGTTGGGGGTCGGCCGACTGTCGGTGGACGTGGCTGCGGCGGAGACGTACGTCGCGCATCTGGTGGCGACCCTCGGCGGGCGGCGTCTCGACGACCTGCGGGTGGTCGTCGACTGCGCCAACGGTGCCGCCAGCGCGATCGCGCCGCACGTGTTGGCGGAGCTCGGGGCGTCGGTGACAACACTGCACGACGCGCCGGACGGCGTGAACATCAATGACGGCTGCGGGTCGACGGACCCTTCGGAGTTGGCGCGGGTGGTCGTGGCGTCCGGCGCGGACCTGGGGCTGGCGTTGGACGGCGACGCGGACCGGGTGATCGCTGTCGATAGTGCGGGTGAGATCGTGGACGGCGACGTCCTGCTGGCGTTGTTCGCGTTGGACCTCGCCGGCCGGGGGGAGCTGGCGGGGAACACGGTCGCGGTGACGGTCATGACGAATCTCGGGTTCCGCCTGGCGATGGAGGACCGTGGCATCGCGGTGCTCGAGACCGATGTCGGGGACCGCCACGTCTTGGCCGCGTTGGACGCGGGGGGACTGTCGCTGGGCGGCGAACAGTCGGGCCACATCATCTTCCGCTCGTTGTCGACGACGGGCGACGGCGTGTTGACCGGGCTCGCTCTGGCCGACCTCATGGCTCGGCGAGGGGAGGCGCTGGCCGAACTCGCCGCCGGTCTGGTGGAGCGGGTGCCACAGCGGTTGGTGAACGTGCCCGTGGCGAAGCCGGAGCGGCTGGCGGACTGTGCCGAGGTATGGGAGGCGGTGGTGAAGGCCGAGGCAGAACTCGGCCATTCGGGGAGGGTGCTGCTCCGCCCGAGCGGCACCGAGCCGGTGGTGCGGGTCATGGTCGAGGCCCGGGAGGAAGGCCAGGCCGACGCGGTGGCGGCCCAGCTCGCGGGGGTCGTCGAGGTGGCTTTGGGGCAGGTGTAAGCGTCGCTGGCGGCGGGGTTACCCCAGGTAGCCTGGGACGATTATGTGCGGCATCATCGGCGTCACCGGAGAGGCCGACGCCCTCCCCCTCCTGCTCGGCGCGTTGCACCAGCTGGAGTACCGGGGCTACGACTCGGCCGGGGTGGCGATCGTGGCCGACGGGTCCGTATGGCGGGCCCGGAAGGCCCGGGCCAAGCCGGTGCCGGGGGTCGCGACGCCCTCACCGATCGCCGAGCTCGCCGACCTGACCGTCGATGCTCCTTCGTCGGGGTCGCACGCCGCGGCCATCGGGCACACCCGCTGGGCCACCCACGGCCAGCCGACCGACACCAACGCCCACCCCCACGTCGACTGCACCGGGCGTCTCGCGTTGATCCACAACGGGATCATCGAGAACCACCTCGAGCTCAAGGCTGATCTGGTCGCGAAGGGCCACCAGTTCACCTCGGCCACCGACACCGAGGTCATGGCCCACCTGATCGAAGACCACCTGGCGGCCGACCCCGCCGCCGGCCTGGCCGAGGCGACCCGCCGCACTTTGCGGGCGGTGCGCGGCGCGTTCTCGATTGCCGTCGTACACGCCGACGAGCCCGACACGATCGTCGGCGCCCGCCGCTTGACACCGCTCGTCTTCGGGGTCGACGGTGACGTGGCGTTGCTTGCGTCGGACATCCCCGCCCTGATCGGCCACACCACGGAGGTCTTCGCGTTGGCCGACGACGAGATGGTCGTGTTGCGGCCGGGAGAGGCGACCGTCACGACGCTGGCCGGTGCCGCGGTGACGCCGGAGGCCCTCAGCATCACGTGGAACCTCGAGGCCGCGCAGAAGGGCGGCTACGACGACTTCATGTCGAAGGAGATCCACGAACAACCCGAGGCCATCGCCAACACCCTGCTGGAGCGCCACGCCGTTGTCGGCGCGGTGACCCTCGACGAGCTTCGCATCACCGCCGACGCCCTGCGCGCCATCGACAAGGTCTTTATCGTCGCTTGCGGCTCCAGTTACCACGCCGCGCTCGTGGCCAAGTACGCAATAGAGAAATGGGCGGAGCTGCCGGTGGAGGTCGACATCGCCTCTGAGTTCCGCTACCGCGATCCGGTGGTGAACGAACGCACCCTCTTCATCGGCGTCTCGCAATCGGGTGAGACGCTCGACACGTCGGAGGCCCAACGCGAGGCCGCCCGCCGCGGCGCCAAGATCCTCGTCGTCACGAACGTCGTCGACTCCTCCATGGCTCGCGCCGCGCACGGTGTTCTGTACACGAGGGCCGGCCCCGAGATCGGCGTGGCGTCGACGAAGTGCCACCTGGCGCAGATCGTCGCGCTCGAGGTGATCGGCTTGTACCTGGGGCAGGTCAAGGGTTCGCTGTCGGCGCCGGAGATCGAGCACATCCTCACCGCCATGGAGGCGCTGCCGTCGCTCGTCTCGGTGGCCCTCGCACGTTCGGGTGACGTCGACGACGTCGCCGGCAAGCTGACCGACGCCCGCGACTTCTTCTTCCTCGGCCGGCACGTCGGCTACCCCGTCGCGCTCGAGGGCGCGTTGAAGCTCAAGGAGCTCGCCTATCTGCGGGCCGAGGGTTACCCGGCCGGAGAGCTCAAGCACGGGCCGATCGCGTTGATCGAGCCGGGGACCGTTGTCGTCGGCATCGCGACGAGGAACCCACTGTGGGAGAAGCTGCTCTCGAACGTGGCCGAGGTGCGGAGCCGTGGCGCGACCATCGTGTTGCTGGCTGACGACGGCGACGAGGAATCGGCGGCGGCGGCGGACCACGTGCTGTGGGTCCCGTCGACCGAACCCTTGCTCTCGCCCGTCGTGGGCGTGGTGCCGCTGCAGCAGTTGGCCTACCGGTTGGCGCGGTTGCACGGGCACGACCCCGACCGCCCGCGCAACCTGGCCAAGACCGTGACGGTCGAGTGATCGTGGGTGGCGGTGGTGGTTTGGGCGGCCTGGGTGGGGCTGGGATCGTCGGGGTCGGCGTGGACGCGGTGAGCGTGGACCGCTTCCGCCGCCTGCTCGAGCGGCGGCCGCGCTTCGCTGCGCGCTGCTTCACGGA
>DATMMN010000013.1:0-3106 GCA_035569675.1 Acidimicrobiales bacterium | reverse complement strand
AGTTGATCGTCGACCTCATGTACGAGCAGGGGATCGCGGGCATGCGCTACTCGATCTCGGATACTGCCGAGTACGGCGACCTGACCCGGGGGCCCCGGGTGATCGACGACGCCGTCCGGGCGACGATGCAGGGCATCCTCGACGACATCCGCAGCGGTGCCTTTGCCGAGGAGTGGATCGCAGAGAACAAGGCGGGGCGGCCGAAGTTCCAGGCGCTGCGCGAGGCGGGCAAGGCCCACCAGATCGAGTCGGTCGGCGCCGAGCTGCGGGGCATGATGCCGTTTATCTCGGCCGGCAAGACCCGTGTACAGGACGCTTCGGGCGGCTGACCAGGAGCTCTTCCCTTTCGTCGTCGACCAGGGGTTGACCTGACATCAAAGTGATGTCATAGTGACATCATGAAGATGTCACTGGTGGTGGACGGGCTGCGCTCCGACGTGATCAGCGTCGGCGAGCTCGGCGACGACACGGTGGCCGAGGTGGCCGACCGCATCGCCGACGTGCTGGGCCGCTCCATCCCCTCTCGGATCCTCGACCTGTTGTCGGACGTGACGGCCGAGGTGTCGGCCGAGTTGCCCGACGGCAGGGTCGAGATTCGGATCGCCGGCGACGACGTCGTCCTCGCCTACGTGGAGGAAGCCCCCACCGGTGTTGCCGGTCCGGTGGGTGACGCCGACGGAGACCGTGATCGTGATCGCGACATGTCGGCCCGCATCTCCCTGCGCCTGAGCGAGACCCTCAAGACGCGGGTGGAGGAGGGCGCGGCGCGCGAAGGGATCTCGGTGAACGCGTTCATCGTGCGCACCCTCGAGCACGGGGCGTCGAGCGAGCAAAAGCGGACGAGCTACGCGGGCCACCGTCTGCGCGGCTACGGGAGGACCTGAAACTGAAAGGAGCACGTGCCATGGAGAAGATCTTCGAGACCCCTGGCTCTGTACGACTACACGTGCAGAACGAGGTCGGCCTCGTTTCCATCACCGCCACTCGCACCGAGGAGACCAAGGTGTGGCTCGAGGCGGACACGCCGGGAGGCGAGGAGCTCGTCGAGCGCGCGACGGTCGAGTGCCGTCCGGCGGGCCGCCGCCACATGGTGGTGGTGAAGGTTCCCAAGCAGGGGATGGGGAGCCGCTTCATCCGGCGCAATCCGGTGACGGTGCGGGTCGACCTGCCCGAGGGCAGCGACGTGACGGTGGCCGCGGGGTCGGCCGACGTCGAGGTCACCGGGCCGATCGGCGCAGGGGACTTCACCACCTCGAGCGGGGACGTGACGGCCGACGACGTCGCGGCCAACCTCACCGCTCGATCGGCGAGCGGCGACCTCACCGCTGGTGCCGTGGGCGGGGACCTCAAGGTCCAGACCGCCTCGGGCGACCTGCGGTGCTCGAGCGTCGCCGGCAGGGCCGTCTTCACCACGGCGTCCGGTGACATCGAGGTGGGTGCGGCGGCCGGCCCGGTCGAGGTCAAGGCGACGTCGGGCGACGTGCGGCTCGGCGAGCTGGCCCACGGGGCCCGCGTCACGAACGTCTCTGGAAACGTCCGGGTGCTCGCAATCGACGAGGGCACGCTCCAGGTCCGCTCGGTGTCGGGCAGCGTCCTGGTCGGCATAGTCACGGGTGTGGACCTGCACGTCGACGTCGAGACGATGTCGGGTCAAGTCCGATCGGACATCCCGCTCGACGACACGCCGGTGGCGCCGCGCAAGGACGCGAGGGTCGAGCTGAGCGTGCGCAGCGTCTCGGGCGACGTCGAGATCGAGCGGGCGCTCGAGCAGGTGGCCTGAGAAGGTCCCGTTCGCGCCCTCCGGCCTCGGTTACTCGAAGACGATGGGGAAGTCGCCGAGCCTGCCCATCATCTCGGGCACCGGCGTGGTCGGACAGACCTCGACCGTGTTCCACTGCGACAGGCCGCTTTCGTAGACGAGCTCGGCGACGGCCTCGACGCTCGGAGCCTCCACGACCGAAACGGTGCGATGGCCCGGGTCGAGGTGGAGAGGACCGGTCAGGAAGGTCACCCCATGCTTCTCCGAGAGCTTGGGAAGATTCTGGCCGAGGCCCTCTATGGCCCGGGCCCGGCTCCGCGCGTTTGAGGACGGGCAGATGTCTGGTGAGTGGTCAGCGAGGATGACGTACTGGGGCATGGTCTTCCTTTCGGTTGGCTGCCCTACGAGCATCCGCCCCCCAGCCCCCGTTGTCCAGGGGCCAAAGTCGGTCTCTGCTCCCGCTACATTCGAGCGGACCGAAGGAGGTGCGGACCGTGGAACAGACCCGCCTCGACGAACCTGCCGAGTACGCCGCCCGCAGGGAGGAGCTGCTCCAGGCGGAAATCGCCCTCATGCGCCAGCGCGAGGCGGTGGCGGCGCTCCGGCGGGCGCTCCCGCCTGGCGCCGCCGTGCAGGACTACGAATTCATCGAAGGACCGCGGAGGCTCACGGACGGCGACGAACCTCTGGGCCCAGTGCGCTTGTCCGAGCTGTTCACGTCGCCTGATCGCACGCTCGTCGTCTACCACCTGATGTACGGCAAGCGGCAGACGACACCTTGTCCCATGTGCACCATGTGGATCGACGGCCTCAACGGGGTGGTGCGCCATCTGGCCCAGAACGTGGACTTCGTCGTTGCTGCCGCTGCCGATCCTCCGGCCCTGCGTGCGCACGCACGCGACCGTGGCTGGGAGAACGTACGCCTCTTGAGTTGTGGTGACAGCACGTTCCAGCACGACTTCGAGGCGGAGGACGACGAAGGGTGGCAGAACTCGACCGTGTCCGTGTTCACGCTCGATCCTCACGGCTCGCCCCGACACTTCTACACGAGTCACCCGCAGTTCGACGACGACATCCGCGAACGAGGGATCGACCTGTTCGCGCCGGCCTGGCACATCCTCGACATCACGCCCCAGGGGCGGGGCGACTGGTACGCCGGTTTGGACTACTGACGTGCCCTTTGTCCGGCCCTCCGACATGCTCAGTGGGACGCCGCTCCCCGGTTGGAACGGGCGCTTCCTCCATTCGGCGAACATGACCTTCGCCCACTACGACATTGCCGCGGACGCCGCACCCCTGCACGAGCACCACCACGAGCAGGAAGAGGTGTGGCACGTCGTTGAAGGG
>DATMMN010000012.1:0-26667 GCA_035569675.1 Acidimicrobiales bacterium | reverse complement strand
AACATCGAGACGAGGTCGACGTTTTGGTGTGACTCCTTGAAGCTGCGTGACCTGGCGACCTGAGCCGACAGCGCCACGAGGGGAGTCGAGTTCGTCGTTGCATCGGCGGTGCCCAGCAGAAGGTTGATAGCCCCGGGACCGAGTGTCGCTGAGCAGACGCCGGCACGACCGGTGATGCGGCCGTACGTCTCCGCCATAAACGAGGCAGCTTGCTCGTGGCGCGCCAGAACGTACCTGACGCTGGAGGCGTCGAGCGCTGTTACGAATCGGATGTTCTCCTCACCCGGGATGCCGAAGACGTACTCGACGCGTTCTTGCTCGAGACAGCGCACCATCAGCTCAGCGGCTTCCACTTGAGCCCTACTTTCTTTCCGTCGAGCGCTCGGTCGAGGCGCGGCCAATCTGAATCGAGGGCATCATCCCAAAGCGAAGGTGCGAAAGCTTTGGCTCCGGCTCGGCGCCCGCCAGAAGTCACCTGGGAGCTCGGTCGGGCTGAAGTCTCGGTGTGGCGGGATCATTCGTGCACCAAACTCTGGATCGATGTGGCAGGGCGCAACCGATCTGTGCGTGGCTGCCCTCCCGGATCCCAAAGTGGTGCGTGCTCCAATCTTCGCAAGAGTCCTGCATCGGCCGTGTTCATCACAACGGACAATCAATGATCTACCCGGGGGAATGGTGCCAGGTGGGGAACGAGGGCAGATTTCGCGTTGGATGCAAGGCCTCCACGGGCGATTTGCGCAGAAGGGGCGTGGGCCGCTTCTCTCACCGTGTGCGGGTGACCCTGCTTGTCCCCCTCCTGGGGATCGGACTGATGGGAGCCGGGTTCGCCGCCTTCAGTGCTGTCTCTTCGGGCGCGTCGAACCCGCCACCGCTCGGGATCTACGAGGGCTATGAGAACGCCAGCGGGGTGAGTTCGCTCGGCAGCGCCATCGGCCGGCAGCCCAACTACGCGATGGACTACCTCGACGGCACTTCCTGGTCCTCCATGGAATCCGGTGCCGCCAGCGAGGCGGCGTCCTGGAGCGCCTCGGGCTACTCGATGACGTTCTCCGTACCGATGCTCCCGAATTCGGGTGCCACGCTGTCGGCCGGAGCGGCCGGCGACTACGACTCGTACTTCCAGAGCATCGCCCAGGCCCTCGTGGCCCACAACGAGGCCAGCTCGATCGTGCGGATCGGCTGGGAGTTCAACGGCAGCTGGACCCCATGGTACGCAAACTCGTCGGACGCCTCTGAGTTCGTGACCTTCTGGCAGCACATCGTCGACGCCATGCGGTCCGTCAGCGGTGCGGACTTCAAGTTCGAGTGGTGCCCGAACCTCGGCGATTCGGTGGACCTGACCAGCTTTTACCCGGGGAACGGTTACGTCGACTACGTAGCGGGCGATGTCTACGACCAGTCCTGGCAGAACTATCCCGGCGCGACGCAGGAGTTCTCCAACCTCGAGACCGAGCCCGGCGGCCTCAACTGGCTGACCTCGTTCGCTTCGCAGCAAGGGAAGCCGGTCGCCCTCGGGGAGTGGGGGCTTGGTCCTGGACCGGGGCACGCCGGTCAGGACTATTCGGCCAACAATCAGGAAGTGTCCGGGGGTGACGACCCGACCTTCATCGACGACATGGCCAATTGGATCGCGGCCAACAATGTCTACGAAGCCACGTATTTCGACTTCGGGCCGTCGGCGCTTAGTTCGAGCTCGAACTCGAACTCGTATCACGCGTTGATCGCGGACTTCGGTCCGAGTGGCGTTGCGGGCGGACCGGCCGGCGCCTCTACGAGCACCGCGACATCTGCCGCACCTGCACCCACGACGACGACCACGGCGCCGCCGGCCCCGACGCCCGCTCCGACGACGACGACGGTACCGCCGGCTCCGACCCCCGCACCGACCACGACTACCGCACCGGCACCGACGTCCGGCCCGCCGCCTTCTGCGACCGCTCTCACCTCGCCGAATCCGGCACCCTCCGCCGCTACAGCGCCCACGGCCGCCGCAGCTGGGTCATCCGCGGCGGCGCCGACCGTCACGACGTTGAAGACGAGCGAACTCCTAGCGATGGAGGGGAGCGAGTCCTCGATGATCTTCGCCGTCAGCGTCACTCCGGCGGAGAACGCGACGGTCGACATTGTGAGCGGCGATCAGCGGCTGTGTCAGGTGACCGTGACGACGTCGAACGGAACAGGTTCCTGCACGCTCACCGACAGCGAGCTCGGACTGGGTGTGTATACGGCGCACGCCGAGACCGCTGCCGGCCCGGACTTCAGCGGTTCGTCCTCCGACTCGGCCGCCTTCACCGTTCTCGGCCTGAACCTCTTGACGGCGCTGTAGTCCCCCCGTGGCGACCGCCTTTGCGATCGCCACAGGAATACCATTGCGGCGCTTGGCGACGTCGCCGCGCGAGCGGGCGTGAGGACGGGGGAAGACATGGAACGAAGCAGGGTTCGGTTCGGTTCGGGCGCGATCGCACTCGCGGTGTCGGTGCTCTCTGCTGTTGGCGTGCTTGCCACCCAGCCCGCGGGCGCGGCCGTGGCCCAGCACAAGCCACCGGTGTCGGGGTTGGTCGCGGTCGAAGGCCCGATGACCGGCGCACAGGCGTCGACCGGCATCGACATGGCTGACGGCGCGCAGCTGGCGGTCGATCAGATCAACGCTGCGGGTGGCGTCGACGGCGTGCAGCTCACGCTGTTGAAGCTCGATGACAAGGCCACTGCGGCCGGCGGCATCGCAGCCGAGCGCAAGGCCGTGGCGTCGCACGCGTTCGCGGTGGTGGGGCCGTTCAACTCCTCCGTCGGCGTCGCCAACCTCTCGCTGTACAAGAAGGCCGGCCTTCCGATCGTACGACTCACCTCGAGTATCAAGACCGAGGGTTACGGCGCGACCACCCAGCCGATGGACTCGCAGGTGGCGCCGGTCGAGATCAACGAGATCACCCAGGTGCTGCACGCGACGCGGCCGGCCATCATCTACGACACCTCCACGTACACGGCGGGCATCGCCAAGCAGGTCAAGGCGGGCCTCGCCAAGGCCGGTGACCCCGCGGTGTCCATGGTGTCCGTGACGAGCACGCAAACCGACTACGCCTCCGCCTTGAGCAAGGTGGGCGCGTCGCACCCGGGCCTGCTCTACATATCTGCCTACGGCGCCGAAGCCGGCGCAATCGCCAAAGCCGCTTCGACTGACAACACCGGGAAGTGTTTCGTGGACCTCGCCGCTCAGGGCCCGGACTTCGTGGCGGCCGCGACGCCGCCGGTCGCGTCGGCCTGCCTGTCGAGCGGCGTGCCCAGTGCGCAGCAGTTCGCCGGAGCGAGTCAGTACGTGACGAACTACCAGTCGATGTTCTCCACGAGCCCCGGGACGTGGGGGACCTTCACCTACGACTCGGTCGAGATCCTGGCGGCCGCAATCAAGAAGGCAGGATGGCACCAGACGCCGGTGAGCAACGCCCTCGTTCACATCCGCAACTATCAGGGCATCACCGGGCCGATCACCATCGCACCGTCCACGGGCAACCGGGTGCAGAGCACGGTGGTGATCCTCGGCGTGAACAGCGCCGGCAACTACGTGATCGATCCGCAGTGGGCGGCGGCTACGGGGTTCCCTCTTCCGACTGGGGGTTGACGCCTTAGCGCGTCAGTCGCCACCACCATCCTGGACTCGACAACGGCGCTGCGGTGTGCAGCTGGACATGGGTCGCCGTCGTTCCGACGATGGCTGCCAACGTGCCGACGTCGGCGCCCGTCGGCAGCGCCCCCTTCGGGATGTCGCGTCGGGCGACGAGCGTCACCGACAAGCCTGGCCATCCGACCACGTTGACCGGCTGCGCCACAGTGACCGGTGTCGTCGCCCCCCAGGGGGCTACGACCTCGCCGACCTTCTGTCCGGGGGTGAAGACGGGGTAGCTGTGCAGCGCGGCGAAGATGCTCTTGACCAGGGCATCGCCGGCGTCGACCGCGGACGTGTTGGGGCCGCGGGATCCGGCGGGCTGGCCCAGGACCGCGCCCACGACCGTCACCACCTTGCCCCCGATGTTCTGCTGGGCCGCCACCAGGTAGCAGCCCTGGGCGCTCGAATCCGACGCGGTCTTGATGCCGATGATCCCGTCCTGGCCGAGGTCGAAGTTGAGGTTGTAGACGACGTTCGTCATCGGGATGAGCACGCTCGGCTGACCGAGGGAGACGATCTGGCGCAGTATCGAGATCGACAGCGCCTTCTGGCCGAGGCGGACGAGGTCCTCTGCTGTGCTCGTCGTCGCCGAGTCGGCCCCGCTCGGGTCAGTTATGTGGGTACCGGACAGACCGAGCTTCTGCGCCGTTGTGTTCATCTTGGCGACGAAGGCGTTGCTGCTGCCCGCGTCCCAATCCGCGAGCAACGTCGCCATGTCGGTTCCGTTGTCGATCAACAGACCCTCGAGTGCCTGGAGCTCGGTGAGCGACTCACCGGCGGCGACGGGAACCTCGGACTGCTGACTTGCCTGCCCGTTTTGATACGCCGTGAGTGTGTCGTTCGTTACGGGGATCGCAGGTCCGTCGGCCCCTTGTTCCAGGGGATGATCGGAGAGGACCACGTAGGCGGTCAACACGTCGATCAGCCCGGCGACCGGAACGGGCTGGGATCCGCGCACGCCCCCGAGCGTGCCGCTGCCCTCGACGGCGGCGGCCGCTTCGCCCGTGCTCGGCCAGGCGAACGTCGGGGCCGCTCCGGGTAGACGAACACCTTGGATCTCGAGGGTCGAGGCGGGGAGCGGCCGCACCCACTGCGCGATGGCGCCGGCCAGGAGCGCGATCAGGACGATGGCGATGAGCCACCCGACGAGGCGACGGCGAAAGCGCTCATGTCGGAGCCCGCGGATGATCTGGAGCTCGTCGTCGCTCGGTGGAGGCAGCAGTTTGCCGAGCTCGGCGAGGCGCTCTTCATTGCCTTTCGGCAGGGTGTGCCCTCGGGCGTGGGCGGGACCCTTGCGTTCTCCGGTCTTGCCCCCGTCCATGTCGCCAACGTTAAGACCGTCGCGCCCGGGACAGCAGGCAGCAATGGCGATTGCTGTCGGAAGTTGGTGGCGGCCCCGTCAGGCGAGGGCGGTCCCCGCGGCGTCGGCGCGGAGGCCGTCGAGCACCATGCCGAGGAGGCGGGCGGCCTGACCCGGCTCGATACCCGTATTGGTGCAAATGGGGCCCACCAGCTGCACGACGTCCGCGCCGGTCACGTCTCCTCGCACCGCCCCGGCCGCCTTGGCCCGGTCGATGACGAGGTCGAACGAGGCGTCGATGCGCCCGCGTGCGCGCGACCGCATGTCGGGGTTCTTCTCGAAGGCCTGGTGGAGCTCGGCCATGAGAGTCCGTTTCGTCTGTGTGTAGCGCTTGAAGGCCACGAAGAACGCTTCGACGGCGGGCCACGGCTCGAGCTCCGCGACCACTCGTTGGGCCGATTCCCAGAGCTCCTCGACGTCCGTCTCGTACACGGCCTCCACGAGGTCGAGGCGGTTGGGGAAATGGCGGTACAGCGTCCCCACCCCGACGCCGGCTTGCTTGGCGATGGCCTCCATCGAGGCCCCGGCGCCCTGAGAGGAGAAGACTTCTTTTGCCGCGGCGACGAGCAGCTCGCGGTTACGCCGGGCGTCGGCCCGCATGGGCCGTCCCTCGAGCGTTTCGGCCTCGCCGGCCTCGCCGGCCTCGCCGGCCTCGCCGACTCCGGGGGACCGTGGCCGCAGCTCCGTGCTGCTTTTCTGCATCGCCATCACATTTCTCCGACGAAAGGGGTTGCTAACCGGAGGCACCCTCCGTATACTAAACGGAAGAAGCTTCCGCTTCAAGAATACCAGCGGAAAGGTCGGAGTCAATGCCCCAAACAACCCTTAGCCTCACGCGCCCTTCAGCCGGGAGCAGCGTACCTGGCGGGCCTGTTTCCCCAGGTCCTGGCGCCGCCAGCTGGCTACGGCACCCATCGGTCCTCCTGGCGGTGATCCTCACCGCCCAGATGATGGTGGTGCTGGACGCGACGATCGTGAACGTCGCCCTGCCCCACATCCAGCAGGACCTGGGCTTCTCGACCAGCGCCCTCTCGTGGGTGCTGAACGCATACATCCTCACTTTCGGCGGCTTCATGTTGCTGGGAGCCCGGGCCGGTGACCTGTTCGGCCGCCGGCGGGTCTTCCTCGTCGGCATCGCGATCTTCACCGTCAGCTCGCTGCTCGGCGGCCTGGCCGTGAGCGGGTGGGCTCTTCTGGCCGCCCGTGCGTTCCAGGGGGTTGGAGCGGCACTCGCCGCCCCGTGTGCGCTGTCTCTCTTGACCACCGCGTTCCCGGAGGGTGCGCAACGGGTGCGGGCCATCGCCCTCTACACGACGGTCTCCGCAGCGGGCGGCGCCACCGGCCTCGTCCTCGGCGGACTCCTCACCCAATGGGTCTCGTGGCGGTGGGTCATGTTCGTGAACGTCCCGATCGGCATCGCGGTGTGGTTCGTAGGCCGCGTCGTGCTGGTCGAGACCGAGCGGCGGAACGGTCACTTCGACCTGCTCGGCGCGTTCACCTGCACCGTCGGCGTCAGCGGCGTCGTGCTCGGCCTCGTCGAGGCCGGATCGAAGGGCTGGACGAGCGCGTTGACACTGGTGCCCCTTGTCGGCGGTGTGATCGTGTTCGCCTTCTTCCTGCGTCACGAGACCAGGGTGAGTGAGCCGATCATGCCGTTGCGGCTGCTCTCCCACGCCACGCGGAACGCGGCCAACGCGGCACGCGCGCTCCTCTACGCGGGGTTCTTCGGCCTCTTCTACTTCATGGCCCAGTTCCTCCAGGACGTGCAGGGCTACAGCCCGCTGCGCGCCGGGCTCGCCTTCGTGCCGATGCCGGCGTCGGTATTCCTGGCATCGCAGCTCACGAGCCGCGTGCTCCTTCGCCGGCTGCCCGAGAAGGCCGTGATGATCATGGGCTCGGTGGTGGCGATCATCGGCCTTGCGTTGGCCACCCAGGTCGGCGCCCACACGCCGTACTCGCAGATCGTGATCAGCCTCGTGCTCATCGGCGCCGGATTCGGTGCGACCCTGGTCGCCTTGACCTCCGCCTCGCTGGCGGACGTCGAGCCAGAGATCGCCGGTGCGGCCTCCGGCCTCGTGAACGTCTCTCAGCAACTGGGCGCCGCGATCGGCATCGCCGTGCTGGTCACGGTGTTCAACTCCGCGGCCGGTCACGCACAGCTCGTCGCCGGCGACACCACGGCCGCCACGCTGCACGCGCTCCGCGACGTGTTCTACGTGACGGGGGTCTTTGCCCTGGGCGCGCTGGCGACCATCGTCTTCGGCGTCGACCGGTTCGCCCGGGCCGAGGCGCCGGCTGAAGCGGCAACGTCCGGGGGCGACCGCGACGGGTTCGCGGTGAACCCTTCGGCCCTGGCGGCCCAGGACGCAGACGAGGGCCGTCTCACCGAGGCCGCTCTGAGCGCCTGACCCTCGAGCCGGGCACGCCCACCGGTTGTACGGTCGGCGCATGCCCGACACCCGGGTCATGGAACTACCGGACGGTCGCGAACTGGCCTGGCTCGAAGCCGGCCGGCCGCGCGGCCGTCCGGTCTTCGCGTTCCACGGCACACCCGGTTCGCGCCGCCAGGTCTCCTTCGACGAGAAGTCCATCGCTGCGGCGGGCGTCCGGATGATCGCCCCGGACCGTCCCGGCTACGGCCTCAGCTCGTTCCACCCCCGACGATCGCTCGCCGATTGGGCGACCGACGTGTCGGCCCTGGCCGATCACCTCAAGCTCGACTCGTTCGCCGTCGTGGGCGTCTCGGGGGGCGGCCCCCACGCCGTGGCCTGCGCGCGGATGCTGCCCGGCCGGGTGACCGCGGCGGGCATCGTGAGCGGCGTCGGGCCGATGGGCGATCCCGAGTTCGCCGTGGGGATGGTGGGGTTCAACCGGGGCCTCAGCTTCCTCGCCCGCCAGTCGCCTCTCGTGCTGCTTCCGATCTTCTGGTTCCAGGAGTTCTCCGTTCGCCGGTGGCCCGAGGCCGCGCTGCGGGCGGCGACCAAGCGGTTCCCGGCGCCGGACGCAGCGATGCTCGAACGGGCCGACGTCCGCGCCGCCTTCTTCGACGACGCGCACCGCTCCTCGGCGACGACGCCACAGGCCGCGACCCAGGACTTCGTGCTGTTCGCCCGCGATTGGGGCTTCCGGTTACAAGATGTCACCGTGCCCTGCCATTTCTGGCACGGCGACGCCGACCGCAACGTGTTGATCGGGCATGGACGCTTCATGGCTGGGCGCATCCCCGGCGCCGTGCTGCACGAGTGCCCCGGTGAGGGGCACCTCCTCTACGTCAACCACCTCGAAGAGGTCTTGGAGACAGTCGCTTCGGTCGGTTGAGGGCGTTGCGCGGCCCGGATCCCGCGGACGCGGCCGAGGACTGACGTGCATTTGTCAGAAAGTTGTCCGGAAACGGGTGTGGCTTCTCGCTAGTGTCCATTTTCGTGGGGGTGCGATCTACTCTCCGGCCGCGCGAGATGGGTCGGAGCAGTCACGTCTGCTGGTCGTACGCCTCGGACGCCGAGCACCGGGACTTCCTGGCCGAGTTCTTCGAGGCCGGGCTGGCCGCGAACGAGCGCCTGATGTACCTGGCGCCGCCCGAGCAGCTGCAGGCGACGATGTCGGGGCTGGTCGATACCGGCATCGACCCCAGCCGCCTGATCGAACGCGGGGCCCTGCGGATCGACGACCTGGACGAGGCGTATCTCATCGACGGCGCGTTGCGACCCGACGTCCGCCTTGCCGGCCACGCGCTGTTGGTGGGACAGGCGCTCCGCGACGGGTACGCGGGCCTTCGCGTCTGCTCGGAGATCACGCCGTTGCTCGGCTCCGACGGCGTGTGCGACGAGTGGTGCGGTTACGAGGTCAGGGCCGACCTCCTGATCGCGAGGCTGCCGAGCATCGTGGTGTGCGCGTGCGATCTGCGCCGGGCCCGCCCCAAGGTGATGAGCGACCTGCACGCCGTGCACTCGCTCCACACGGGGGCACCCACGTGTCCCTCGCCGTTCCGGATCCATGCCGGACGGGGTGGTCTCTTTCTCTCCGGCGAAGTCGACGCCTCGAGTGCCGACCGGCTAGGTCGCTGGCTCGCCGAGGCGCTCCCCGACCTGCCCGACCCGGTCGTCGACGTGCAGGATCTCGAGTTCATCGACGCCGCGGGCATGTGGGCGTTGCTCGACAGCGCCCACGCGCACCCCGAAGGCCTGCGTCTGACGGGAACCTCGGAGAGGTTTCGCCGGGTCTGGTCGGTGTGCGGCTACGACACCATCCCCTCGGTACAGCTGAACTGACCTCACCGACCGAGACCGACCCCTAGGGCCAGGTCCAATAGTGTCGGCCGCCGTGCAATCGCAGCCGCTTGTCCGCCACGCCGCCGACGCCACCCCCGAATGGTTGAGCGGTGTCCTGGCGGACAACGGCCTGCTCGACGACGGCGCGCAGGTCACGACGTTCGAGGCGGCGCCGATCGGCACCGGCCAGATGGCGGACACGACGCGGTTCACCCTTGCCTACGACCGGCCCGAAGGCGGGCCCCCCAGCGTGGTCGGGAAGTTCGCCTCGGCCAACGATCAGAGTCGCAGCACCGGGCTCGCCCTGCGCGCCTACGAGATCGAGGTGCGCTTCTACCGAGAGGTCGCCGCCCGGATAAGCACCCGGCTGCCCGCCGTCTACGCCGCCGAGATCGAGCCCGACACCGGATGGTTCACGCTGCTCATGGAGGACATCGCCGGCGCGCAACAAGGCGACCAGATCGCGGCCTGCACGCCGAACGTCGCGGCGGCCGTGCTCGAAGGGATGGCCGGGCTGCACGCTCCCTGCTGGGAGTCGCCCGAGCTCGCCCGCCTCGAGTGGCTGAACCGCAACACCGACGAGTCCGCCGAGTTCCTCGCGGCAATGGTCTCATCGCTGTTGCCTGGCTTCCTCGAGCGTTACGCCGACCAGCTCACTCCCGAACAACAAGAAGTGTGTCGCGTCTACGCCGAAAACGTGCCGGCGTACGTGAGCCTGCGCAGCGGCGGGCCCCGCACGGCCACGCACGGGGACTTCCGCCTCGACAACTTCTTGTTCGAGCCGAACGATCCGAGTCCGGTCGTTGTCGACTGGCAAACCGCGGTGTGGGCGGGCGCTGCTTTCGACGTCGCCTACTTCATCGGGGGCTGTCTCACGACCGAGGACCGCCGCGCCCACCAGGACGACTTGTTGGCCCACTATCACGACACCTTGTGCCGCCTCGGCGTGCGCGATTACTCGCTCGACCGGTTGCGCGCCGACGTCCGGGCCGAGAGCTTCGCCGGCATCCTGATGGCCATCGTCGCGTCCATGGTCGTGGAGCGCACCGACCGCGGCGACCTGATGTTCCTCACCAGCACCAAACGCCACGCCCAGCACGCCATCGACGAGGACGCCCCCGCGCTCCTGCTTTCGGCGGGATGACGGATCTCCTCGTCCTTTGCACGGGCAACGCCGCGCGCTCGGTGATGGCGGGGTTCATGCTCGATGCCTTGTGGAACGGCCGCCCGGATCCGCTGCACGTCGTCACGGCGGGCACACACGTCATCGACGGCCAGCCCATGGGGATGCGGACCCGGACCGCCCTGACCCGCATACCTGAGCTGGACGGCTCCGACTTTCGCCGGCACCGCAGTCGCCAGGTCCACGGCGTGGACCTAGTCCGGGCCGAGTTGGTCGTCGTGATGGAGGCGGATCACGTCCGCTTCGTACGGCGACGCTTCCCCGACGCGGCGGCCAAGACCGCCACGATCCGCCGACTCTGTGACGACCTGCCGCCGGCACCGCCCGCGCTTGGCGAGCGTGTGACTTCGTTGGGCCTCGCTGAGGTGGAGGTGGACGACTCCGAGGACGTCATCGATCCCGCGGGGCACGAAGGGGACTTCTACGCCGCGTGCGCCGACCAGCTCTGGGGGCTGTGCGGCCAGTTGGTGGAGTTGCTGTAGCTCCGACGCTCCAAAGCCGAGGTCGGCTTTGTCAGTCCGCGTGCACCGACCGCAGCCCCGCCCAAGCCAGGTCGGCCATGCGCCCGGCCAGGCGCTGTGCCTCTTCGTCCGCTTCGGCGTCGGTGATCGGCCTGTTGGCCATGAAGTGCCGGCTCGCGCCCTCGGCCATCCCCACGATCCCGTAAGCAAGGAGACGCCGGTGGTCGTCGTCCAAACCTGCGGCGATGAGCGGGTCGATCGCTTCGGCGATGGCGTCCTCGACGGTGCGCAACGCACGACCGAGCTCGTGATCCTCTGCGTTGTCCCGTCCGTAGAGCAGGCGGAACTCCGCCTCCTTCTTGACGACGAGCTGGAAGTAGGCGGCGAAACCGAGCTCGACCTGCTGGCGCGGGCCTTCCGCTCGGAGAATGGCCCGCCGGACGGCTGTGAGCAGATCTTGGGCGATGGAGTCAACAAGCTCGAGATATAACGCCCTCTTCGAGGAGAAGTGCTGGTAGAGCAGCGGCTTCGTGACCCCGGCCCGCTCGGCGATGTCGTCCATCGTCGTCGCTCTGTAGCCCCGCTGCGCGAAGAGCTCGAGTGCCACGGCGAAGAGCTGTTGGCGCCGCTGTTCTGCCGTCAGCCTTCGAGAGGCGGTGTGGATCGCCGACATCCCGTTTACGTTACCGACTGGTCACACCCTCCCAAGAGATCCCTGCCCGCCGCAGCACGCTGGCGAGGCGCGCCGGCAGATCGGCCAGGTTGAAGTGCGTGGCCGCGACCTGGTGGTTGTGGTCCAGCAGTTCCTCGTCTCGCTGGTGCAGCCACCGTGCCAGCGGGGCGGGATCCGCGACGCCGAACCAGCGGAACCCGAACGAAGCGAGCTCGGCCGCCACGGGGTACGAGCCGATGGCGAGCGGCCGACGATACGTGGCCGATTCGACCGACGGGTTGCCGAAACCCTCCCAGAACGACGGAAGGAGGACGGCGTCACATGCCGCGTACGCGTCCGCTATCGAACAGCCATCCGGCGGCGGGCCGAGAAGCACTGGACACCGGGCGTCCGCCACCAGCCGGTCGAGCGTCGGCCCGTAGCCGTCTTCGGCCGGTCCCAGAAGCCAGTAGGTGCCGCCGACGGCAGCCGACAGCTCGAGCGCACCGGCGACGTTCTTACGCTCCAGTGCCCGGGTCGGCTGCAGCAGCAGCGCATCACCGTCGGCGACGCCGAGCGCAGCGCGGGTGCGCGCCCTGTCGCCGGGTGCGGGGTCGGGATCGAACGTGTTGTAGATCGTCGTCGCCGCAATGCCACGTTCCGCCAGTTCGTTCCGGCTGAGCTCGTTGATAGTGACGTGTGCCCACGCCGGGTCGTCGGGAGGCGGGGCCAGGTGGGCTAGATGCGGTCGTTGCCACGGGAGGTCGTGGTGATGGAACAGTGCCGGACGATCTGCGCAGACTTGCGCGACGACGGCCGCCGCCGGCGGGTTGAGCGGTAGTGAGCAGAGGTTCTCGACGACGACGAGGTCGGCGGACGCGCACGCATCTTGGACCTCCGCGCGCTTCGGGGGCTCGGGTGCGTCCATCGCCAATCCCGGTAGCACCACATCGACCGGGCCCGACCCGGCGACCGTGCGCACGACGAAACCGAGCGTCCGGAGTGCCGCGGCCCATTTCGCCGCCTCGACCGAGACGCCGTCGCCGCCGCCCAACCGAAACGAAATCATGCAGGCCGTCGGCATCGTGCGCACACTAGGGGTGTAGACGGGAATTCCCTGCAGAAGGCCACTTGCGCCCGTCGAGTAATCTTCACCCGATGGCAAATCGGGCACTTATCACTGGCATCACCGGCCAAGACGGCTCGTACTTGGCCGAATTGCTCCTTTCCAAGGGGTACACCGTGATCGGGATGGTCCGGCGCTCGAGCACGGTCAATTTCGAACGCATCGCCCACATCCAGGACCAGCTCGAGCTCGTACCCGGCGATTTGCTCGACGAGGTGTCGCTCATCAACATCCTGCGCGACCACCGGCCGACCGAGGTCTACAACCTGGCCGCTCAGTCCTTCGTGCAGACGAGTTTCAGCCAGCCCGTGCTGACCGGCGAGACCACGGCCATGGGCGTCACCCGCCTGCTCGACGCGATCCGGCTCGTCGACCCCGAGATCCGCTTCTACCAGGCCAGCTCGTCCGAGATGTTCGGCAAGGTGGTCGAGGTTCCCCAGCGCGAGTCGACCCCGTTCTACCCCCGCAGCCCCTACGGAGTCGCCAAGGTCTACGGCCATTGGATCATGGTGAACTACCGAGAGAGCTACGACCTGCACGCCTCCTCCGGCATCCTCTTCAACCACGAATCACCTCGCCGTGGTCTCGAGTTCGTGACGCGCAAGGTGACGCACGGCGTGGCGCGCATCGCGCACAAGCTCGACGAGAAGCTGTCACTCGGCAACCTCGACGCGCAACGCGACTGGGGCTACGCGGCCGACTACGTCCGCGCCATGTGGTTGATGCTGCAGCAGGACACACCCGGCGATTACGTCGTCTCGACCGGTGAGACGCACGAAGTGCGTGAGCTGTGCCGGCTCGCCTTCGGGGCCGTCGGCCTCGACTGGGAGGAGCACGTCGTCATCGACGAGCGCTTCCTGCGCCCCGCCGAGGTCGACCTTCTCGTCGGTGACCCCGCAAAGGCGCACAAGGTCCTCGGCTGGAAGCCCGACGTCGACTTTCCGGGTCTTGTCGAAATGATGGTCAAGGCCGACATGGACTTGGTCCGCAAGACCCTCGCGTAACGGGGGCAGGCCGCGCTCCTCCTGCCTGTCGCACCCGCCGCGATCTCGGCGAATCCGGCCGGGGTCCTCGTTGCCTTCGGGGCCGGGATCCTTTCGTTCATCTCGCCGTGCGTCCTGCCGCTGGTGCCGGGCTACGTGTCGATGGTCTCCGGTCTTTCGGCCGCCGAGCTGGAAGCGGGCGCCGAGGGGACGACTCCTTCAGCAGCGTTGCGACCGGTGCTCCGAGGCATCGGGCTCTTTGTCGCAGGCTTCACCCTCGTCTTCGTGGCACTCGGCGCGACCGCCTCGGGCATCGGGCACGTGCTCAAGAGCAACAGGGTCGAGTTGGCGCACATCAGTGGCATCGTCATCGTCTTCCTCGGCGCGGTGATGGTGCTCTCAGCGTTGCCCGGTCGGGTGTGGGCGCATGCGGGATCGGGCACGCTCGGTGTCGTCTCGAGAGTTACGGGGGAACATCGATTCGACGTGCGACCGTCGAAACTCGGCAGCTGGGCGGCACCCGTCATGGGCATGGCGTTCGCGTTCGCGTGGACTCCGTGCATCGGCCCGGTTCTCGGTGTTGTGCTCGGCCTGGCTAGTCACAACGGGACGTTGGCCGGCGGTGTGGTGTTGCTCTTCGCCTACTCGCTCGGCCTGGCTCTGCCGTTCGTGCTCGTCGGGCTGGCGTTCGGACGATTTACCGCCTTGTTCGCGCGCACACGGCACTGGCTCTGGGCGGTGGAGCTGGTCGCAGGCGCCCTGCTGATTGGGTTCGGTGTCCTGCTGCTCACCGACAACATCAGCTGGGTGTCCAACCACGTGTCGAGCTGGCTCAACGACATCGGGCTGGGACGCTTGACGACCAGCTAACTGCTAACCGTCGAGCACTTCGCAAAACGTGCGGGCGAACGTATGGACGTCACCCGGCCAACGCGCGGAGACGTACGACCCGTCGCGCACGACCCAGGCCGCCCGGTCGTCCGTGAGCGTGTCACGGGCGCGGCCGCTCGTCTTGCGCCGGTAGTAGGGCGCGTCGCGCGGCACGTCCTCGAAGTCGGACTCGGAAGCCAGCGCCCGCGTCACCTCCTGTTGGACGGACATGTAGCCGAACGGCTGGCCGGGCTCCTCGCTGTAGGTCCGGTAGTAGTTGGCGTCCCAGAAGCGGGTGTACATGGCGAGTCCCCACGCCTTTCGCTCCAGCGCCCAGGTGAGCGCCGTCGTGCGCCGGCCGTGCAGGACGGACAGCCCCGTCGACGGATCCACCGCCCGTGCCGCCACCAACACGCCATGGCAGATAGCGCCGACCGGCCTGCCCGACCGGAACGAGTCGACCGCCATCTGCTGGACCTCGCCGCTCTCGAGATAGCTCCGCATGCCGCGCGCCCGGTGGCCGCCCGGCAGGACCAGCGCGTCGTAGGCGCCTCGGCGAGCTTCCGCCCAGTGCAGCGGTGAACGGAACGAGGAGTCCTCGCGGAGCAAGCCGTAGGCCTTGCGCGCCGCCGCGTCGGCGCGCAAGAAGCGTCCCACTACCGTCACCCGCCGCACTCCGGGGACGAATCCCCATGGATCGAGGCCCTGACCCGTCACCATGAGGTCGTCGGCCTCGCCGAGCTTGCCCGAGGGTGTGGCGAAGAGGACGTCGTGCCCGGCCGCCGAGAGCACTTGCCAGCTGACGGCCACCTCGGTGGGATCGAAGTCGCAAGCCGGGATCGGCATGAGCACTGTCGCCATGGCTCCGCGCACACTACCGAGGCCTCGAAACAAGCCCCGAGCATTGGTCGCGTCGGAGGCTTAGGCTCGGTCGCATGACCGATACCGACGCCGCCACCGATACTGCGGGCTCGGAGCCGAGCACGCAGGACTTCCAGCAGATCTTCTCCCCGGACGACCCGCTCGATGTGCTCTGGGTCAAGGCGTACCAGGGCGAGGTCCTCGGCGAGGCACTGTTCGATCGAATGGCCGACCAGATCGACGATGAGGAGCACAAGGCCAAGATGCGCGTCCTCGCCGAACTCGAGCGCCGCACCAAGGAGTCCATTGCACCCGCCCTCGAGCGCGCCGGGCTGTCGACCGAACCCGATCCCGAGTCCTTGAGCACGGCCGAGGCGCTCTCGGGCGCGGCCTCCACACCGTGGAACGACCTCCTCGCCACGTTCGAGCCGATCACCTCGCAGTTCTGCGCGATGTACCGGCGCATCGGTGAGCTCGACCCGTCCGAGAGCGAGACGTCCGAGCTGCTCGTCGCGCACGAGCTCGCGCTCCGCAACTTCGCACGAGCAGAAATCGCGGGCGACACGGCGACGTCCCTCGACCAGATCAAGGCCCTGGCACACATGCAGTAACCGGTCTCCGGGGCCTGGCTGGGGGCAACTGATGCCTCGGGGCGGACGCAAAATCCCCGATCAGGCGCTACGAGGGCGCTCGACCCGCTTGGAACCCCGGGACCCACCCCCCCTACCATGGTGGCGAAGGCCATGGCCCCCGTTGTCCTCTTCCGTGCCGCTGTCGCTCTTGCCGGCCGCTTCCCCGCCCTTGCCGGGGTCGACTTGTCCCTTGACCAGGGAGAAGTCGTCGTCGTCGTGGGCCCGAACGGCGCCGGCAAGACCAGCCTGCTGCGGGCCTGCGCCGGCCTGCTTCCGGTCACCTCGGGGGAGGCGTCCGTTCTTGGCGTGGATCTGACAGCGGACCACACCGCGGTACGGCGATATGTCGGCCTCTTGGGCCACGCCGCCCCCCTCTACGACGAGCTCACCGCGGCGGAGAACGTCCGCTTCGCCGTCCGTGCCCTCGGCTTGCCCGGGGAGAATGCCGACCAGGCACTCGAGCGCCTCGGCCTTACCGGCCGCCTGCGTTCGACACCCGCCGCCCGCCTCTCGGCGGGCCAGCGTCGCCGGGTTGCCCTCGCCGCACTGCTTGCACGCAATCCCGCGCTCTGGCTGCTCGACGAGCCACACGCGGGGCTCGACGCGCGTTCGCGCGCGCTGCTCGGCGAGTTGATCAGCGAGGCCGTCTCCTCGGGAGCGAGCGTGCTCCTCTCCTCACACGAACCGCAGCTCTCGGTCCCGTTGGCCGACCGAGTTGTGTCCATGGCGGGCGGGCGCGTCACCGCCACGGAGCCCGGTGGGCGTCGTGTCACCCTCACCGCGGTCCCCACTGCCGAGCCGGAAGAGGGTGCGGGGGATGTGGGGGCATTTCATGTTGCATGACGCCGTGCTGGTCGCGGGCAAGGACCTGCGAATCGAGGCGCGCTCGCGTGTCGCGCTTTGGCAGGTCGTGCCGTTCGCGCTCCTCGTGCTCGTGTTGTTGGCGTTTGCCATCGGCCCCGACCAGGCGTCGCTACGTCACGCCGCACCGGGGATCTTCTGGGTGGCGCTGCTCTTCTCGACCGTGCTGGCGATCCAGCGCAGCGTGGCCGTGGAGTCGGGCGAGGGCACGCGCGACGGGCTACGACTTTCTGGCATCGATCCTGCCGGCATCTTTCTCGGCAAGGCGGCGGCGATCGGGGTTCAGCTCTTGGCGCTGCAGCTCATCCTGTGGGCGGGCGTGACCTTCTTGTTCGACGTGCGCGTGCATGTGATCTGGCTCGCGGTGGTGGCCTGCCTTCTCGCCACCGTCGGACTTGCGTGCGCGGGCGTTCTCTACGGCGCGCTGTCGGCCGGGCTGCGAGTGCGCGACACGTTGCTGCCGCTACTCGTTCTGCCGGTGCTCGCGCCGGTGTTGCTCGCGGGATCCAAGGTGTGGCAGGCGGCGATCGACAACAACGTCTCGTCGGGCACCCAGTGGTTGAAGATCCTCATTCCCTTCGCTGTCGTGTACCTCGTGGTGGGCATCGTCCTGTACGGGCCGTTGCAGGAGGCGGCATGAGCACCAGCATGAACACGAGCGACGGCGCGGTCCGGACGCCTTGGCGCCCCCGTTGGCTGGCGGTCGTCGGCATCGGGGCCGTCGTCACCACTGCGCTCACCGTCTGGTTGGGGTTGTGGGTCACCCCGCCGGACGAAGTGCAAGGCAATCTGGCGCGGCTGCTCTACATCCATCCGGCGGTGGCCACGGTCGCGCTCTACTGGGCTGGAGGCGTCGCGCTGTTGGGCAGCCTTCTCTATCTGTGGCCGCGCACGCGCTCGTTCTTCTGGGACCGGCTGGCCGCAGCGGCCGTCGAAGTCGGCGCCGTGTTCTCCGCGTTGACCCTCGTAACGGGATCGCTTTGGGGCCGCCCGGTGTGGGGCGTGTGGTGGACCTGGGACGCACGGCTGACGTCGACGGCGCTCTTACTGTTGCTCGAGCTCGGCTATCTCGCCTTGCGCCGCGTCCCGGCCGACGCGCACATCCGGGCGAAGCGATGCGCGGTGGCGGCCATCCTTATCGCCATCGACGTGCCGATCGTCCATTTCTCCGTCGACTGGTGGAACACACTGCACCAGAGCGGCACAGTCCTCGATCCCGGATTCAACCTCCACGTGCATGGCTCCATGCTCTGGACCATGCTCCTCAGCTTCCTCGCCTTCACGCTGATCTTCGTGTGGCTCCTCGCGATGCGCTACCGGATCGAGGTGCTGCAGGACGCGGTGGGGGACCAGGAGCTCGAGGTCTCGCTCAGCGAGCGCTGGAACGAGGACGCTGAACTCGTCGGCGTCGGTGGCGGATCCGGCGCGCCGGGTGGCGACGAGGGGGGCGGCTCGTGAGCTACGTCGACGCGGGCTACATCGTGGCCATCGGGGGGTCATTCCTCTACGGGCTCAGCTTGTTCCTGCGCCGCCGGCGTTGGGAGCGGGCGTTGAGCGTGAAGGAATCCACCCCCGACGAGCGGCCGGCCGTCGCCGAGCGCCCGTGAGCGGCACGACCACCTCGCCCAACCCGACCGCGACGCCTGAGACCCCGAGCGGGCGCGTCGTGACCTCGGCGCAGTCGGCGCGCCGGCGCCGAACAAAGCGTCGGCTGTTGGTGGTGTTCGCGCTTTTGGCGGCCGCCCTGGTCTTCCTGCTCGTCGAGGGCGTGGGCAGCTCTCTCGACTACTTCGACACGGTCAACCAGGCGCTGGCCCACCGGGCGCAGCTGGGTACGACGACCTTCCGGCTCGAGGGCAACGTGGTCCCCGGATCCATCCGCTCCACGGCCGAAGGGGCGGACTTCCGACTTTGCCAGGGCGCCAACGTGGTGAACGTTGTGAACACCAACAGCCCGCCGCAACTGTTCCAATCCAACATTCCCGTCGTCCTCGTCGGCCACTTCCGCTCGGACGCGTCGCGCACGTTTCTGTCGAACACCATCATGGTGAAGCACTCCGCCACCTACACCGCGCAGCACCCGGGCCGGGTCCGGGCGACTGCGGCATCCGCCTGCTGATGGTCGACGCCCATCTCGGGGCGATCGGGGTCTGGCTCGCCTTCGTCGCAAGCATCGTCGGCGCGGCCATGATGGCTTTCGGTCTGGCCCGCTCACGCCACGCCGCGCCGTCGGGCGGCGACAGCGTTGCGGTCAGGTCCGGCGCCGCGGACGGGCGGCTCCTCGCACCGGTCATGGTCGTGGGCGTCCTGCTCGCGGTCGGCGCGATGGAACACGCCCTCTTGACCCATAACTTCGCGCTGGTCTTCGTGGCCGAGAACAACAGCACGGTGACGCCGTTGCTCTATTCCATCACCGGCCTCTGGTCGGCCTTGGCCGGCTCGATCCTGCTGTGGGGCTTCGTCCTCTCCGTGGTCACGTCGATCTTCGTGTGGCGGTACCGCCGCCAGAGCCTCGACCCGGTGATCCGCTGGGCCACCTTGGTGCTCTACGTCGTTTCGGCGTTCTTCTTCGGACTCATGGTCGGGCCCGCCAACCCTTTCAAGACGGCGCCCGGCGTGACCCAGGGGCTCGGCCCCAACTCGTTGCTGCAAGACAACCCGCTCGTGGCCATTCACCCGCCGCTCCTCTACATCGGGTTCGTCCTCTTCACCGTCCCGTTCGCGTTCGCCATCGGGATGCTGGCGACGGGGCGCGTCGGCGATCGCTGGCAGATCGAGTGCCGGCGCTGGACGCTGGTCGCGTTCACGTTTCTCTCGGTCGGCATCGTGCTCGGCGCCTGGTGGTCCTACCAGGTGCTGGGTTGGGGCGGCTTCTGGGGTTGGGACCCCGTCGAGAACGCCGCCCTTCTGCCGTGGCTGTGCGGAACCGCGTATCTCCATTCGGTCCTCGTCCAGGAGCGGCGCGGTCTCATGAGGGTGTGGAACCTCTCGCTGTCCATTGCCACCTTCGCCCTGACCATCCTCGGGACCTTCCTCACGCGTTCCGGTGTCATCACGTCGGTACACGCCTTCTCCGAATCGTCGCTCGGTCCGATCCTCATCGGATTCTTCTTCGCCGTCGTCATCATCGGTTTCGGCCTGATCGCATGGCGGGGCGATCGCCTGCGTTCGCCCGGTGGGATCGACGCGCCGCTCGGACGTGAGGGCGCGTTTCTGCTCAACAACGTGCTGTTCGTCGGCTTCGCCTTCGTTGTGCTGCTCGGGACTGTGTACCCGCTCCTGTACGAGGCCGTCACGCAGCAGCAGGTCACAGTCGGCGCACCGTTCTTCAACACGGTCGCCGTCCCGGCCGGTCTGACGCTCCTGTTCCTCATGGCCGTCGCTCCGGTACTGGGCTGGCGCAAGATCAACGGTTCGGTGCTCTGGCAGCGACTGGCCTTCCCGGTCTGGGTCGGTGTCGGGACCGTTGTGCTGTGCGTGGCGTTTGGTCTGCGCGGCACGGCCACGCTGATCGGGTTCGGACTCGGAGCCATGGCGGGAGCCACCGCCGCCCGGGCCCTGTTCCTGTCCGCGCGGGCGGCGCAGGCTCGCCACGTCGGGTGGTGGCGAGGCCTGGTCGGACGGGCCAACGGCGGCATGATCGTGCACATCGGCGTCGTCGTGCTCGCTGTCGGCGTGATCGCCGCCACGTCGTACCGGCACCAGGCGGAGCTCCCGCTGCACCGAGGCACGGTGGTCACCTACGACGGGCATCGATTCGAGTTCGAGGGCCTGCGCACCGTGACGTCGCCTTCGAGGACGTCGCAGGAGGCGCTCGTCAAGGTGGACGGCGCCGTCTTCACGCCCGCAACCACGAGCTTCGGCAGCGCACTGTCGGAGGTCGGGACGCCGGCCATCGACTCGGGCTTCTTCGGAGACGTTTATTTGACCTTCGATGCGGTGGGCGGACTGGGCTCGACGTCGGGGAACCAGGCGATCAACAACCTGCCTGCGGGCTCGGTGGCCATCGGTGTCGTCATCGAGCCGTTGGTGGCATGGCTCTGGGCCGGCGGCCTGCTCATCGGGATCGGTGGCCTGCTCGCGCTCGTGCCCGGGTCGCGACGGCGCGCCACGGATCCGGCGTCGGCGCCTTCGGCCCTGGTCACCGACACACCGCCGGCTGATGGGAGCGATCACGACGGGGATGCTGAACGGAACACGGTTCCGGAACCGGTGGGCGCGCTCGTCGCACGAGGGCTTCGCCGCGCATGACCGGCCCCCGCCGCCGTCATCTGATCCGCTGGGTCGCAGGCGGAGTGCTCGTCGTCCTGGTGGTCGTCGGTATCGTGCTGGCGACACGCACTCCTCAAGAGGCGACGGCTGTGCAGAGTCCGCTGCTCGGCCATCGCGCGCCGGGATTCACCGGCTCGGACCTCACGACGGGCGCACCCGTGTCACTGGCATCGCTTCGTGGGCACTACGTCGTGGTCAACTTTTTCGCCAGTTGGTGTACTCCCTGCCAGCAAGAAGCTCCTGATCTCTCGCGGTTCCACTACCAGCAGGCACACTCGGCAGACGGGGCGCAGATGGTCAGTGTGGTGTTCAACGACGCGACATCGACGGCGCGCTCGTTCCTGCTCCAGAACGGCAATCTCTGGCCGGCTGTGAGCGACCCGCGCGGAACGATCGCACAGAGCTACGGCGTCACTTCTCCGCCGACGACGTTCGTGGTAAATCCTTCCGGGCACGTCACCGCGGTGCTCGAGGGGCCGGCCACCGAGAAGAACCTCGACTCGTACCTCAAGGCGGCCCGCAACCAGGCAGCGTCGGCTCATGCCTGAGCGATCGACCCGCGGCAAGGTCACGGTGCCCCTGTGGGCCCGGGTCCTTCTCCCCCTGATCGTGCTGGGCGTCGCGCTCTTGATCGGCAGCGGCGCTTTCGACAACTCACCCGAGACGGTGGCGCAGCGCGCCGCGACCATCGAGGCGAACGTGCGATGCCCCGCTTGCACGGACGTGTCGGTGGCGCAGTCGAACTCCACGACCGCCATCGCGGTGCGGAATCAGATCGAGAGCATGGTGGCGGCGGGCAGTTCCACGGCCGACATCAACCAGACTCTTGTTTCCGAATACGGGCAGACGATCTTGCTCACGCCACCCGACTCGGGCGGCATCCCACTGATCTGGATCATTCCTCTCGTCCTCGGCGTCGGTGCCGTGGTCGCCGTGGGCGTCCTGTTCTGGCGGCGAAACCGTGAGTTCGAAGCCCTGCGGGAGCACGAGGTGGTGCCGTGACGGCTGATCCCTCGACCTCGGTCCGGCCCGGTGGGGACACCACAAGCGACGAGCGCTGGTATCTCACAGACCAACAGGACTTCCTGCGCCGCTCGCTCGACGATGCCCGCCGTGAGCACGAGGCGGGCGACCTCTCGGACGAGGACTACGACGTACTGGTCACCCGTGACTCGGCCCGTTTGACCGAGGTCGAGGCAGAGCTTTCCGCCCTGGGGCCGGAGCCAGCCGAGGCGTCCGAGCCCGTCGCGCCGCTTGCCGCGTCCTCAGGGACCGAGTCGTCCGATGCCGACGGCGCACCCCGACCACCGGTGGCGATGTGGCGCAAGGTGGGCATCGGAGCGTCCTGTTTGCTCATCGGACTGGGCGTCACGATCCTCGTGGTTCACTACGTGCAGGCGCGTCAGCCGGGCCAGGCCTCTTCGGGAGGCATCACCGTGTCCCAGGCCCAACAGATCGAACAGCAACTCGGCCAAGCGGCCTCACTCGCGTCGGCCGGCGGCGCCAAGAACGACGAAGCCGCGCTCGTGCTCTACAACGACGTGCTGTCCACCGACCCGTCCAACCCGGCCGGGTTGGCCGGCGCAGGGTGGCTGATGTGGAACCTCGGGACTTCGTCGCACGTGGCGGCCTACACCGAGGACGGCCGGTCCGAGGTGACGCGCGCGGTCCGCGTCTCGCCGACCTACTACCAGGGGCATCTGTACTTGGGCTTGATCCTGGCCAACGAGGACCACAACAACGCCGGCGCCGTGGTGCAGTTCGACGAATTCCTGGCCGACGACCCGCCGGCGAGCGAGCTCCCGGTGGTCGCGCCTGACGTCGACCCGTCCTACCTCGCTGTCGGCAAGCCCGTCCCGGCCGCCTTGGCGATCCCGCCGCCGTCGACGACGACGAAGCCGTCAACCCCGTAAGGCACGCAATTCGGAGACGACGCGGGTGAACGCGTCGACGAATGCAGTTCCATCGGTGTCCGTCGTCGTCCAGCCGACGCTGACGCGCAGCGAATGACTGGGGTCGACCCCCATGGCCTCGAGGACAGGAGACGGTTCGATCGCCTCCGACGAGCACGCAGAGCCAGAGTGCACCGCGACGCCGGCGCGGTCGAGCCCGATCAAAACGGGCTCTGCCTCGACGCCGTGCACGCCGATGCAGATCAGGTAGGGGAGCCGGTCTTCGGGATCGGCCGGCCCGACCACTTCGATGCCTTCGAGGGCCAGCGCCCCGCTCACCATCGCCGCGATCTGCCGACGCGCCACGCCGGCCTCGTCTCGCATGACGCCACCGCCGCCGCTCGCCAGTGCCTCAGCTGCTGCACCGAAGGCCAGGAGCGCAGGGATGGGCTCGAGGCCGCCGCGGCGGCCGCGCTCCTGTGCACCCCCAACCAGGAGCGGTTCGAACCGGCTGCCCCGCCGCACGACCAGCGCGCCCGCGCCCGGGGCGCCACCGAGCTTGTGCGCGCTGACGCTCATCAGGTCTGCGTCGAGCGCGCCGAGATCGGTCGGCACGTGCCCAGAGGCGGCCGCCGCGTCGACGTGGACGGTCACGCCGGCCTCGCGGCAAAGCTCGACCACCTGGTGGACGGGCTGGAGCGTGCCCACCTCGTGATTGGCCCACTGGCAGTGGACGAGCGCCGGACGAGCAAGCGCGGACGCCTGGAGCCGCGCGCGCAGGGTTTCTACGTCGATCCGCCCCGTTCCGTCGACCGGCAGGATCTCGACCGGGGCCATACGGGTGGAGGCATCACGGACG
Source organism: Acidimicrobiales bacterium (assembly GCA_035569675.1). GTDB lineage: Bacteria > Actinomycetota > Acidimicrobiia > Acidimicrobiales > RAAP-2 > Bog-473. The sequence continues at coordinate 2,726 of DATMMN010000012.1, read as the reverse complement.
GCCGAGTGCTCGACGGCCGCGCAGAGCACGGGCGCACCTGGTGCGGCGCGACAGGCGCCCCACACGGCGGCGTTGATCGCCTCGGTCGCGCCGGACGTGAAGACGATCTGGCGCGGGATGGCTCCGAGCAAGCCGGCCACCCGGTCGCGCGCTTCCTCGAGCGCGTCGCGCACAATGCGGCCTTCCTCGTGCAGCCGGCCCGGATCGCCCGGTGGGAGCGCCGACCAACGGGAGAGTGCGGCGAGGGCTTCAGGCCGCGCCGGCGTCGTACTGGCGTGGTCGAGGTAGACGCGAGCCAACGGGCTCAGGCAGAGGCGGTGCAGGCCTCGTCGCCACGTGCCCGCGACGAGAGGATGACGGGGAGCGCCGAAGTCGTGCCGCACAGTCCGGCGAGAAGACCCTTGACCATGCCGCGGTCGACCGCGCAGAGGACAGGGTTGGTCGTGCTGGCCTCACCGAACGGGCATTGCTCGGCGATCACGGCCGTCTTGTCGCCCCGGTCCTCCGCGTGAGCGGCGAAGCCGTGCGCAGTGAGCGTGTCCGCGACGACGTGCATGGCCGCACGGACAGTGCGTTGCCCCTCGGCCGGGGTCATGCGAGCGGCGAGCGAGCGCCCGTACTCCTCGCCCACGACGGCCGCCATCTCTTCGGCCTCCTCCGGTCCCAGGCGGCGCATCGCCTCGCCCAGCAACCGCATGAGCAAGTCGTCCCGGCGCTGCATGAGGCCAAGGGTGAGCTCGTCCTCCACGCAGAAGTAGCGCTTGGACGGGCGGCCGGCGCCGTTTGCGTTGCGACCGGTTTCGACGCGGAGGTAGCCGCCGTCGACGAGCCGCTGGAGGTGGTGCCGCGCCACGTTGGGATGGAGCGAGAAGGTCGTGGCCACCTCGGCGGCCGTCACCCCGGGAGCCGCGCGCACGTGCAGGAAGATGTCGCGCCGGGTCGGGTCGCCGAATGCAGCAGCTACCGCGGCCACGGCCGCGCTGAACCTGCCGTCGTCTGCTCCGGCCGGCCGCATGGGCTCGGCCGTGATCGGAGCGCTGCCCACGATGGGTAGTCTACCGTGGGACCAGCCCTTCGAGCTGGGGTGATGCGGGTTTCGTGCCTTGAGTACGTGCGGCACCAGGCCCCAGGTCCCCACCCGAGACGAGGGAGTGCATGGCAGCTGACCAATCCGAGCTCGAGGCCGCGCTAGGCGCGATCGTCGATCCGGAGCTCAACCTCACTCTGGGCGAGCTCGGCCTCGTGCGCTCGGTGCGACCGAAGCGGCGTCGGGCCCTGCTCGAGATCGCGCTGCCCGTCGCCGCCTGGCCGAGCACCGACGCCTTGGCCGACGAAATCCACCGCGTCGCGCTCGGAGTGTCGGGCGTCGAAGAAGTGGAGCTTGAGTTCGTCGTGATGGGCGACGCCGAGCGCGCGAGGCTGCGCCAGCGCCTGCGCGCCGGCATGTTGGGCATCGACGCGGACGCCGACGAGGACGACGAGTCCGGCCACGATCACGCCGGCCACGGTCACGGCAAGGCCGCGCCGATGCCGCTTTTCCTCGCGCCCGACGCCACCACCCGGGTCATCGGTGTGTCGTCGGGAAAGGGCGGAGTCGGCAAGTCGACGGTAACGGTGAACCTCGCGATCGCATTGGCGCAGGCCGGCCACAGTGTGGGCCTGCTCGACGCGGACGTCTACGGCTTCTCGGTTCCCAAGATGCTCGGCACCGACCACGACCCGGTCATCCTCGGCGACATCGTCATTCCGACCTCTGCCCACGGGGTGCGCTGCCTCTCGATGGGCTACTTCGTGCCCGACGACCAACCCGTCATCTGGCGCGGTCCGATGTTGCACAAGGCGATCCAGCAGTTCTTGACCGACGCGTACTGGGGGGAGCCGGACTTCGTCCTCATCGACATGCCACCGGGAACGGGCGATGTGGCGCTGACGCTGGCCGAGGTCATGCCACGTGCCGAGATCGTCGTCGTCACTACACCCCAGCCGGCGGCGCAGCGGGTGGCGCAGCGCTCGGCATTCGCGGCGCGCCGCCTGAAGCTCTCGGTCCGAGGCGTGATCGAGAACATGAGCTGGTTCACGGGTGACGACGGCAAGCGTTACGAGCTTTTCGGTGCCGGTGGTGGCGCCACGCTGGCGGCCGATCTCGGGGTGCCACTCCTGGGACAGGTGCCGCTGGTCAACGCAGTGCGGCTCGGGGGCGACGAGGGGCGTCCGGTCACCGCGGTCGACCCCACCGGTGAAACGGCCCAGGCCTTCCGATCGATCTCGGAGAAATTAGCGGCGCTGGGGCCTGCCCGCGTCTACCGGCGGGAGCTCACGCTGCGCTAGCCGTGGGCTAAATCGTGTTACGTCCCGTTGATCAAGTGGTGGCAGAAGGACTACGGCTTGGCGGAGACGGGTGAGCAGTTGCCCACCGGGAGTTGAGTCGACTCGTGATCGAGCCCGGTCTCAGGCTGGTCTGATGTTTTGGTTGCCCTTGAAAACGTTCTCGGGGTCCCATTCCCCTTTGATGGCGGCCAGGCGCCGGTACTTGGCCTCACCGAAGGCGGCTCGTACCCGGTCCTCTCCTTCGTCCCCGATGAAGTTGAGGTACACGCCGCCGTTTGCGTAATGGGCAATATCGCGTCGGTACGAGCGGGCCCACTCGATGTTGCGCTCGCTGTCGCCACCGCTTTCCCACACCGCATAGGGATGGGTGATCCATGCCACTTGGCGGTTGGTCATGG
>DATMMN010000011.1:0-5397 GCA_035569675.1 Acidimicrobiales bacterium | reverse complement strand
GAGCGTCCCGAGCCTCCCGTCGGTGCCGTCCCTGGGATCACTGCCGCTCCCGAGCGTGCCCAGCCTGACCCCGCTGCCCACGCCTGCTCTTCCGTCGTTGCCCTCGTTGAGCTCTGTGCCTGTCCCGAGCATCCCGAGCGTGTCCGTCCCGAGCGTGCCGAGCTTGCCGAGCTTGCCGACACTGCCCTGAGTCAACGTGATTAGCTGACAGACAACACCGCATAGGGCAGGACAGCGGGCCCGAAGCCGCCGGCCAACTACCGGTCGGCCAAGTCCGAGTGTTGAATCGGCGCCAGGCGGCCTCGGCGAGGCCCGTTAGATGAGCACCCAGGCATAATCGGCCGCATGCGGCTTGGCATCGCCCACCACCTCGGCTGGGCCGTCGCCATCACGGCTTCCGACGACCACGAGGTCGTCGACCGCCGTCGGATCGAACTGATCGAGCCTGGACTGCCTCCGGCACCGGTCCATCACGAGGGTGGGCCGCATCTCATGCACCGCCATGGGGAGCCGCTCGAAGACGATGCGCTCGCCGCACTGGTCGCGAAGGTGCGGGCGTCGGCGGTCCGCGCCACCGGGACGGCGCTCGACGAGCTCGCGGGAGTGTTGCCCGGCCCGATCGTCTCGATATCGCTGCGCGCCTGGCCGGCCGACTTCCCGACGGAAATCGCCACCCAGCGCCGCGTGCCGCACGAGAGCCGCGCCGACTCCGTCATGTATCGCCAGGTCCTGGCGGATCTGGGACATGCCCGCGGGTGGGCGATCCACTTCTACGAGGCCAAGGACGTCGAGGCCGAGGCGGCCCGCGTCCTGGGCGACCGGGCCGAGCAGGTGCTGCACGGCCCACGCGCGGCTTTGGGGCCGCCGTGGTCGAAGGACCATCGGACTGCGCTGGCGGCGACCGTCGTCAGCGCGGTCGAGAGCGTCTGAGTTCGAGCGCGCCCGTGAGCGCGGCGCGTACATCCTGTCGGCTCCGGAAAGCGACTTTCCCGGGCTCCGCTACAGGGCGGAGGACCTCGAGGGGGGCACCGCTGGATGTTCATGCAGCGCTGAACTGCGGAACTACCCGCTGTCGCCCTCCACCCACGCCACCGCCCCGCCGGTGAGGTTCTCCGCCGTCCACCCCGCGTCACTGAGCGCTTTCGCCGCGGCGGCGGAACGGTGGCCCATGTGGCAGGCCACCACGATGGTCCGGTCGGCCGGCACCTCGTCGAGTCGTTCGCCGAGCTCGCCCATCGGGATGTTCACCCCGATCGGGTAGGCCCACTCCTCGACCTCGAAGGGCTCGCGCACATCCAGGAGGAACACGCTCTCGCCGCGGGCGATGCGCGCCTTGACCTCTGCGGGGTCCACCTCGGCGTAGGGCATCGCACCACCCTACGAGTCCTCACCCGGCAACTCCGCACGCCGCTCGCTACCCAGCCGTCCTCGGCGCCGCAGGTCCCACCGGTACGCTGAACCCGATGGCCCTGCCTCGGAAAATGCTCAATGCAGACGAGGAGCTCTTGGCCGAGTTGAAACCGCATTGGATCTTCCTCTTCGGCCCCCTCTTCACCTCCATCGGCGTTTGGGCCGCCATCATCGTCATCCTCATCGTGTGGCAGAACCCGCCGGGCTGGACCAACTACCCCGTCGTGATCTTCGCTCTGATCCCGGGCCTGTGGCTTCTGGGCCGTTACGTCCGCTGGCGCTCCTACGACGTGGCGTTGACCTCGACCCGCATCCTCGTACGCCAGGGCATCCTGGGCCGCGACACGGTGCAGCTGCGACTGCAGCGCATCACCGAGGTGAACATCCGCCAGGAGCTCTTTGAGCGCATCCTCGGCACCGGCAGCCTCGTCATCGACGTGCAGGGCGAGGACGACTCCATGACGCTCGAGTACATGCGCAAGCCGGCGGTCGTGCAACGCGTCATCAATTCGCAGATCAACGAGATCGTGGGCGGCGGTCAGCGCGAGGCGATCCCCGAGGACATGCTGCCCCACGACCAGCGGGGCCGGCACCGCCGCGACGACTACCAGCAGTACGACGACACGGAGCAACACGACACACCGCCCTTGGGCGTCACTGCAGCCGCGTCACATCCCACCGACCCCGGGTCAACCGCCGCCGGTACCCGGGTCCCGCCGCCCGGCGCCGTCCCCTTCGAGATCCGCGACCGCCTCATCGAGCTCGACGACCTCCGCAAACGCGGCATCATCTCAGAAGAGGAGTTCGCCGCAAAGAAGAGCGAGCTTCTCGACCGCATCTAGGCGCGGACTACCGTGGGCATGGTGAGCCTGCCTCGATACCGCTGCGACGCCTGCGGCAACCTCACGCGCTTCGACGTCACGATCTCGCAGACGACCAAGGCCTTCCACCATTTCACGGTCGGCGGCGACCTGGTCGTCGAGGACGAGGAGGTGGTATCCCGCCACGTCGACGCGGTCGTCTGTCGATGGTGCGGGCACGGGCGGAGCGTGGTCGACATCACAGACGAGGAGACCGAGTCGGGCACGCAGTCGAAGGTCTCGTGACCGAGCCGCCGGCCGACATCTTGCGCCGGCTGCGTCCCATCCCGACCACTGTCGGACCGCCGACCACGGCCCCACGCGACGTCGTCGGCGTCGCACCCGACGGCCGCTCCGTCCGCATCGATGTGGTCGAGGCCACCGCCCCGGTGCTGCTCCTCTTCCTCTCGGCGGACTGCATCGGCTGTCAGGACCTGTGGGCGGGCCTATCCGAACTGCGGGCGGGACTCGGTCGGGACGCCCGCCTCGCCGTGGTGACGAAGGCCCCGCCCGCCGAGGACCCCGCCACCGTCAGCGGCCTGGCCGCCGACGGCAAGGGTCACCTGCGGGCTCCCGTCGTCATGAGCGAGACCGCGTTCAGCGACTACCACGCCGCGGCGCCGTTCCTCACACTGGCCACGTCCGCTGCCGTCCTCACCGAAGGCGTCGCCTGGGGAGTGGAAGAGACCCTGCGCACCGCCCGCGCCGCGCTGGCCGGGCCGGCCGCCGACGGGTAATGCGCGAGGCACGGATGCAAAGCACTGTCATGTGTGTCACAGCCCCTGGTCATGCTGACCCTGAACAGAGAGGGCCACACACATGCTGCACTCCAGGGAGACCGACACTGAGCCCGAAGAGGGGCTCACCATCGACTGTGACCACTGCGCGTTGCAGGCGACCGACGCCTGCGACGACTGCGTGGTCAGCTTTCTCCTCGACCGGGAGCCCGACGACGCCGTCGTCATCGACGCCGACGAGGCGCGCGCAATGCGCATGCTCGGTCGGGCCGGCCTCGTGCCGACACTGCGCTTCAGCAACCGCGCCGGCTGACACCGGGGCGGGTGGCGCGTGAAGCGTCACCTCCTTGTCACCAACGACTTCCCGCCCAAGGTCGGCGGCATCCAGAACTATCTCTGGGACCTCTGGAGCCGGCTCGACCCTGCGTCTTTCGTCGTGCTGACCGCCAGTTCCGACGACGACGCCACATCGTTCGACGCCGCTCAGGCCGCCCGTGGCGTGCGCATCGAACGCGTGCCGGGCTCGATCCTCTTCTTCCCGTCGCCGCAGGTGCACCGAGACATCGACGACTGCGTGCGCACCCACGGGATCGACCTGGTGCTCCTCGACCCTGCCCTGCCGCTCGGGCTACTCGGCCCGCGCCTCGGCGTCCCCTACGGCGTCATACTTCACGGCGCCGAGGTCACAGTGCCGGGTCGCCTGCCTGGCGCGCGCACCGCTCTCGCGCGTGTCTTGCGCGACACGTCGATCGTCGTCTCGGCCGGTCGCTATCCGGAGGCAGAGGGTCGCCGCGTGGCGCCCGATCTCGCGATCCCTTTCGTCGAGATCCCACCCGGGGTCGACACCGGTGCCGTCGCTCCGCTCAAGGCACCCGAACGCCGTGCCGCGCGGGCCCGGCTGGGACTGCCCGCGACTGCGCCGATCGTCGCCAGCGTGAGCCGTCTCGTGCCGCGCAAGGGGATGGACGTGTTGATCGAGGCGGCCAACCGGCTGGCCCCCTCGTACCCCGACCTCGTTGTCGCGATCGGCGGCGACGGACGGGAGCGACACCACCTGGAGCGACTGGCTGCGGACAGCCTCGTCGACGTGCGGGTGTTCGGACGCGTCAGTGACGACGACCGCGCCGCACTCCTCGGTGCCGCCGATGTGTTCGTGATGGCCTGTCGCAACCGGTGGGGGGGACTCGAGCAGGAGGGCTTCGGGATCGTCTTCCTCGAGGCGGCTGCCTTCGGCGTGCCCCAGGTCGCTGGCGACAGCGGGGGAGCCCCCGAGGCGGTCCTCGACGGCGTGACCGGCCTGGTCGTCAAGGACCCGTCCGATCCGGGGGCGGTCGCCGAGGCCATACGCACGTTGCTCGCTGATCCTCCGCTCCGGCGCCGCATGGGCCGGGCCGCACGAAAGAGGGTGCAGGAATCCTTCGACACGGACGTTCTCGCTTCTAGGCTGGCCGAGGCATTGGCCGGAGTGGCAGTCTGACGCTCGCTGGTCCGGAACAGCAGGAGAGGAAGGAACCAGACACCGTGGCCGATCAAGCCACCGAGCACATCTCGGTTGCAGCGCCGCCCGAGCGCTGCTTCGCGGTCGCGGCCGACCTTGGGCGGTACCCGGAATGGGCGGCCGACATCAAGGAAGTCGAGATCAAAGAACGGGACGCCGAAGGCCGTCCGCTCCTCGTGACCTTCCGCGCCGCCGCCTTCGGCCGCAGCACGAGCTACACGTTGGCCTACGACTACACCGACGCCCCCCACACCTTGTCCTGGAAGCTGACCCAGGGCGACATCACGACCAAGCTCGACGGCAGCTACGTGTTCGACCCCGGCGAAGGCAACACGACGGACGTGACGTATCACCTCGAGGCGGAACTGCGCGTCCCCATTCCGGGCTTCATCAAGATGCGGGCCACCAGCCGCATCATGGCGACGGCCATGCGAGAACTGAAGGCGCGGGTCGAGTCCACCTCGTGAGCTCCGGCACGCCCCGGCACGAAGGTGCCGGCGTGACGTACGGGATCGACATCGGTGGTACCAAGGTGCTTGGCGTCGCACTTGGCCCCGGTAACGAAGCAGTGGGCGAGGCGCGGGTCCCCACCCCGACGGGCGCCCGGGAGATCGTCGGCAGTCATATCGCGGAGGCCGTGGCGCAGGTCACCGCCCAACTGGACCAAAGCCGCAGTTCCGACGCGGAAGCGGCGCCCATCGGTGTCGGCGCCCCCGGCATGGTCGACCGCCAAGGCCGGCTATGCTTCGCGCCGAACCTGCCGCAGGCGCACGGCGTGGACTGGACCGCCCTGATCGGCGACCGTCTTCCCGCGAGGAGCGTCGTCATCGAGAACGACGCCAACCTTGCCGTCCTGGCCGAACATCGGCTCGGTGCCGCCCGCGGCTTCCAC
>DATMMN010000010.1:0-5824 GCA_035569675.1 Acidimicrobiales bacterium | reverse complement strand
ACGCCGGCCGAGCCGGCGAAGCCGGTCAGGTAGCGGACGTTGGGCAAGGTCGTAACGACGAGGGCGTCGATCTCGTGCTCGTCGAAGGCGGCGCGCAGGCGCTCGATGCGGCCGGTCACGGTCAGTGGCGGTAGGGCTGCGGTGGACGGCGAGTAGGGATTGGTGGTGGTCATGCCTCGGCTCCCTTCAACAGTGCGGCGACGGCGTCGACGGCCAGTTCGTAGCCCAACCCGCCGAACCCGGCGACCACGCCGTTCGCGACCGGCGCCAGCACCGACGTGTGGCGGAACGGCTCGCGGGCGGCCGGGTTCGAGATGTGCAGCTCGACGACGGGACCGTCGAAGGCGGCGACCGCATCGTGGAGCGACCACGAGGTGTGGCTGAGCGCGCCCGCGTTGATGATCAAGGCGTCGGTGGTGCCGCGGGCGGCATGCACCGCGTCGATCAGCTCGCCCTCGTGGTTCGACTGGATGTGCCGGAGCTCCAGGCCGTGGCCGGCGGCAGCGGCCTCGGCGCGCTTGACGTGGTCGTCGAGGGTGGCCGTCCCGTAGATGTCGGGCTCGCGCTCACCGAGCAGGTTCAGGTTGGGACCGGAAAGTAGGAGGACGCGGCTCATCGGCTTCTGTTCTGGTTGGTCACGTTCACCGGCGAGCACCCATGGCCGCCAGGGTAGCGACCACGTCGGGGGCGGCCACGCCCCGCACGGGCTCCACGCCGTTCGGGCCGTCGAGCACGAAGGTGAGATCCTGCTGTGCCTTCTTGTCGCGGGCCATGAACTCGAGCAGCTCCCCCGCGTCTGCGTCGGGCGGCAGTTCGGTCGGAAGCTCGAAGCTGCCGATCACCCTGCGGTGCTCCTCAACGCGCGCCTCGTCGATGCGACCCAGTCTCCGGGCCAGGAGCGCGGCGAAAAGAAGGCCGATGGCTACGGCCTCGCCATGGCGCACGTCCCACTCGTGGTGCTCGGACAGGGCCGCGCCCTCGAGCGCGTGCGCCAACGTGTGGCCGTAATTGAGGATCATGCGGCGACCGCCCTCACGCTCGTCGTCGGCCACGACGGCCGCCTTGATCCCCACGCATCGTGCCACCTGTTCCTCGATCGGTTGGTCGGCCGTCGGCGCATCGCCCAGGAAGGCGTACTTCGCGACCTCGCCCCGGCCGCAGGCCCATTCCCGGGGCGGGAGCGTGGCCAGGGTCTCGGTGTCGCACAGCACCGCGTTCGGCTGCCAGAACGCACCCACCAGGTTCTTGCCCTCGGGCAGGTTCACGCCGGTCTTGCCGCCGATGGCGGCGTCGACCTGCGCGAGCAACGAGGTGGCGACGTTCACGTACGCCGTCCCGCGGTGAAACGTCGCAGCGGCGAAGCCGGCGACGTCGGTGACGACGCCGCCGCCGACCGCGATGACGACGTCGGCCCGAGTGAGGCCGGCGTTGGCGAAATGGCGCGTGAGCGTTTCGACCGTGGCGAGCGTCTTGGCATCCTCGCCGTCGGGGATGAGGAAGAGCTCGGAGGGCACCCCCGGATTCAGGCCGTCGACCCAGCCCGCCCGCTTGATCGCCTCCTGGGTGACGATCAGGGCCGACTTGGCCGAGGGCGGCAGGAAGCGCCCGACCTCGTGGCGCGCGCCTGGGCCGACGAGGACCGGGTACGAGCGTTCGGCGAGATCGACGGAGAGGGCGTGCACGGTGGTGCTCAGTTCGAAGGTGTCGCGCGTGATTCAGAGGTCCGGAGGCCGGCCGCGGCGAGCACCCGGTCCGCGACCTGGTCGGGTGTGAGATGGTCGACATCGATCACCGCGTCGGCGACCTCCGCATAGTGCGGGGCACGTTCCTTCAGCAGGCGGGCCATGATCTCGTCCTTGTCGCCCTCGAGCAGCGGGCGTCCGGCGCCGTCACCGACCCGCTGGGCGAGCCTCTGGGGCTCGGCCCGCAGCCATACGACGGTGCCGCAGTCGCGGATCAGCGTGCGGTTGTCTTGGTTCAACACCGCGCCCCCGGCGACCGCGATGACGACCGGCTGCTCCCGGGTGCACGCAGCTGCGAGCACCTCCGCCTCCGCCTTGCGGAAGGCGGCCTCGCCGTCGTTCGCGAAGATCTCGGGCACCGTCCGGCCCGTGAGCGCCTCGACGTCGGCGTCGGAGTCTCTGTAGTCCCAGCCCAAACGGCGGGCAACGAGCTCTCCTGTCGTCGTCTTGCCACAGCCCATCATCCCGACGAGCAGGATGCGTGGGGTGGTCACTGCGCTGCGCTGCCGGGTCGCGCGCTGGGCCGTCCGGTCGCGGCCGACGGGGTCGAGCCGAGCGACGCGATGTAGCCGTCCCGGTTGCGGACGACCTCGGCCACTGAGTCACCCCCAAACTTGCGGAGGGCTTCGTTCGCCAGGACGAGCGCCATCATCGACTCGGCGACGACGCCCATGGCCGGCACGGCCGTGACGTCGGTCCGTTCCTTGAAACTGACGGTCGACTCCTTGGTCACGACGTCCACCGTCTGGAGCACCGGACGGTTGAGCGTCGCCAGAGGCTTCATGGCGACCCGGGCGACGATCAAGGCGCCGTTGGACATGCCGCCCTCGATGCCGCCCGCCCGATCGGTCGGGCGCACGTAACCCTCGGACTCCTCGTAAAGGATCGCGTCGTGGGCCTCCGAGCCGCGGCGTGATGCGTTGTCCCATCCCTCGCCGATCTCGACAGCCTTGACAGCCTGGATCGACATGAAGGCCTGGGCGAGGTTGGCGTCGAGCTTGCGGTCCCAATGGACGTGGCTGCCGAGGCCGACCGGCACCCCGTAGGCCAAGACCTCGGCCACGCCGCCGAGCGAGTCGCCGACCTTGGCCGCCGCCTTCACCGCGGCGATCATCGCCTCTTCCGCGACGGGATCGAAGCAGCGCACCGCGCTCTCGTCGACCTTCTCGAGGTCGCTCGGGCCGGGGCGCGGGCTGTCGGGCGACGTCTCTGCCTCTCCCAGGGCCACGATGTGGCTCAGGGTGGACGTGCCGAGCTGTTCCAGCAGGAGCTTGGCCAGCGTGCCGGCGGCGACCCGGGCCGCCGTCTCGCGGGCGGACGCGCGCTCGAGCACGTCGCGGGCATCATCGAAGCCGTACTTGAGCATCCCGGGCAGGTCGGCGTGCCCCGGCCTGGGTTGGGTGAGCACCTTGTCCGGGCCGGGGGCGCCCGGTTCGGGCGACATCTCTTCCGTCCACTTGGGCCACTCCGTGTTGGCGATCTCGATGGCAACGGGAGAGCCGAGCGTGCGGCCGTGACGGATGCCGCCCAGCAGGGTGACCTCGTCGGCCTCGAAGCGCATGCGCGGGCCGCGGCCGTAGCCGAGGCGTCGGCGCGCCAGCTCGGCGGCGACGTCCGAGGCCTCGACGGGCAGGCCCGCGGGGAGACCCTCGACGATGACGACGAGGGCTTTGCCGTGCGATTCGCCGGCAGTCAGGAAGCGCAGCACGTTGCAACGCTACCGGACGCTTGTCGGGCGCCCGGTGCCCCGATCACCGTGGTGACCAGGTCAATCCGGTCGGTCAGCTGTAGAAGGGGTTCTCGCCGCTGCCGTGGTCGGTGACGTCGAGGATCTTGGTGAGCTCGGGCACCTCTTCGAGCAGCGTCGTCTCGATCCCCTGCCGCAAGGTCATCTGCGACATGGCACAGCCTTGGCACCCACCGGACAGTCGCAAGTACGCCGTGCCGTCCTCATCGTTCAGTGCGACGAGGTCGGCCCGCCCGCCGTGGCTGGCGATGGCGGGGTTGACGGACTGCTCGAGAACGGCCGCGACGCGCAGCGCCAACGGACCGGTGATGCCCTTGGCGAGGATTTCGGGGGGCACGTTGGGCGCGACCTCTTCGGGCGCGGGCGAGTTCGGGTTCACGAGCACGAGGCCGCCGCCGCCCTCCTCGGACCACTCGAGCCGGGCCCCGCGGAGCCGGTCGACGCTGTGTTGCGGAATGACGATCTCGAGCTCCTCCTGGGCGATCCGGCCATCACCCTCGTCGGCGTCGGAGAGCGCCTGGAAATAGAGGTCGTAGGCGAACGAGCCGCCCTGGACCCCACGCACCTCGAGCCACAGCGCGAGCGAAGCGGGGTCGGGCTCCTGTCCGATCGCCTCGGTCACCACCTTGTACGCCTCGGGGGTGAGAGTCACCAGCGGTGTCGTCGGCGTCGTGGCCTGGAGGTCATCGGTCTGGGTAGCCATGGCGGCCAGTCTACGGGCCGGCGGGAAGGAGCGGATCCAGGGACCACACGGCCCTCGGCAAGCAGAGTTGCCCTCTTCCCCTCCCTCAAATGCCGTGGAGCGCTACGGTCACCAACGAGTCGAGCTTCGGAGGTGGTCGTGGTGAAGCTGTTCGGGCGGTTTCTTGGTGGCGTTGCCTTGCTTGTCGGCGCCGCCGGGGCGGGCGCCGGTATCGCGCTCATTCCCATTGCGTCCTCGCCCGCGGGTGCGGCGACCACGATCAACGTCACCGACGCCGGCGACGAGGCGCAGCCGGCGACCAACTGCACACCGGGCGAGGAGACCGCGAACTGCACGTTGCGCGCCGCATTGGCCGAAGCGGCCACTCTCAGCGGCGCCGTCACGGTGAGCCTCCCCAACTCCTCGGGGCTCACCAACGGGGCTCCGCAGTACCAGGTTCTCACGTCGTACCTCGTCGTGACTGCGTTGAACAGCTCCAGCTCGGTGACGGTGGCGGCGGCTCCCTCGGCCACCCCGGTGATCCAGGCCCAGTGCATCGGGGTCTCGTGTTCAGTGACGTCCGGTGTTTTCGAGATCAGCTCCGGGACGACCGCCTCGATCACGGGAGTGACGATCGAGGACGGAGACAACAGCACCGCGACCGTCCCCGGAGGCGACGCCAGCGGCGGCGGCATCTGGAACAACGGCGGAACCCTTACGCTTCAGGACTCCACGCTCACCCACAACATCGCGAATGGTGGGAGCGGCGGTGGCATGTGGAACAACGGAACGGCGACGGTCACGTCGTCGACATTTACCAACAACTCGACTGGCAATGGCGGCGGCGCGATCTACAACTCAGGACAGCTCGCCGTGACCGGCTCCACCTTCGTCGGGAACTCCGCGGGCGGGGTTGGCGGCGCGCTCAACCAGTTCTTGGCGCCTCCAACTTCAGCAATGACTCTCACCAACGACATCCTCAGTGACAACACTGCGGGTGGAGACGGGGGCGGCGTCATGATCGACAGCGGCACCCTCACATTGTCCGGCGGGACGATCGGCGGCACCGGATCGACGTCGCCCGCCGACCTCGGCAACTCCACATCAGGCTGCGGCGGAGGCCTGGCGGTCGAAGGCGGCTCCGCCACCAGCTCTGGGGTGACGTACGGAGGAAGCAATTCCACGCAAGGAAACACGGCCTCTTCTTGTGGCGGCGGCGTCTACCTCGATGGGGGAACGAACTCGCTCTCCAACGACACAATCGCAGCCAACACGGCCACCGCCGGCGGCAATGGCGGCGGCATGGAGATCGATGCTGGGACCAATCAACTCAACGGGGAGACGATCGGCGGGCCCACCAGCTCCGACGGCAACTCCGTCAGTAACTCTGGGTCTTCCTCGAGCGAGGCGGGTGGCGTCGACATCCAGGGCGGCACCAACACGTTCTCGGGGGGAACCGTCTCCAACAACATCGCAACAGACAGCAACGGCGGCGCTTTTTTCATCACCGGGGGCACCAACACCTTCGACGGCCTGGCGGTGAACGGTAATGCGGCCACGTGGTCCGGTTCGGTGGGTGCACCGAACGGCGACGGCGGGGGGTTCTTCATCGCCTTCGGGACGAACACCTTCACTGGTGGTTCGATAAGCGAC
>DATMMN010000009.1:0-4573 GCA_035569675.1 Acidimicrobiales bacterium | reverse complement strand
CATCACCAAGGCCACGCGCTCACCCGGCGCGATGCCGGCTCGCCGAAGCCCTGCGGCCAGGGCGAAGACGTCGTGCGCGAACGCCGCGTACGACCAGCGCTGCACCGGCTCGCCGTTGGGCACCCACACGAGGAACTCCCTGTCCTTCCTCGTCTCCGCTCGCCGCCCGATCAACTGGGCGATGTTCGCGTTGTCTCCGAAGGGGCTGAACGGCGTCGGCGTCATCCGAACGTTCCAACCGCGCCCGCCCGTCGGTTCTCGCGACGTACGCGCAGCGGCAGACTGACCAACTTGCGCAGCTGCGGCCCGCCCGTCCAGGACGGATCGGAGTCCAGCAGGGTCAGATCGGGCGCCCGTCGGACGAGTTCGTCAAGCATCGCGGCGGCCTCGAGCCGAGCCAAAGAGGCCCCGAGGCAGAAGTGCGGACCTGCACCGAACGACAGATGGTCACGGGCGTCGGCCCGGCAGACGTCCAGGCGCTCGGGATCCGTGAAGCTCGCCGGGTCACGGTTCGCCCCGGCCATCGAGGCCAGGACCGTCTGGCCCCTCGGGCAAGTGACCCCGGCGACGGCGGTGTCCTCGACCGTTACGCGTGCCGCGAACTGCGAGGGTGTGATGAAGCGCAGCAACTCCTCCACCGCGTTCGGGATGCGCGTGGGGTCGTCGATGAGCAGTCGCCACTGGTCGGGTCTGCGCAGCAACTCGAGCAGTCCCCCACCCAGCAACGTCATCGTCGTCTCGTGGCCGGCGAAGAGCAGTTGGACGAACATGGCGGCGAGCTCGGGGCGTTTGAGATGCCCGCTCGCGTGCGCTGTCATCAGCACCCGAACGAGCTCGGTCGGCTCGGGATCCTCGCCACTGCGCTCGATCAGGTGGTCGACATAGTCGACGAAGCTCTGCTGCGCGAAGCGCGCCGCGAGCATTGTCGGGCCGTCGTAACTGCTCACGGCAGCGCCGAGGGCCGCGGACCACTTCTGGATCGCGTCGAGTTCGGCCCGGTGGACGCCGAGGAAATCGCCCATCATCAACAGCGGCAGACGGGCGGCGAGCACCATGCCGTCGGGCTGGTCGCTCGCGAGCAGCTCGGTCACGAGCTCGGCGGAGTAGCGACGGGCGGAGTCGTCGAGGCGCGCGATGTTCCGGGGGGTGAAGAGCTTCGACGCCACGGTCCGGATGCGCCGATGGTCCGCGCTGTCGGTGCGACTTGCGAAGTTCGCCTGGAACGCGATGACCTCGTCGAACGCCTCGAGCGCGTCGCCGTCGAGACGCTCGCGCGCGGCCGCGATCCATGAGCCCTCGACCAGGCCACGGCTGCTCAGGTTGGTGTTGTCCCGCAGCGTCGCGCGGACCGCGTCGTACCCGGTCACGAGCACGATGTCGTCGACCTCGACGACGCCCGAATCTTCCCTGATGCCGCGATAGATCGTGTACGGATCGGCCAGCGCGCGCGGATCGGCCCCGAGCAGCGCGCGGATACCCGACACGTCCGAGGTTCCCCTGGTCATACCGAACCTTCCTACTGCAGTACCGACAGGGAGCGCTCACCAGCATCCCGGCGTCGACCGGATCACCGTGCCCGTCGTCCAGCGCGAGAGGTCTGCAGCCAGGAAGAGGACGGACCAGGCGACGTCCCATCCGTTGGCCTCGTTGAGCAGGGGTGACGCCACGCGCCGTTGCTCCCGGCTGTCCGGCACGACATCAGTTTTAGTATAGATGCGAATGATATGTATAGATAGGCTAGCTTCTCGCCTCCGACGGCGCAAGGGCGGCCTCGAGCGCACTCCTGCAGGAGGTTCGATGCGCAGTATCCACCACGCCGGGAGCACCGTGTCCTCATTCGAACGCTCGCTCGACTTCTGCGCCGAGATCCTCGGGATGGATGTCGCGGTCGCGCTGGCGCCGCGGCAACGTCGCAGGCTAAGCCGCCGCGTCCCGGTCCACGACCGCCACCGACTCGATGTCACGCACGGCGGGCACGATCCAGCGTCCGAGGTCGTCCAGGTACTCGACGACCTCGTCGATGGTCATGTCCGGCCAGTGGGCGCGGACGAGGACGGGATCGACCGGCGCCGCCGCCGCGAGCCGCGTGAGCTTCGCGACGCACTCGTCCGGGGTTCCGCAGAAGGCCTCCTGACTGGCGGCCCCCCGGAACCGCGTCGACAGCTCGGTGGCGTCGCGGGTCGGGTGGGCACGGTTCGCGTAGGCCACCAGACGGCTCTTGGCCATCCGCTCGAAGCGTTCGTAGGCCGCGTCGGTCGTGGCGGCCGGGACGATCTCGCGCCGGATGGGGTGCTTTCCGGCGTAGGGGTGCTCGGCCTGCCGGGTCTCGTCCTCGTACAGGGCCAGCAGCCGTAGCATCTCCGTGTAGGTCGTCCCCGGCGTGATCGGCCAGCCGGCACCAAGCCGGGCGGCCCGCACGACCCCCCGGTCGCGCGAGGCACCGATCCACAACGGGATGTGCGGCAACTGCACGGGCTGTAGGTGCGGACGGACGTTGTCGAGGTTCCAGTAGCGCCCGTGATGCGTCACCGAGTCCTCGGTCCAGAGCCGCTTCATGAGCCCGATCGACTCCTCCAGCATCCCGAGACGCTGGGACCTCTCGACGCCGAACGCAACGAATTCCTCGGGCCGGTAGCCCGAGCCGAGCCCGGCGGTGAACCGTCCGCCGCTGACGATGTCGAGCGTCGCGAGCTCCTCGGCCAATGCGACCGGGTGGTAGAGCGGGACCTCGAGGACGGTCGTCGCGATCCGCACCCCGGGATCGAGCTCGCCCGCGAGCCGGGCAAGGGTCGGGACGGGCTGCAGGCAGCGCAGCTCGCCGTAGAGGTAGTGCTGGGCGAGCGTGATGTAGGTCAGTCCGTTGCGCTGGGCGGCCGCCACCTGGCGCAGCAGTTCGTCCATCTGGACCCGCGGATCGGTGCTCGAATGCACGTCACCGATGAGGACGCCTATCTCCACCTCGCCGTTACCTCAGCCTCTCCGCTTCGTCGCGTCATCGACCACGCCATACGTCGGATTCAGAGATGAGGACCTTCTCGACGTCGTCGCTCTCACTCACTGTCTCTCCTCCGGAGATCGACCCGCACGGGTCCAGCGAAAGCTCTAGGCGGACGGCCGGGCGATTAGCCCTCGGGGATGTCGTCAATCTGCGTCGTCCGGAAGGTGATCTCCTTGCGGACGAGCACTAGGCCCGTCGCGTCGCGTCGCACGAGATCCCGGGCTCGGGCGGCATGTAAATCAACTTAGGAAATCACCGAGCCAGGCCGGGACGGACGGGCCGTAGAGCGCCTCGGGCCAGTGGGCTGGCCGCTTGTCGCCGTAGGCCCGCACGCTCAGCGGGCCCTTCAGCGCCTCGGCGTAGTCCTGGACGCTCGCGTAGTACATGTAGCCCATGAGGCGGTCCTGGAAGCGCCAGCCGTCCTGAGTCCGCCGGTAGACATCCCGGTAGCGCAGCGCGACCAGCATCGGCTGGTCGTTGCGCACGACCTCCGCGTGGCCGGCGACCAAGCCGCGGGCGATGTCGGGGTTGTCCTCGTCGAACCGCACCACGTGCCCGTGGCTGACATGGTTCGTCGGCCCGAGCGCGCCGAATCGGCCCTGGTAGGTCTGCAGGATCTGGTCCAGCCCGGACGCGGCGAACACTCCGTCGTGCGAACGCAGGGTGGCATCTTCGGCGAAGAGCCTGCGGACGCCGGCCAGGTCGCGTTCGTCCATGACGAAGCCGTAGAGAACGACCAGGTCCTCGATGTCGGCCTTGTCCTCGATCCGCCTGAGCCGTGCCTCGATTCCGGCTGCGGACATGGCGACCCTTCCTTCCTCTTCTGGCGGCATCACTTTCCGGCCCGATCGCCGAGAAAGGCCTTCACCACGTCTGGATGCCTGCGCATCTCGGTGGCCGACCCGGTGAGCGTCAGGTGCCCGCGCTCCATTACCACCGCGGACCTGGCCACGCGCAGGGCGGCCATGGCGTTCTGCTCGACCATCAGGACGCCGATGCCGGTGCTCGAGATGTCGGCGATCGCGTCCATGACGGCGTCCACGACCACCGGGGCCAGGCCCATGGACGGCTCGTCCATGAGGATCGCCTTGGGCGCGGACATCATGGCCCGGCCGAGCGCGAGCATCTGCTGCTCGCCGCCGCTGAGCAGCCCGGCCGGCTGGCGGCTGCGCTGGCCCAGGATCGGGAACAGCTCCAGCACCTGCTTGAGCAGCCGCTCACGCCCCGACTCGGAGTGCTTGACATACCCGCCGAGCAGCAGGTTCTCATGCACGCTGAGCGGAGCGAAGACCTTGCGTCCCTCCGGCACCAGGACCAGCCCGGCCCTGGCCACCTTGTAGGAGGGCCATCGGGAGATATCCGCGCCGTCCCAGACGATCTTGCCCGCCTCCTGCCTGAGCTGCCCGGAGATGGCTCGCAGGCTGGAGGTCTTGCCCGCGCCGTTGGCGCCCAGGATCACCTCGATACGGCCCAGATCCAGGGACAAGTCGATGCCGCGCACCGCTACGACGCCGCCGTAGCGGACGCGCAGGCCGGTGACCTCAAGGATTGACATCCTCTTCACCCCGCTTTCCT
>DATMMN010000008.1:0-3841 GCA_035569675.1 Acidimicrobiales bacterium | reverse complement strand
CGCCTTCATGTTCCTCCTGGCCGGCATGGTGGCCAGCACGCAGGCCGACGCAGTGCCGCAGTCGGTCGTCGTCGTCTTCAACGCGGTCTACGTGTTCTTCATCCTGCAGTACCTGCTCCGCCAGCAGCTGGGTACGACGCTGCACCTCCAACGCGCCATGGGGTTCTTCATCGCCGGCGTCTCGCTGTCGGCGTTCGTCGCCATACTGCAGGTCACACTGCACGTCTTCCTGCCCAAGGCCGGCTCCATCGCCGCCGGGAGCGGGACGATCGGTGGCAACGCGCGGGCGGTCGGCCTCAGCAACCAGCCGAACCTCGCCGGCATTGTCTTCGCCTTGGGCATCGTCATGGGGATCGGCCTCCTGCTCCAGATCGGCTTTCGCAGGCACTGGTACCTCAGCTGTTGCGTCTTCGTGATCGCCATCGCGCTGCTGCTGGCCGCGAGCGTCTCGGGTATGGCGGCCGTGATCGTCGGGCTCCTGGTGCTGTTCATCGCCCGCGGGGTGCCTCTCAAGACGGTGGTGTCCGTCGTGCTCGCGCTGGCCGCCGTCTACCTGCTCGTCTTCGGTGTGATCGACCGCGGCTCCAAACTCGATCCGATCACACGCATCGAGAAGACCACGAACTCCAACGCGGGGTCGGGCGGAGGGACGCTGCAACTGCGCATCGACACGATCGACAAGGCCTGGAGCGAGATCCTCCAGAAACCGATCATCGGCCACGGGCTCGATCAGCAGACGCTGGGCGTCTATTTCGACAAGTCGCTCTACGTGTACTACCCGGCACACAACCTGATTGCCCTGTACTGGTACGGCGGTGGCGTCTTCATGCTGGTCGGACTCATCATCATGGTGGGTTCCGCCTTGAACCGGCTCCTGCACGGCCGATTACGCTCCGGAAAGAACTGGGACCCCATGCGCGATGTGGTCCTCGCGGCGTGCATCGCCGTCCTCTTCTTCGCGATGCAGGGTCCGGAACTGGTCGACCGATGGTTTTGGATCTCGTTCCTGCTTGCGCTCACGTTCCGCGACTACGCACCGCCGGCGGCACCGGCCCACGATGCGATCGCCCTGCCGGTCGAATTGCCCGAACCGCCGGCACTCGTCAGCAACGGTCAGCCGCGCCGGGTTCGCGGCACAGTCGGGCGGCACGCAGCATCGGAACCGGAGCCACTCGAAAGCGACACTCCCGCCGCACACGCGCCCTCTGAGCCGGCGGCCCTCGACGGGCCCAAAAGCGGCGGGCGGCACGCCGCGCCCACATTCGGTTCCTCGTAACCCATGCCGGGCGCCGAACAAAAAGGGGCAGCGGCCCGGCCGCGACGCGCCCCCAGCACGAAGGCGGCCCCGTCGGGCTACCGGGGCCTTGGCGAGATGTTCGACGACCGCATCCTGGGCACCGACAGTGCGCACGTCTTCTTCGTCAGCGCCCAGGCGCTCGCCGCCCACGCCAAGCTCGTGGTCGAGGTCGGGTGCGGCCGCGGCGCAGCCGTCGAGCTCGATCAGCCCGGTGGGCCCTGGCAGGACCTCCGGGGCGAGGGCCGCACCGTCGTCGGCATCGACATCGAGGACGCGGGCACCGCCAACCCGGTCATCGACGAGTTCCGCCTCATCGGCGCCGACGGCCGCTGGCCGCTCGACGACGCGTCGGTCGACCTCGCGGTCAGTGACTACGTGCTCGAGCACGTGTCCGACCCCGAAGCGTTCGTCAAGGAGCTGGCCCGCGTCCTGAGCCCGGGCGGCACCTTCGTCGGGCGCACGGTCAGTCGCCGCTCGCTGCTCTCAGTCGTGGCGCGTGTCGTGCCCAACGAGCGCCACGCCGGCGCCGTGGCCCACCTGCAGCCGGGCCGGGAAGCGCAGGATGTCTTCCACACCGCCTACAAGATGAACACCCGCGCGGATCTGGCCCGGGTCTTCGACGCCGACTTCGACTGGGCGCTCGCCCACCGCACCGGGCTCGAGCAGTACTTCAAGCCGTGGCCGCGTCTCCGAAGGGTTATCGGCGCCACGGAGCGCTACCTGCCGAAAAGCACGTGGATGGGCCTCGTCGTCTTCGCCCGCCGCCGCACCTGAGGTTTTCGTGGTTCGACTCGCACCTCGTCTGCGCCCGATGTGGCCCTATCTCAAGCCGGCGTACACGCAGGCAACGCGCATGGTCGCGCCGGTCACCGTCCGCGCCAGTCAGCTGCGTGGCGGCTATCTGCCCACGGGTTACGTCGAGAGCATGGAGGAGGCGGCCGCCACCACGGGCGGTCGCTGCCTCACGGTCCGCCCGCCCGAGATGCTCCACCGCAACGTCCCGAAGGGCTCCACGGACCGCAGCGCGGACTATCTGCCGTGGCTCTCCGAGCACGTTCGCCGCGTCGCCATCGCCGAGCTGCCGCACGGCCGCGTCCTTTCGCCGCACAATGCGGTCATCACGGCCGACGACGACCTGCTCGTCGAAGTAAGCCTCTACTTCGGGACGCGTCGTGCCACCGAGCACCCGATCTTCCTACATCCGTTCCCAGGCCTGCCGCTCGAAGTGGGCGGGCGGTTGGGCCTCCTCGCGATGCAGGGCGATTCGAACTACTACCACTTCATGATCGACGTGCTGCCGCGACTGGGCGTACTCGAGCAATGCCCCGACATCGCTCCCCCCGACCTGTTCTACGCGCCCAAGGCAACGGGTTTCCAGCGCGAGCTGCTCGAGATGATGGGAGTAGATCTCGACCGTGCCATCGACAGCTCCGAGACACGCCACGTCGTCGCAGAGACGCTGGTCGTCCCGTCGCCGCCCGCAATGACCATCATCAACCCGCCGTGGGCGATCGAGTACCTGCGCCGCAAGCTTTTGCCGCCGAACATCAAGCGCATCGGAGGCCGGGCGATCTACGTCACGCGAGGCGCCAGTATGAACAACCGCCGCGTGGACAACGAGGCCGAGCTCATGGACTACCTCGGAGGTCGCGGCTTCGAGATGGTGGATCCCGGGAAACTGTCCGCATTGGAGCAGATCGAGACGTTCGCCCAGGCGTCGATGATCGTGGGCGCGCACAGCGCTGGTCTCGTCAATCTGACGTTCGCTTTTCCAGGTGCCGCGGTGGTCGAGCTCTTTCCGGCTGGCGGCACTAACGCCTGCTACTGGAAGCTGGCCGAGTCGGTACCCGGCCTCGAGTACCGCTACGTCCTCGGTACCGGCAACCCGGAGCCCGTGTCGTTTTCCGAGTTCCTCGTCAGCGACATCGAAGCCGACATTCCGGCCCTCGGGCGTACCCTCGACGATCTCGGTTGGACCAAATAGCCCAGGACGGCGCGTCGCCCGCTTCCGCCTCAGGCCCTCCCGGCGGCGGCGATGGATCCCGCCAACGTCGCTCGTACCTCGCGCGCGGTGCGTCCCCACGTGAACTCGGACGCGTGCTTGACCCCGCGCTCGAGGTCCTCGGCACTCTGCGTGCGCGCCACGGGAACCGCCCGCGCCAGCGCCGCCGCGTCCCATCCGTCCATGACCGTGGCCAGCCCGCCCGTCACCTCGAAGAGCGCGGGATCCGGCGTGACGACGACGGGGATGCCGAGGCGCATCGCTTCGAGCGCCGGGAGGCCGAAGCCCTCGTAGTCGGAGGGAAACACGACCAGTGACGCCCCGGTGAACTCTCGCCGGAACTCGTCAGGGTCGAGCCACGGCTTCACGGTGACGAGCGTGCCCAGCCGGCGTGACGCCACGTCTGCCTGCACCGTCACCCGCTCCGTTTCCGGCAGCCCCACGATGACGAGCGCCGGCGGGTCGCCGCCCTCTCGCTCGAGCCGCGCCCAGGCGTCGAGCACGAGACCCACGTTCTTGTTGCCCCACTGGCCGAAGGCGAG
>DATMMN010000007.1:0-5422 GCA_035569675.1 Acidimicrobiales bacterium | reverse complement strand
CGATCGTCGCCGCCCGGGGCATCGGCCTCGCCGAGGGCGCGTTGATGTACGCCACCGAGTACGTGCAGCAGCGCGCGGCGTTCGGAAGGACGATCGCGGACTTCCAGGGGATCCAGTGGGAGATCGCGAAGTGCGCGGTGGATATAGAGGCGGCGCGCTTGCTGACGTACCGTGCCGCCGTCCTGGCCGACGCCGGCAAGTTCACCAAGGAGTACGTGCCGTATCTGTCGATGGCGAAGTACCACGCGACGGAGCTCGCCGTGCGGGCCTCCTCGCTTGCCGTCCAGTTGCTGGGCGCAGCCGGGTACATGGAGGACCACCCGACGGAGCAGTGGTACCGCGACGCCAAGCAGCTCACCATCGTCGAGGGCACGTCACAGGTCCAGCTCGGCTTGATCGCCCGCGGCGTCCTGGACCACGACCTGTGGTGGGACTGATCGACTTCGTGAGCCGGTCGTGAGCGCCGCCGAGTTCGGCGGCTGGCCGGAGGTCCTGGCCACCCTCTCACGCCGCGAGGCGCTGACCGCAGCGCAGGCCGAGGCCACCATGCGCGTCGTCTTCGCGGGCGAGGCCACGCCGGCCCAGATCGGCGCGTTCCTGACGTTGCTGCACGCCAAGGGCGAGACGGCCGAGGAGGTCACGGGTCTGGCCCGGGCCATGGTCGACGTGGCGGTGCCGTGCCCCTTGGGCCTACCGGACGACACGGTGGTGGTCGACCTCGTCGGCACGGGCGGTGATCGCCTCGCTTCCATCAACGTGACGACGCTGGCGTCGTTCATCACTGCGGGCTGCGGCGTGTACGTGTGCAAACACGGCAACCGCGCCGCGTCATCGGCCGTCGGCACGGCAGACGTGCTCGAAGCGCTCGGCGTCGCGATCGAGATAGGTCCCGAAGGCGTCGCCGAGTGCGTCCGCACCGCCGGCATGGGGTTCTGCTTCGCCCAACGCTTCCACCCCGCCATGCGCTTCGTCGGCCCCGTGCGCAAGGAGCTGGGCGTGCCGACGGTGTTCAACTACCTCGGACCGCTCACCAACCCCGCCCGCACTCGATACCAGCTCGTCGGCGTCTCCGACCCCGCCATGGCGCCGATCATGGCCGGCGTCTTCGGCGCCACCGGCAGCCGCCGCACCTTCATCATCCACGCCGACGACGGCCTCGACGAACTGAGCGTGACCTCGCCCGCCTCCGTGCTCGAGGTCCGTGCCGACCCCACGACGCCCGACGCCGGCTTCGAGCTCTCCGAGTGGCGCGTCGACCCCACGGCTCTGGGGCTCGCGCCGGCGACGATGGCCAACCTCAAGGGTGGCGAGGCCGCCTTCAACGCCAAGGTGATCCGCTCGGTGCTCGAGGGCGAGACGGGTGCCCGCCGCGACATCGGAATCCTCAACGCCGCCGCCGCCTTGATGGTCGCCGGCCGTGTTGCCGACCTCGCCACCGGACTCAACTTGGCTCGCGAGTCGATCGACAGCGGGCGCGCCGTCGGCGTGCTCGACGCGCTCGTCGCTACGTCGCAAGCAGCTCTGCGCGACCAGCCGGGCTGATCCGCCAGGCCCGTCTCGGAGAGTGGGTCATCGGATCCAACGCCGGCGAATCGCCCGTGCACAGCGCGATGACGCACCCGCCGAACCCGCCGCCCGTCATCCGCGCGCCGAGGACTCCGGGCTGGCCGAGCAAGCCCTCCACCAGTTCGTCCACCGCGGGCACCGACACCCGGTAGTCGTTGGCCAGGCTGCGGTGGCCTTCGGTCATGATCTCGCCCAGTGCTCCGAGGTTGCCCCGGGCCAGCACCCGCTCGGCTTCTCTGACTCGTCCGCACTCGGTCACGACATGGCGCGCCCGGCGTCGCAGCACGGGATCGCTCAACTCGCTGAGGTCCCCCAACGTGCACAAGCCGAGGGGCCGGCCGAGCAGCTGCGCTGCGCGCTCGCATTCGGCTCGTCGTGTGGCGTACGGCGAGTCCACGAGGAGCCGTGGCGACTCGCTGTGCACGATGACGAACTGCGCCTCCTTCGGTATCGCCACCTGGTGTGTCTCGAGCGTGTGGAAGTCGATGTGCAGCGCGTGTCCCTCTTCTGCGCCCGCGATCGCCAAGGGGTCGAGGAGCCCGACATGTGAGCCGGCCAGTCGTTCCGCCTCCTGGCAGGTGAGAGCGAGCGCCAGCGGATCGTCGCTGTGGCCGAGCGCAAGCAACAGGGCCACCGAGAACGCGGCGCTTGACGAGAGGCCCGCACCCACCGGCAGTGTGCTCGTTACCCGCACGGCCCCGCCGGCGCTCGGGTGCTGCACCCGCAGGAGCGCCGAGGCGAGATGCGAGTGTGCCGCCACCACGCCCCAGGCAACGGTGCCGACCGTGTCGAGTGCGATCTCGAGCGGCTCGTCCGGGAACTGGTCCGACTCGACGCCGACCAGAAAGCTCCCTGGCTTCGGAGTGAACGTGACCTCGGTCGCCAGGTCGATGGCGATCGGCAGCGAGACCCCGCCGTTGTAGTCGGTGTGGTCGCCGATAACGGTGACTCTTCCGGGCGCACGGGCCTTGGGCACGTGCTCCAGCTTGACCCAGGCGACCGTGTCGCCGGGGCTCGGCTTGCGCCCCGAGCCTTGTGGCCCGGCTTGACCGCTGCGTGCAGCCCGGGTCACGATCCTGCGATGGTCGACCGAGTCCGTACTGGCCCGCTGAGCGGGATCAAGATCATCGAGCTCGCAGGCATCGGGCCCGCGCCGTTCACCTGCATGATGCTGGCCGACGCCGGCGCTCAGGTACTGCGACTCGAGCGGGCACCCGCCGGTGCGGTGGAGGCGGGGGAGGAGTTCGCGAAGGCCGGGGCTGGTTCCTATTGGGACCTGTTGAACCGCTCGCGGCCGTCGGTGGGGATCGACCTCAAGAATCCCGACGCGCTCGAGCTCGTCCTCGGGCTGGTGGAGCAGGCCGACGGGCTGATCGAGGGTTTCCGTCCCGGCGTGGCCGAGCGCCTCGGCGTCGGGCCCGAGGACTGTTTCGCGCGCAACAAGCGACTCGTCTACGGGCGCATGACCGGCTGGGGCCAGGACGGGCCCATGGCCTCGATGGCCGGCCACGACATCGACTACATCGCCATCGGCGGGGCCCTTTGGCCGCTCGGGCGGGCCGATTCCGCGCCCGTCCCGCCGCTCAACCTCGTCGGCGACTTCGGGGGCGGCGGCATGCTCCTGGCCTTCGGCATGGTCGCCGCGCTGTTGGAGGCGGCCCGCTCTGGGGAGGGTCAGGTTGTCGATGCGGCCATGGTCGACGGCGCCGCGACGCTGATGACGATGATCCACGCCTTCCACCGCCACGGGCTCTGGAACGACGAGCGTGGTGCGAACATGCTCGACACCGGCGCCCCGTTCTACGAGGTCTACGAGACCGGCGACGGCAAATGGATGGCGGTCGGCGGGATCGAGGCGCAGTTCTACGCCGAGCTGATCAAGGGGCTCGGGCTCGAGGGCGACTCGTCGTTGCCCCCGCAGATGTCGCGGCAGCAGTGGCCGGCCATGAAGGCTCGTTTCGGCGAGATCTTCAAGACCAAGACCCGCGACGAGTGGTCGGCGATCTTCGACGGCACCGACGCCTGCGTGGTGCCGGTGCTCTCACCGTGGGAGGCCAACCGGCACCCGCACAACGTCGCGCGTTCGACCTTCGTCGAGGTCGGCGGCGCCGTGCAGCCGGCCCCCTCGCCCCGCTTCTCTCGCACGCCGTCCGCCATCTCATCGCCGCCCTCGCCACCGGGTGCCGACACCATCTCGGGTTTGGTGGAGTGGGGCGTCTCCGAGGACGTCGTGACCAAGCTGCGTGAATCAGGGGCGCTCAGCTAGGAACAACCTGGGAGTCGCGCTTGACCCAACTGTGAACGTGGGACACGCTTCACCCACAAGGGGGGCGTATGGGGAGGTTCTGCTGATGCGGTCTTTGGTGCGGATCTGGATAGCTGGTTGCGCGGTGGCTCTGATGGCGCTCCCTCTTCTACTCGTCGACGCGGGCGGTGCTCCAGCCGCCCAGCCACACGGCCTCACGGTGCCGGCGCAGGTGAGCGCCTCCAACTGGTCGGTCGTCCCCAACGCGGTGTCGACCGCCCCGGCGCCGTTCACGGGGGAGCTCTCCTGTGTCACGGCGGCGTTTTGCATGAAGGTGGGGGGTCCGATCCTCGTGGCACCCAGCTACCAGGCACAGACCTGGAATGGAACCACTTGGGGGCCACTGCTCACGCTTCCGACGGTGACCGGTGCCACCTCCACTCCTTTCCTCACCGACGTCTCCTGCGTCACCACCTCGTTCTGCGTCGCGGTGGGGGCTGCTCAGTTCTCCGGCGGAACCTCGCCGCTCATCGAACAGTGGAACGGCACCTCTTGGTCGATCGTCCTGGTGAACGCGTCAACCACCTCTAGCGCGTTCCTCACCGGTGTTTCGTGCTTGTCCGTCTCGTGGTGCATGGCGGGCGGCATCGGATCTCCTGGCCCGATCACCGAGCAGTGGAACGGCTCGTCTTGGACCATGACGAGCCTGCCGCTGCCCACCGGCGCCACAGCTGCCACCCCGTTTGGCCTGTCCTGCGGCGCGCCGACTTCGTGCATGTTGGTTGGCAACATGACCGTCAGCAGTAGCAACCAACCGCTGGCGGAGTTCTGGAACGGCTCGGGCTGGACCTCGACGACGGTGCCACTCACCTCTGGGTCAACGGGCTACTTCACCGCCGTTTCGTGTGCCGGGCTCACGTTCTGCGCAGCAGTCGGCGCCAACATTCAGGGAGGCAACCAAATCAACCTGGCCGAAACCTGGTCTGGCTCGGCTTGGAACCCGTTCGCAACGCCGAGCCCTGCGACCACCAACAACACTCTCTACGGCATCAGCTGCTTCAGCGCGACCTCGTGCGCGGCGGTGGGCGCTGCGCCCAACTCGACTGCGACCGTTACCCAGGCCCTGACCTACGACGGCCAGTCCTGGCACATGGTGGCGCCACCGAACCCGGCTGGCGCGAACCCGACCATTCTTACCGGCATCTCGTGCCTGACCGACTGGGCCTGCATGTCGAGCGGAGTAGGCGTAACCGGGTCGGTCATCAAGACCTACGACCTCATGGCCCCCATTGCCCGCAGCGGTTATCGCTTCGTGGCTACCGACGGCGGCATCTTCAACTACGGGCCGGGCGCGCCCTTCTTGGGCTCCCTGGGCGCGACGGTGCTGAACGCCCCGATTGTCGGCATGGCGACGATGCCCGCGGGTGACGGCTACTACCTGGTCGCCTCCGACGGGGGCGTCTTCAACTACGGCTCGGCCGTCTTCTACGGCTCGATGGGCGGCAAGCCCCTCAACAAGCCGATCGTGGGCATCGCGGTGACGCCTTCCGGGGGCGGCTACTGGCTCGTGGCGTCTGACGGCGGCATCTTCAGCTTCGGCGACGCCGTCTT
>DATMMN010000006.1:0-8417 GCA_035569675.1 Acidimicrobiales bacterium | reverse complement strand
GGTGAGCGCGACGCACCTGCCGGGGGAGGACTTCGCGGTCACGGTGCACGGGCGCGCGCAGTGCTACCCGATGGACGACCCCGCGTGCGCCGAGCTGCGTCAGGCCGTGCTCGACGAGTATCTGCCCAAGCAGGGGCCTGCATTCGAGGAGTGGCTCGACAACGCCGACGCCCTCGCGGCGCGCATCGAGCCCGAGAAGATGTTCACCTTCCACCTAGGTGGATAGTGCTTGGAGGACCTGCGCGCCCGGTTGGACGTGGACATGAACAGGTCCGGGTTCAGCCGGCGGCGATACCCACCACCGGCGCATTGAGCGGCTGGCCGCCGCGGCTGCCCAGGAACGGGGCGCCGTAGTTGAAGATGCCCCCGTCGGAGGCGATCTCCCAATAGCCGCCCGAGATGATGTCGGCTGCGATGCCGACCACGGGTGCGTTGAGCGGCTGGCCGCCGCGGCTGCCGAGGAACGGGGCGCCGTAGTTGAAGATGCCGCCGTCCTTGGCCACGAGCCAGTAGCCCGCGCCGTTGGCCCCCGCTGCGATCCCCACGACGGGCGCGTTGAGCGGCTGGCCCCCGCGACTGCCCAAGAAGGGCGCGTTGAAGTTGAAGATGCCGCCGTCGCCGGCTACCTCCCAGTAGCCGCCCGTGGTCGTGTCGGCCGCGATCCCCACAACGGGTGAGTTGAGGTGCTTGCCGCCCATGGACCCCGCGAACGCAGCGTCGCCGTAGTTGAAGATGCCGCCGTCCTTGGCGACCAGCCAGTAGCCGCCGCCGTCCTTGGTCGCCGCCATACCGACGATGGGCGCATTGAGCGGCTGGCCGCCGCGGCCGCCCAGGTACGGCGCGTTGAAGCCGAAGACGCCGCCGTCCGCGGCCACCTCCCAGTAGCCGCCGGTGGCCGGGTCCCCCGCCATGCCCACGACGGGCGCGTTGAGGTGCTGGCCACCCTGGGACCCGAAGAAGGGCGTGCCGTAGTTGAAGATGCCGCCGTCGGAGGCCACCTCCCAGTACCCACCGCCCGAGAGGGTGAACTGGTCGGCCGTGCTGGTGGCACTCGTGCCGCCCGAGGTGGACACCGTCACGTCGACAGTCCCCGCGCCAGCAGGCGCGGTGGCCTGGAGCTCATAAGGCGACACATAGGTGACCGAGGTTGCCGGCGTCGATCCGAAGCTGACGCTCGAGCCGACCAGGAACCCCGCCCCCGTGATGGTCACGACTGTGCCCTGGGGACCGGCAGCGGGGCTCACCGAAGTGACGACCGGTGGCTCGCTGAGAGTCACGTCAGCCGGCCCGTCCAAAGTGGTGTTCGCCCCGGCGACGGTGGCGGCCGGTGTCGGGCTGCCGGTGGCCGTCAGCTGGCCCTGGGTGTACTCCGTCACGCTGTTGCCCGCGTAGTTGGCCACCCACAGGCTGCCCGAGGTGTCGAACTCGAGGCCGGCCGGCCGGTTGAGGCCGCCCCCGGTGAGCTGCACTGCGGGCGTGGGGTTGCCCGAGGCGGCCAACTGGCTCGGCGTGAACTCGTCGACCGCCGGGGTTCCGGTGTTCTGCGATACCCAGAGGTTGCCCTGGGCGTCGAACGTCGGCATCACCGGATCGCCGATCCCTGCGATGGTGACAGCAGGTGTCGGGCTGCCCGAGGTGGCCAGCTGGCTCTTGGTGAACTCGTTTACACCTGCGGGGCCGTAACCACCGGTCCACAGGTTGCCCGCGCTGTCGAACGTGAGACCCCAGGCGTACGTCGACGAGCCCGAAAGGCTGACCGCCGGCGTCGGGCTCCCGGTGGACTGGATCTGACTCTTGGTGAACTCCTCGATGCCTGGGGTGGTGCTGAAGTTGCTCACCCACAAGTTGCCAGCCGCATCGAGCGCGACCGCGCTAGGTAAGCCGCCTGTGGTGATGGTGACAGCCGGCGCCGGGCTGCCCGACGACGCCAGCTGGCTGGCCGTGTACATCACGACGGTCGGCGCCCCGTCGTTGGCCAACCAGAGGTCGCCTGCCGCGTCGAGGACGGAACCGGTGGGAGCGCTCACGCCGGTACTCGAGTTCGTGACCGCGGGCGCCACGTTCCCGTTGGCGGTCACCGGGAACGTCAAGGTGTTGTTGTCGAAGTAGTTCGCCACGATGAAACTCGGCGGGGGGTTCGGCGCCCCGACGGCCGGGCCGCCGAGCGCGACGAGACCGGCGACAACGGCGCCGGCGCACAGGGTGGAGGCGGCCAAGGCGCGAGCGGCCCGG
The DNA here is from genome assembly GCA_035569675.1 of Acidimicrobiales bacterium. Lineage (GTDB taxonomy): Bacteria > Actinomycetota > Acidimicrobiia > Acidimicrobiales > RAAP-2 > Bog-473. The sequence continues at coordinate 6,185 of DATMMN010000006.1, read as the reverse complement.
CGGAACGGCTCAAAGACATGGGACTCCGACGGATGAGACTGCATCGCCAACCACCCTCTCGTGGCGCCGCGGTTGGCGCCTCCGGGCGGGAGCGTAGACAGGTCTAAGCGAAGTTGCTTGGATCCCCGCCGGTGGGCCGGTTATTCGGCCGCCGCGGCCTCGATCGCAGAGATGCGCCGGACGAGGCGCGACTTGTGGTTGGCCGCTGTGTTCTTGTGGATGACACCCTGGGCCGCGGCCTTGTCGATGCGCTTCACGGCCAGGCGCAGCGCTTCCGCGCTGTCCTCGGCGCCGACCTCGGCGGCCGTCACGGCCGACTTGGAACGGGTGCGCAACTCCGCGCGCACCGACTTGTTCCGCACGCGGCGCTTCTCGTTCTGGCGGTTCCGCTTGATCTGGCTCTTGATGTTGGCCACGTGAAGAAATCCTCGGTTTTCGAAAGGGCCCGGCGGAAGGGCGGGAGTCCACCGGTGCGGACGACAACTGTAGCAGGTGGCGGCCATGATCCAACAGGCGCCGGACGGCACGGCGCGAACAAGTTCCCTGGCCAGGCGACCGGGAACGGGGGGCGAGGCCGGTACGATCGACGGACCGTGCCGCCCCCCGTCAACGACCGTGGACCGGTTGCGATCGAGCGCATCCGCAACTTCTCCATCATCAGCCACGTCGACCACGGCAAGTCGACGCTGTCGGACCGCATCCTCGAGATCACCGGCGCTGTCGACCCCCGGCTGATGCGTGAGCAGTACCTCGACTCCATGGACATCGAGCGGGAGCGGGGCATCACCATCAAGGCGCAGAACGTTCGGGTCGAGCACGGCGGCCACGTGCTCCATCTCATCGACACGCCGGGCCACGTCGATTTCGGCTACGAGGTGTCCCGCTCGCTGGCGGCCTGCGAGGGGGCGGTGCTGCTGGTGGACGCGAGCCAGGGGATCCAGGCCCAGACGCTGGCCAACAGCTACCAGGCCATCGAGAACGACCTCGAGATCGTGCCGGTCCTCAACAAGATCGACCTGCCGGCAGCCGACCCGGAGCGTTGCGCGCTCGAGATCGAGCACGTGCTCGGGCTGCCGGCCGGGGACATCCTGCGCATCTCGGCCAAGACGGGGGAGGGGGTGCCCGAGCTGCTCGACGCCATCATCGCCCGCATCCCGGCTCCCAAGGGCGACGCGGCGGCGCCGCTACGGGCGCTCATCTTCGACTCCTCCTACGACCAGTACCGCGGCGTGGTCAGCTCCATCCGCATCGTGGACGGGACGCTGGCGGCCGGGGCGCGGCTGCGGTTCATGCAGGCGAACGCGGTGCACGACATCGAGGAGGTCGGGGTGCGCACGCCCGACGCGCTGCCGGTGCGCCAACTCGGGCCGGGCGAGGTGGGCTATTTGATTGCGGGGATCAAGGACGTGGGCGAGGCCCGCTCGGGTGAGACGGTGACGACGGCAACCCATGGCGCGACGCAGGCGTTGGCGGGCTACCGCGACCCCAAGCCCATGGTCTTCTGCGGCTTGTACCCCGTCGACGGCGACGAGCTGCCCGACCTGCGCGACGCGCTGGACAAGCTGAAGTTGAATGACGCGTCGTTCACGTTCGAGCCCGAGACGTCGCACGCGCTCGGCATCGGGTTCCGCTGCGGGTTCTTGGGACTGTTGCACATGGAGATCGTGCGGGAGCGGCTGGAGCGCGAGTTCGACCTGTCGCTCATCGCCACCGCCCCGAGCGTGGCCTACCGGGCCTTCCTGACAGACGGGGGCGAGCTCGACGTCGACAATCCGACCGAGCTGCCCGACGCGAGCCGGATCGATCACATCGACGAGCCGATGCTCTCGGCCACCATCATCACGCCGAGCGAGTACACGGGCACGGTGATGGAGCTGTGCCAGTCGCGGCGGGCGGAAATGACGCGGATGGAGTACCTGTCTCCGGAGCGGGTCGAGCTCGTCTACACGTTGCCACTGGCCGAGGTGGTGATCGATTTCTTCGACCAGCTCAAGTCACGCACGAAGGGGTACGCCTCGCTCGACTACGAACCCGAGGGGTATGCCACCGCCAACCTCGTGCGGGTCGACATCTTGATCAACCAGACGCCGGTGGACGCCTTCTCGACGATCGTGTACCGCGGGTCGGCCGAGGTGTACGGGCGCAAGATGGCCGAGAAGCTCCGCGAGCTGATCCCGCGTCAGCTGTTCGACGTGCCGATCCAGGCGGCCATCGGCGGGCGCATCGTGGCGCGCGAAACGGTGAAGGCGAAGCGCAAGGACGTCCTGGCCAAGTGCTACGGCGGCGACATCACCCGGAAGCGCAAGCTGCTCGAGAGGCAGAAAGAGGGCAAGAAGCGGATGAAGAACATCGGTCGGGTCGAGGTGCCCCAGGAGGCGTTCATTTCCGCGCTCAGGCTGGGGGACGACTGAGGCGGTCCCGTCGGTGGTCGCTGGCTCCTTGTCGTAGGAGGCCGGCGCCGTTGCCATCGGACCAGGTCGTCGCACCCCAGGTGGGGCCGCGCGCCCGGGGCCGGGCGCCTGGCACTCGGTAAACTTGAGTGCCAAGGCATTTATGACTCCCAACGACGACTCCGCCTCCCATCTCGACGACCTCGGGGACTCCGAGCTCAACGTCCGGCGCGCCGCCATCCTCGAGGCGGTGGTGAGCCAGTACATCGGCACGGCCGAGCCGGTCGGCTCCTCGCACGTCGCCACTGCACCGGGGGTTCGGGTCTCCTCGGCCACGGTGCGCTCCGAGATGGTCGCGCTGGAGCGCGAGGGCTATCTCGTCCAACCGCACACGAGCGCCGGCCGAATCCCGACCGACAAGGGCTACCGCTTCTTCGTCGACCACCTCACGACGCCGGGGGTGCTCGGGCCGGTGCAACGCCGTCAGGTGTCGCGCTTCTTCGAACAGGTGCACGGCGAGATCGAGACCGTCCTCGAGCGCGCCAGCGGCCTGCTCTCCGAGCTGACCTCGTACGCCGCCGTGGTGGTCGGCCCGTCGCACGAGACCTCCACCATCCGCTCGGTGCAGCTCGTGGGGCTCTCGCCCCTCCACGCGCTGCTCGTCGTCGTGCTCTCCGACGGCGCCGTCGAGAAGCGCACCATCGACCTCGAGGCCGAGGTCGCCGACGAGGTGCTGACCGCCACGGGCGCCTTCCTCTCCGCCCACCTGGTGGGGCAGACCATGGCGGGCTCCTGGACGGCGCCCGCGAGCGGGACGAGGGCCGTCGACGGCCTCGTGGCGGCGGCGCTGCGCGCGCTCGACTCCATGGGAGGCGACATCGAGTCCGACCAGGTGTTCGTGGGCGGCCCCGCCCGCTTAGCCGAGTCCTTCGAGGCGGTCGAGACCGTCCGCTCGGTGCTGAGCATCTTGGAACAGCAGCTGGTCGTCGTGTCGCTCCTGCGCGATGTCCTCGACCGCGGGTTGTCGGTCGCCATCGGCACCGAGCACGGCTACGAGCCGCTGTCCTCGTGCGCCGTGGTTGTTGCGCCGGTCACGGTCGACGGCCACGACCTCGGCGCGGTCGGCCTGCTCGGCCCGACCCGCATGGACTACGAACGCACGATGGCGGCCGCCCACGTGGTGGGCGAGCGGTTGGGCGAGCGGTTGGCGGGAGGGCACGATGGCCGTCACTGACGGGCTGGGCGACCTCTACGAGTTGCTCGGCGTCGCGCACGACGCGAGCGACGAGGAGATCAAGCGGGCCTATCGGGCGCGCGCCCGCGAGCTGCACCCGGACACCAACCACGGCGATCCCGAGGCCGAGGCGCGCTTCAAGCAGGTGACCGTGGCGTACGAGGTGCTGCGCGACCCCGAGCGCCGCGCCCAGTACGACCGCTACGGGCCGGAGGGCGTGTTCGGGACGCAGGCCGGGGGCATGGGCGGCTTCAACTTCGAGGGCGGCCTGGGCGACATCTTCGACGCCTTCTTCGGCCAGATGTCGGGCCAACCCAACCGGCGGCGGGGGCCCGTCCCCGGCGCCGACGCGGAGGTCCGGCTCGACCTGCTGTTCGCGGAGGCCGTGTTCGGTTCCCAGAAGGAGATCTCGGTCCGCCTGCCGTCGATCTGCACCACGTGCGCCGGTCGGGGCACGGCGCCGGACACCGAGCTCGAGACCTGCATCGACTGCCAGGGCAGCGGCGAGCTCCGGCGTGTGCGCCAGTCGTTGCTGGGCCAGGTCGTGACGAGCGTGGCCTGCTCGCGCTGCGCGGGCACCGGCGACATGATCCCGCACCCGTGCCCGGAGTGCCGCGGCGAGGGGCGCCGGATGGAGGAGAACACGTTCACCGTCGAGGTCCCCGCCGGGGTCGAGCACGGGTCGACATTGCGGTTGGCCGAACGCGGCGCGGCGGGACAGCGCGGCGCGCCGAACGGCTCGTTGTTCGTGCATCTCGCGGTGCGGCCCGACCCCCGCTTCGAACGCGAGGGCGACAACCTGCACACGACCCTGACCGTGGGCCTGGCGCAGGCGGTGCTCGGCGTCGAGACCGAGATCGAGTCGCTCGACGGTCCCCAGCGCCTGCTCGTGGCGCCCGGCACTCAGCACGGGCACGTCGAGCGCATGCGCGGTCTCGGGGTGCCGCACCTGCGCGGACGCGGCCGCGGCGACCTGTTGATCCACGTGCTGCTCGCGACGCCGACGGACCTGACACCCGAGCAGGACGAGCTACTGCGCCAGTACGCGGCCTCCCGGGGCGAGGACGTCGCCGCCCCGGGCTCAGCCGGCGGCGAGGGCGTGTTCTCGCGCCTGCGGTCTGCTTTTGGCTGACGCCGGCTCCGCCGGTCACACCGGTCCCGCCTACGCCGCGATCACCGTGCGGGCGGCCGCGTCGGCGCAGGTGTTCGTGGACGACCCGGCCCGTCCACTGCTGGGCGACGACGACGCGCACCACCTCGGCCGCGTGCTCCGCCTGCGTCGGGGCGAGGAGGTCGTCGCATCCGACGGCCGCGGGCGTTGGGCGCGCACGACGTGGCAGGACGGTGCCGCGCTCGAGCCCGTCCGGGGCGCCTCCGGGGTGGGCGGCGACGGGACGGTCCAGTCGGAGCCGCCTGCAGTGCCGGCGCTCACGGTCGCCTTCGCACCCGTCAAGGGCGAGCGCCCCGAGTGGGTCGTGCAGAAGCTGACCGAGCTCGGCATCGACCGCATCGTGCCGTTGCGCAGCGAGCGCAGTGTCGTCCGCTGGAGCGGGGCGCGGGGCAAGGCCACGGTCGAGAAGTTGCGGCGCGTGGCGCGCGAGGCGGCGGCCCAGTGCCGGCGCGTCTGGCTGCCGGACGTCACCGACACCGTTGGCTTCGCCGAGCTGGCGAGCCTGGGCGGCGACGGCGAGGTCGTGCTCGCCCAGTTGAGCGGCGACCGGCCGAGCCAGCGCCAGCACGTCGTGGCGGTCGGGCCCGAAGGAGGGTGGAGCAGCGACGAGCTGGCGTCCGGCCTGCCCACGGTCGGCTTCGGCCTGAGCGTCCTGCGGGCCGAGACGGCCGCGGTCACCGCCGGCGCGTTGTTGGTCTCGCTGCGGACGGGCACGGTGGCCGCCGCGGACGAGACGGAGGACCGGCCCTGATCGGGCCACATGGTCACGGGAGCCACCCGGCGCCCGGTATGTTCGCGCGAGTGATCGGGCCAGAGCAGAGGGAGCACGTCGCCGGCGTATGAGCGACTGCCTCTTCTGCAAGATCGTGGCGGGCGAGGTGCCCTCCGACACCGTCTACGAGACCGAGACGACAGTCGCCTTCAAGGACATCAACCCGGCCGCCCCGCTGCACGTGCTGGTGGTGCCGCGGCGCCACATCGAGGACGCGTCCGTCGTCACCGCCGAGGACGGCCCGGTGCTGGCCGACATGCTCATGACGGCGCGGGCGGTGGCCGACGCCGCCGGACTCGCCACCCCGGACCGGGGCTACCGGCTCGTGTTCAACGTCGGCCCCGACGCCATGAATTCGGTGCCGCATCTCCACCTCCACGTCCTTGGCGGCGAGCCGCTCAAGGGACACTTCATCAAGACATGACCGCCGCGTGACCACGACCCTGCGCGCCGAGTGCTTCGTCCCCGGCAATCACCTCCTGGCGGGGCTGCTCGGTACCCGCGACGAGCACCTGCGCCAGATCGAGGGGGCCTTCCCCGACGAGCAGATCGTCGTCCAGGGCAACCGGATATCGGTGGAGGGCCCGGCGGCCGAGATCGTGGTGCGGCTCTTCGAGG
>DATMMN010000005.1:0-45832 GCA_035569675.1 Acidimicrobiales bacterium | reverse complement strand
CACAACCCCCAGCCCCGCGACCGGCCCGCCCAGTGCAACCACTCCTGCCAGCGCGCACGCCGCCCTCTTCCAGGATCCGATGTGCATCATGAACCGCCAGCCTCCCCTTGTACGGGACACGACATCGGCCCGTCTCGGTGCTGCACCCTATCCGCGGACGACCCACCAAAAGGGCAGTTCGTGGGGCCGAGTGTGCGGTGAATGAGTTTGTCGCCCGAGCGACGAGCCCTCAGACGAGAGCACCCTGCCTTGCGAAGACGTCGACGAGGTTGCGGCAGAACGGCACCAGATCGCCGGGTCCCCGGCTGGTGATCATGGTGTTGATGCCCTGCCGACAAACGACGACGTCGCGGTCGACCCAATAGGCGCCGGCATTGCGCAGGTCCGACTGCAGGCTCGGCCACGAAGTCAGCGTGCGCCCGGCCACGAGGTCGCCTTCGACAAGCGGCCACGCCCCGTGGCAGATGGCCGCGATCGGCTTGCCGCCCTCGAACATCGACATGAGGAAGTCGACCGCCGCGGCGTCCGTGCGCAAGCGGTCCGAGTTCGCCACGCCGCCCGGCAGCACCACGGCATCGAAATCCTTCCCGTGGGCCTCGTCGGTCACCAGGTCCACGGGGAACCGGTCAGCCCGGTCCAGGTGGCACATCGTCTCGACCATGCCGGGGTTCGGCGCCACCAATTGCGGATTCCCGCCGGCGTCGGCCACGGCCTGCCAGGGGCGCAACAGTTCCGCTTGTTCGATGCCCTCGTTCGCCACCACGAAGGCCACGCTCGTGTGTCGCAGCTCGTTCGCCACAGATAGGCCCCTTCCATAGGTCGTCGGCCGGACCCTCCGGACCTCTTCTTCGGACCAGGTGCCCACACGCGGCGATACCCACGCCACGCGGGGCCAAACCAAGTCGCCCGACCTTTCCCTGAACGTTCTCCTGCCTTTCGTCGGGCTTTCGTCCCGGACGACCCCCATTTCGGGGGGCGGTACACTGGTGCGTAATCCGAAGCGACAGAGCGAACGGAGCAGCGCGTGCCCGCAACCGTGGTGGTCGGGACCCAGTGGGGCGACGAGGGGAAGGGCAAGTTCACCGATCTCGTTGCGAGCGAGATGGACATGGTGGTGCGCTACCAGGGTGGCCACAACGCCGGCCACCGCATCGTGGTCGATGGCGAGGCCTTCGCCCTCCAGCTCGTCCCGAGCGGCATCCTCTACGACCACATCACGCCGATCATCGGCAACGGTGTGGTGGTCGATCCCGCCGTGCTGCTCGAGGAGCTCGATGCACTGGCCGCCAAGGGCGTCGACACCAGCCGGCTCGTTGTCAGCGGCAACGCCCACCTGATTATGCCGTACCACCAGGAGCTCGACCGGGTCACCGAGCGCTTCCTCGGTAAGAACGCATTGGGCACGACCAAGCGCGGCATCGGGCCCGCCTACGCCGACAAGGCCACCCGCGTGGGTATCCGGGTTCAGGACCTCTTCGACCCCAAGATCTTCCGCCAGAAGCTCGACGTGGCGCTCAAGGAGAAGAACGCCGTCCTGGCCAAGGTCTACAACCGCCTGCCGCTGGCGGCGGGCGACATCGCGGACCGTTACCTGGGCGAGTACGCCCCGCGCATCGAGCCGATGGTGGGCGACACCGTGGGCATGGTGCACGACGCGATGGACAAGGGGCGCCAGGTGCTTCTTGAGGGCGCGCAGGCCACCTTCCTCGACCTCGACCACGGCACGTACCCGTTCGTCACGTCCTCGAACCCGGTGGCCGGCGGCGCTTGCACCGGGTCCGGCCTCGGGCCGCGCGACATCGAGCGCGTCATCGGCATCGCCAAGGCGTACGTCACGCGGGTCGGCGCCGGACCGTTCCCCACCGAGCAGGAGAACGACGTGGGCGAGCTCCTCGTCGAGCGCGGCCACGAGTACGGCACGAACACCGGGCGCAAGCGCCGCTGTGGCTGGTTCGACGCCGTCATGCTGCGACAGGCCGTGCGCCTCAACTCGTTGACCGAGGTCGCGCTGACCAAGCTCGACGTGCTCGATACCTTCGAGTCGGTGAAGGTGTGCGTCGCCTACGAGGCCGACGGCATCCGCTACACGCACGTGCCGTACCACCAGTCCACCTTCCACAAGGTGGTGCCGGTGTACGAGGAGTTGCCGGGCTGGCGGACCGACCTCACCGCCGCGACCGCGCCGGGCGACCTGCCCGCGGCCGCCTGCACGTACATCGAGTTCCTCTCCGAGCAGATCGGCGTCCCGGTCCGCCTGGTGGGCGTCGGGCCCGGCCGCGAGCAGACCGTCACCTTCGCCACCGCGTGAGGGTCTGCGTCGTCGGCAGCGGAGGACGCGAGCACGCGCTCGCCCACACACTGGCGCGCACGGCCGACGTGGTCGTCACGCCCGGCAACCCGGGCATGGCGCCGCCGATCACCGTCGCCGACGCCCATGTCGACGACGTCGAAGCCGACCTCTACGTCATCGGCCCCGAGGCACCGCTGGTCGCGGGGCTGGCCGACACGCTGCGCGCCCGGGGGAAGCCGGTCGTGGGCCCCGGCGCCGACGGCGCGCTCTTGGAAGGGTCGAAGGCCTTCATGAAGGAGGTCCTCGGTGCCGCCGGCGTCCCGACCGCCCGCTTCGCCACGTTCGACGCGCTCCAGACGAAGGAGGCCTGCGCCTACCTCGAGACGATGCCCGGGCCGTGGGTGATCAAGACGGACGGCCTGGCCGCGGGCAAGGGCGTGCTGGTGGCGCGCACGATCGAGGACGCCCGCGCCGACGTCACGGCCAAGCTGTCAGGCGCCGCATTCGGCGACGCCGGGCGCCACGTCGTGATCGAGGAGGGCCTCGTAGGAGAGGAGTGCTCCCTGCTCGTCTTGTGCGATGGCACCCGCGCCGTGCCGCTCGTCCCCGCGCAGGACTTCAAGCGCATCGGCGACGGCGACAAGGGGCCCAACACCGGCGGCATGGGCGCCTACGCGCCGATGCCCCAGGTGCGCGCCGCGGACGTCGATCGCCTCATGGACACCGCAGTCCTGCCACTGGTCGAAGAGCTGCGCCGGCGTGACATCGACTACCGCGGCGTGCTCTACGCCGGGCTCATGCTCACGGATGAGGGCCCCAAGGTGATCGAGTACAACGTGCGCTTCGGCGACCCCGAGACCCAGGTCGTGCTCCCCTTGCTCGCATCCGACGCGGCCGCGCTCCTCCTCGCGGTGGCGAACGGCGCGCTGGACGAGGCCGACCCGCCGGCCTTCGCCGACGCCGCCGCCGTCTGCGTCGTGCTGGCGTCCGCGGGCTATCCCGAGAGCCCGCGGCTCGGCGACGAGATCGAGGGCCTGAGGGCGGACGGCCAGTCCATCGCCGACGTCGCGGGCGCCACCGTCTTCCACGCCGGAACGGGACGGCACAGCGCGGACGGCCCATTCCACACGGCCGGGGGACGCGTCCTCGGGGTCACCGCGGTCGCGCCCACGCTCGCCGAAGCGCGGGAGCGCGCGTATGCCGCGGCCGCGCCGATTGAATGGGAGGGCATGCAACTGCGTCATGACATCGCGGCCCAGGCGGCCGGCGCCGGCGTGGCCGCGCGGGAGCCGGTCCGGTGATCCCGCGCTACTCGCCGCCCGACATGGCGGCACTGTTCAGCGACCAAGCCCGGTTCGCCACGTGGCTCGAGGTCGAGTTGCTGGCCACGGAGGCCCAGGCGGCACTCGGCGTCGTCCCGGCGGACGAGGCCGCGACCTGCCGGGCCAAGGCGCCCACCGTCGACGATGTCTTCGTGGCCGACGTGCTCGAGCGCGAGAAGGTGACCGACCACGACGTGGCCGCGTTCGTCGACGTCGTCCAGGAGCGCATCGGCGGCCCGGCCGGCTCTCACATCCACTACGGGCTGACCTCTTCGGACGTGGTGGACACCGCGTTGTGCGCGACCCTCAGCAAGGCCGCGGACCTGCTGCTCACCGACCTCGATGCGTTCGTGATCGTGCTCAAGGCGCGGGCCCTCGAGCTCCTGCGCGTGCCTGTCGCGGGGCGCACGCACGGCATGCACGCCGAGCCGACCACCTTCGGCGCCAAGTTCGCGCTGTGGGCGCTCCAGGCCGACCGCGACCGGCGGCGCATGCGGGCGGCCCGCGAGGCGATCGCCGTCGGCAAGCTTTCGGGTGCGGTCGGCACGTACTCGAACATCGATCCTGCGGTCGAGGCACGGGTGTGCGCCGCCCTCGGCCTCACGCCGATACCGGCCACCCAGGTCGTCCCGCGGGACCGCCACGCCGAGTACTTCTACGCGTGTGCGTCCATCGGCACCACCGTCGAGCTCATGTGCACCGAAATCCGTCACCTCGCCCGCAGCGAGGTCGGCGAGGCGGAGGAGCCCTTCGCCGCCGGCCAGAAGGGCAGTTCCGCCATGCCCCACAAGCGGAATCCCATCCTCTCCGAGCGCCTGTGCGGCTTGGCACGACTCCTGCGCGGCTACCTCGGTGCCGGGCTCGAGGACGTGGCCCTGTGGCACGAGCGTGACATCTCGCACAGCTCGGTGGAGCGCGTCGCGCTCCCGGACGCGTCGCTGCTGGCTTGTTACATGCTGCGCAAGGCGACCGGGCTGGCCGATGGCCTGGTCATCCACCCCGAGCGGGCGCTCTCGAACCTGACCGAGGGCTCGCTCGGCCTCGTCTTCTCCCAGTCCGTCCTCCTCGAGCTCGTCTCTGCCGGCCTCACCCGCGACGATGCGTACCGCATCGTCCAGCGGGACGCACGCGCGGCCTGGTCCGAGCGCCGCCCCTTCCGCGCCGTCCTCGAGTCGGATCCCCACGTCACGCTCACGCCCGCGCAGCTCGACGAGGCGTTCGACCTCGAGCGCACGCTGCGCCACGTCGACCGGTTCGCCGACGCGCTCGTCACGCTGTGACCGACGCCGCCGCCGGGCTGTCCCGGGTCCACTCGGGCAAGGTCCGCGAGCTCTACGAAGTCGGCGAAGACCGCCTGCTCATGGTCGCGTCGGACCGGGTCAGCGCGTTCGACGTGATCATGGCCGAGCCGATCGTGAACAAGGGTCGGGTGCTCACGGCCATGACGTGGTTCTGGTGCGAGGAGATGGCCGACGTCGTGCCCGGCACCATCCTGGCCGTCGACCCCGCTGACATCGAGCAGCAATTGGATGGCCTCACGCTGCCGCCGGAGTGGGCGGGCCGGGCGACGCTCGTGCGCCGGGCCGAGATGCTCCACCTCGAGTGCATCGTCCGGGGCTACCTCGCGGGCCAGGCGTGGGAGGAGTACGAGAAGTCGGGCACCGTGCACGGCATGGCCATGCCCACCGGGCTCAAGCTGGCGAGCAAGCTCGACGAGCCGATGTTCACGCCCTCGACGAAGGCGACCGAGGGGCACGACCTCAACATCGACTTCGCCGCTGCCGTCGACCTCGTCGGCGCCGAGGCCGCGCTCCAGGCCAAGTCGGTCTGCCTCGAGCTCTACAGCCGCGCCGCCGCCCGCGCCGCCGCCGCCGGCTTCGTGCTGGCCGACACGAAGTTCGAGCTCGGCTACGTCGACGGCGTGCTCAGCCTCTGTGACGAGGTCTGCACGCCCGACTCCTCCCGCCTGTGGCCGGCGGACCAGGTGGTGCCGGGCACGACGCCGCCCGCCTTCGACAAGCAACCTCTGCGCGACTGGCTGGCCGCGCAGCCGTGGGACCGCAAGCCGCCGCCACCGCCGCTGCCCGACGAAGTCCAACACGCAATGTCGGCGCGCTACGTCGCGGCGTACGAGCGGGTGACCGGGCGGTCGCTGGACGACTGGTACGGTGCGAAACCATGAGGTTCCGGGCCCGTGTCGAGGTGCAATTGCGCCCGGGCATCGCCGATCCGGAGGGCGCGACGATCGAGCGCGCGCTGCCCGCGCTGGGCTTCGACGGCGTGGCGCACGTGCGAGCGGGCCGGTCCTTCAGCTTCGAGGTCGACGCGCCGGACGAGGGTGCGGCGCGCCTGACGGCGACCGAGCTGGCCGACCGCCTGCTGGCCAACCCGGTGATCGAGCAGAGCCGGCTCGAGCTCGAGGCGATCTGACGTGGCGCCTCGCATCGGCGTCGTCGTCTTCCCCGGCACCAACTGCGAACACGATGTCGTGCAGGCCGTCGAGGCCGCCGGCGCCGCCGGCGTGCTGCTCTGGCACGGCGACGACAACCTCGGGTCGGTCGACGCGGTGGTGCTCCCGGGCGGCTTCGCCCACGGCGACTACCTGCGGCCGGGAGCCCTGGCCCGCTTCTCCCCCGTCATGGACGCGGTCGCCGCCTTCGCCCGGGCCGGCGGCCCGGTCGTCGGCATCTGCAACGGGTTCCAGGTTCTGACCGAGGCCGGCCTCCTGCCGGGCGCGCTCCAGAAGAACGGGCGGCTCCGCTTCCTCTGCGAGCCGGCGCGGCTCGTCGTGGCGTCCACCTCGTCCGTACTCACCTCGGGCTCGCGCGTCGGCGACGAACTGACGATCCCGATCAACCACTTCTCGGGCAACTACACCTGCGACGACGAGACGCTGCGCCGCCTCATGGACGAGGACCGCGTCGTGCTGCGCTACGCCGACAACCCCAACGGATCGGTGGACGCCATCGCGGGCATCGCGAACGAGGCTGGCAACGTGGTCGGCCTCATGCCGCACCCCGAGCGCGCGAGCAATGCACTGCTGGGGTCGCTCGACGGGCTGGTGTTGCTGCGCGCCTTGGTCGGCGCGGCGACGGCGCGCGCCGCCGCTTGAGCGCTCAGCTCCTCGCCCGCGAGATATCGGCCTTTTGCAGCACCGTCGCGCTCACTCCGGCGGCGCGCCACGTCGAATACGTGATGCCCTTTCGCTCGCCGTAGGCCTTCGCCACCTTGATGAATTCCTTTTCGAGCGCGGACATGTCCTTGACCTGGTCGACCCGTGAGCGCTCGTCGAGAAGGTCCTTCTGCTCCTGCAACAGATGCAGTCGGGTGAGGGCGTCCGCCCCGGCCAGCTGCGACTCGATCGTGCCGAGCCGCTTGTCGATGGAGGCCGCGGTGCGCTTGCGCCCCCGCCTCGGCTTGGAGGTCTCGAGGGCCTCGAGATAGTGGCGGACGGTTGCGCTCTCGGCGCGCCCCCGAGCCAACGCGGCCTTGTGGCCGGTGCTCATGGGCTTACGCGGAGCCGAGGTCTTTCCCTTTGGAGGCATGACCCCATTGTGGCGCATCGAGCGCACCCTTATGGAAGAAAAGCCACAATTCTCAGATCATCATTTCTATTACGCGGGAGCCTCGATTCAGTGATTCCCAGCAGTTGCACGGTTCCTATTGCGCCTCACGAGAACAGCGATTTCAGTGATGGCCGCCGCCTGTTTCTGCCTCGGGTCGTCCCGGCGGCACCTCGGCTGGACCGCGGGCGTCCAACACCGCATCCTGGCGGGGTGAGCCAGTTCCACTTCGACCCCGCGACGTACATGGACCTGATGCGGCGCGAGGTCCCGGCGTACCTGCGGCTCCAAGAGGAGGTCGCCCGGGCCACCGAGGGCGTCGAGGCCGCCTCGGTGCTCGACCTGGGGACCGGCACCGGCGAGACCCTCGCCGCCGTGCTGGCGCGTCACCCCGGCGCCGCGGCCACCGGCGTCGACGAGAGCGCCGCCATGCTCGACGCCGCGCAGACCCGCCTGGCCGGACTCGGCGTCGACCTCCTGGTCGCTGACATCGGCGACCCCCTGCCGCCCGGGCCCTTCGACCTCGTCGTGTCCGCGCTGGCCGTCCACCATCTCGACGGCCCGGGGAAGGCGGCGCTCTTCGGGGGGATCGCGGGCGTCCTGCGACCGGGTGGACGTTTTGTCCTGGGTGACGTGGTCAATCCCGAGGATCGTCGCGACGTCGTCACCCCTCTCAGCGAGGACTACGACCGCCCGTCGACGACCGCCGACCAGCTGGTCTGGCTGGCCGAATCCGGGTTCGACGTCGCAGTGACGTGGGCCGAGCGCGACCTCGTCGTGTTGCGCGCCGACCGGACGTCCACAGCCACCCGATAGCCACTGGGCGAAGGCCCGGAATTGCCAGAACAGAGGCGTGTGGCCTCTATCGTGGAAGGCATCATGCTTTCCTCGGACGAGGCGCCCGACCACGCCCCCGCCGAGGAGCCGTTGCACCGGGCCCTCGGCCTCACCGACGACGAATTCGAGGCCGTCGGAAAGATCCTCGGGCGCTCCCCGAACCATCTCGAGCTCGCCCTCTACGCGGTCATGTGGAGCGAACACTGCTCGTACAAGTCCTCGCGCCTCCATCTGCGCCGCCTGCCGACCGAGGGCCCGCGAGTGCTCGTTGGGCCGGGCGAGAACGCGGGCGTCATCGACGCGGGTGACGGCATCGCGGTCGCCATCCGGATCGAGAGCCACAACCATCCGTCCGCCATCGAGCCCTACCAGGGCGCCGCGACCGGCGTCGGCGGGATCCTGCGAGACATCTTCACCATGGGCGCCCGACCGCTCGCCGTGATGGACCCGTTGTTCTTCGGGCCACCCGACGACGCGCGCCAGCGCTGGCTCGTCGAGGGAGTGGTGGGCGGCATCTCGGGCTACGGCAACTCGGTGGGAGTCCCCACGGTCGGCGGTGAGCTGACGTTCGACCCCTGTTACGCCCAGAACCCACTCGTCAACGTCCTCTGTCTCGGCGCGCTGCCGACCGAACGCCTGGTCCTGGGCATCGCGTCGGGCCCTGGGAACCTGGCGGTGCTCTTGGGCTCGAGCACCGGCCGTGACGGGATCGGTGGCGTCAGCGTGCTCGCCTCGGCGGGGTTCAGTGGCGACGACGCCGGCGCGGCCGACGACACCAAGCGTCCCAGCGTCCAAGTCGGCGATCCGTTCGAGGAGAAGCGACTCATCGAGGCCTGCCTCGAGTTGCTCGACACCAAGCTGGTCGTGGGCATCCAAGATCTGGGCGGTGCGGGCCTCGCGTGCGCCACGAGCGAGACGGCGGGACGTGGCGGTGTCGGCATGGACGTGGACGTATCCGCGGTCCCGCGGCGCGAGGACGGCATGGAGCCGTGGGAGGTCATGACGAGCGAGAGCCAGGAGCGCATGCTCGCCATCGTCACGCCGGATTCGTGGCCGGCGGTCGCAGCCATCTGCGCCAAGTGGGAGGTGCGCGCAACCATGATCGGCACGGTGACCGCGCCCGATCCCGACGGCGGCGGGCGACTGCGCATCCGCGACGGTCTCGACGGACCGGTCCTCGCCGACGTGCCCGCGGCCTCGCTTTCGGACGACGCCCCTCTCTACGACCGGCCCCGTCGCGCCCCGAAGCGGCGCACCACCCCGCCGCCGGGGCCGCCGGCCGACCCCGCGGCCGATCTCCTCACCCTGTTGCGCTCCGCGCGTTGGGTCTACCGCCAGTACGACCACCAGCTCTTCCTCAACACGGTGGTCGGGCCCGGGGCCGATGCCGCGCTGTTGCGGCTCGCGGGGCCGGGCCTGCCCCATTCGAACCGGGGCGTTGCCGTCACGACCGATTCCAACCCCCGCGCCTGCGCGCTCGATCCGAGAGGCGGCACAGCACTCGTGCTCGCCGAAGCGGTCGCGAACCTTGCCTGCGTGGGTGCGACGCCCGCCGCGGTGGTCAACTGCCTCAACTTCGGGAACCCCGAACACGCCGAGGTGATGTGGCAGCTCTCGGAGACGATCGACGGCATGGCCGATGCCTGTCGCGCTCTCTCGCTCCCGGTGATCGGTGGCAACGTCAGCCTCTACAACGAGAGCGGCGGTGCCGACATCGACCCGACGCCCGTGCTCGGAGTCCTGGGACTCGTCGACGAGGTCCAGGCGCCGCCGCCGGGTCTGGCGTGGGACGAGGGTGACGCCATCGTCCTGCTCGGAGTGCGTTCGGCGAGCGACGGTTCGTTCCCGTTGGAAGGGACCCGCTGGGCCACCGAGTGTGCCGACCATCGCATCGGATTGCCACCGACCGTCGACTTCGCAGCCCACCGCTCCGTATGTGCCTTCGTTGCCGCACTGGTGGCCGCGCGAGTGGCGGGAGACGAGGACGTCCTCATGCGTGGGGTGCACGACGTGTCGGGGGGCGGGCTTGCGGTCGCAGCGGCGGAGATGGCCGCTCAATCGCCGGTCGGCTGTGTCCTCGAGGTGGACGGCAGGCCCGCCGAGCTCTTCACAGAGCTGCCGTCTCGCTTCCTGGTGGCGACACCACGCCCGGACGAGCTGTGCGCCCGGGCCGCGGAGGAGGGGATCGCGGCGGCCGTGCTCGGGCGTGCGCACGGCGACCGTCTGACGCTCGGCGACTGGGTCGACCTCCCGTTGGCGGCCGTGCGCGACGCCTTCGAGGGGAACCTGACCAGGGCATTGGGCGACTCGTGACGCCGCAGGCCTGTGCGAGAATGGGTGGCGCGTGAAGGAAGCCTGCGGTGTCTTCGGGGTCTACGCACCTGGCAAGCGGGTGGCGAACCTCACCTTCGACGGCCTCTTTGCCCTGCAGCACCGGGGGCAGGAGTCGGCCGGCATGGCGGTCAGCGACGGCGACACCATCACCGTGGTCAAGGACATGGGCCTCGTCGCCACGGTCTTCGACGAGCGCACCCTGTCGGGACTCTTCGGCCATCTTGCCGTCGGGCACACGCGTTACTCCACCCATGGCTCGTCGGACTGGGCGGGCGCGCAGCCCGTCTACCGTCCCGTTGGCCGCGCCGGCTTCGCTCTCGGCCACAACGGCAACCTGACCAACACGGAGGCCCTGGCCGAAAAGGTCGGCATGCTGCCCGGCTCGATCGCCACCGACAGCGACGTCGTCGCCGAGTTGCTGGCGCGGTCGTTTCCCGAGACCGAGAACCTGGCGACTGCGTTGCAGGCGGTCCTGCCGATCGTCGAAGGCGCGTTCTCGTTCGTCCTCATGAGCTCCGAGCGCCTCTTCGGCGTGCGCGACCCCTATGGTTTCCGTCCCCTCTGCCTCGGGCGGCTGGGCCCGGCCGGGGCGCCCGAGGGTTGGGTGCTCGCGTCCGAGACGCCTGCCTTGAGCGTGATCGGCGCCGAGTTCGTCCGTGAAGTGGCTCCCGGTGAGATGGTGGTGATCGACGAGGACGGCCCCCGCAGCATCGAGATTCCCTGGTTACGCGAGGTCGAGCCCCGCCTCTGCATTTTCGAATTCGCGTACATCGCGCGGCCCGACAGTCGCCTTTACGGCCGCGAGGTCCACGAGACCCGTTGCCGCATGGGTGAGCTGCTGGCGCTACAGGCGCCGGCCGACGCCGACATGGTGATGGGTGTTCCCGAGTCGGGGGTGCCGGCGGCCGAGGGCTTTGCCCGCGCCAGCGGGATCCCCTACGGCCAAGGCCTCGTGAAGAACCGTTACATCGGTCGCTCCTTCATCGCCCCGGATCAACAGGAGCGCGCTGACGCGGTGCGACGGAAGCTCAACCCGCTGCGCGACGCCATTGCGGGCAAGCGTCTCGTCGTCGTCGACGACTCCATCGTGCGCGGCACGACGCAGCGTTCGGTCATCAAGATGCTCCGCGAGGCAGGGGCGGCCGAGGTCCACCTGCGCATCTCGTCGCCGCCCTGGCGCTGGCCCTGCTTCTACGGGATCGACACCCCCTCGCACGAGGAGCTCCTCGCGACCGACCACACCGTCGACGAGATGGCTTCGATCCTCGGGGCCGACTCTCTCGCTTACATCAGCATCGAGAACCTGCGGGCGGCCATCGGGGCCGACGGCGGCTTCTGCGACGCGTGCTTCACCGGGGACTACCCGACGACCGTCCCGGTGGCGGCCACACCGGTGGTGATCGGCCGATCCGAGCCCGTCGCGTCGGCGCACCAGGCTGCGCTGCCCGGGGTCTGAGCGCAGTGAGCGAAGGCGGCGCCACGTACGCGGCCGCCGGCGTGGACATTGCCGCCGGTGACGCCGCCGTCGAGCGGCTCCGTTCGATGGTCGCCGGCATCGGCGGCTTCGGTGCTCAGTTCCCTCTCGACGTCACCCGCTTCAAGCGGCCCGTGCTGGTCGCGTCCACCGACGGGGTGGGCACGAAGCTTCTCGTGGCCCGCGCCACCGGACGCTACGAGACTGTCGGCATTGACCTGGTCGCGATGTGCGTGGACGACCTCGTGTGCGTCGGCGCCGAACCACTCTTCATGCTCGACTACATCGCCACCGGCAAGGTCGATCCCGAGCGGATTGCGACCGTGGTGGCCGGCGTCGCCCATGGTTGCACGCAGGCCGGCTGTGCGCTGATCGGCGGCGAGACGGCGGAACACGCCGGCGTCATGGCGCCCGACGAGCTCGACATCGCCGGCTTCGCCGTCGGGGCGGTCGAAGACGGGACGCAGTTGGGGCCCGAGCGGGTCGCCGCGGGCGACGCCGTCATCGGCCTGCCTTCACCGGGCCTGCGTTCGAACGGCTACACGCTCGCCCGTCACGTCCTCCTCGAACGTGCCGGGCTCGATCTCGGCGATCCGGCGTGGGAGGGGGCGGACGTCACGGTGGCCGACGAGCTCCTGCGGCCGTCGATCATCTACGCCCCTGCCGTCTTGGCCGCTCGCAGGGCGAGCGGCGACGCACTCCACGCGTGCGCGCACATCACCGGAGGGGGCATCGTCGGCAACGTTCCCCGGGCGCTGCCCGAGGGCCTGGGCGCCATTCTGCGACGGTCCGCGTGGGAGGAGCCCCGCATCTTCGACGAGATCCGCCGGCACGGCGCCATCGAAGAGGACGAAATGGATCGCGTGTTCAACCGCGGCATCGGCATGGTGCTGGTTGTCGGCAAAGCAGGAGTCGACGGTGTGCTCTCGGCGCTGGCCGAAGCCGACCTGCCCGGCGCCGTGATCGGCGAGGTCTCGGCCGGGTCCGGCGTTCGGTACGCATGAGCGGCGAGGGGCCGTACCCTGAGCTCCGCGCCCACCTGCTCGAGCATTCAGTGAAGACGGGCGACTTCACCCTCAAGTCAGGCCGCAAGAGCAGCTGGTTCATCGACTCCAAGCAGACGGTGTGCCGGCCCGAGGCGATGTTGTTGGTGGCCGACGCTGTGCTCTCGGTCCTTCCGCCCGAGGCAACAGCTATTGGCGGTCTCACTATGGGCGCCGATCCCGTGGCCTTTGTCACCGCTGGGGTGGCTGCAACCCGAGGACGACTGCTCAAGGCTTTCAGCGTGCGCAAAGAGGCCAAGGACCATGGGGCGGGTGGGCGGATCGCCGGCGCGCTCGATCCTGGCGACACGGTCGTTGTAACCGAAGACACAGTGACGCGCGGCACTTCACTCCTCGAGGCTGCACACGCGGTACAGGACGCTGGCGCGGACGTTGTCCTACTCGTTGCGCTCGTCGACCGGGGCGGCACGGTCGAAGCCATGGCGGCCGCAGAGGGCTTACCGTTTCGTGCAGTCCTCACGGCGCCGGACCTTGGGTTCCCCTACGAAGGAGCCTGAGAAATTGTGAAAGAGGTCGTTGCCCCTCGCGTCCGCAGTCTCTAGATTGCAGACGTCGAGATCTTGGCGAGTCGCGGAGGTGACTGATGTCGAACGGCGTGAGGGCGCGCAACACTCGCAAGGGCTCTGGTCGAGTGACACCATCGAAACTGCGACGCTCTGCGGTCGTGGCGGCCGACGGCGCTCTCGCCATCGGTGCGGGCGCGTTGGGGGGACTCTTCGCAACGACGACCGGAACGGCATCGGCGATGGCACCGTCGACCGGCTGGGCAGCAACGCAGGCGCCGTTGCCGAGCACCCCGGACCCGCCGGCAACCAACCCGCAGGTGGGCATCAGCGACGAGTCGTGCGCAACCTCGACGTTCTGCCTCGCAGGCGGCGCCTACAACAACGTGTCGAGCAATTCACGCGGACTTCTCGACATCCTGTCCGGCGGGACCTGGAGTAGCACGGAAGCGCCTCTTCCTCACAACGCCGAACCCGGCTCCTTCTCGAAGGTGGAGTCGGTGTCGTGTCCGACCACGGGCTGGTGCGCTGCCGTCGGCGTCTACGACAACATTTCCGGGAAACAGGACGCCTTTATCGACATCCTCGCGGGTGGGTCGTGGACTTCAACCGAAGCTCCGGTGCCGCCGGACGCCCAGCCGGAGACGTCGGCATTCACCTTTCTCAAGTCCGTGGACTGCCAGAGCGGCAGCGATTGCGTCGCGTTTGGCAATTACAAGAACGCCGCCGGTTCAGGCCACCCCGTCGGCTTTTTCGACACCCTCGCAAATGGGAACTGGACCGCGCTAACGGCGCCACAGCCGAGCGACGCCGCCGTCCACCAGAACGTGATCGACCAGGTCGTTTCGTGCCCGGCCACCGGACCCTGTGCCGCCACCGCGAATTACACGAACGGGAACGGGAGGGGGCAAGCCGAACTCCTCACTCAGTCCGCCAGCGGCACCTGGTCCGCGGTGCCCGCACCGCTTCCATCCGACGCGGCAACGGGAACCAGTTTGTTCAGTCAGACGTTCGACATCTCATGCGCCACAGGCGTGTGTGTTGCGGGCGGCCACTACGTGAACACCGGAAGTCAAGGTGTTGGGCTTCTCGACCGGTTCGACGGGACGCAGTGGAGCGCAACGCCATCACCGGAGCCGTCGTCCAACGAGGGGACCGGAACGAACCAAAGCGCCACCATCGACGGCGTGTCGTGCACCTTTGACGGCTGTGTGGCCGTGGGATCGTACGAGGACTCCTCGACAGGTTCCCGACCACTGATCAACACGATCAGTGGCTCGGGGAGCGTGACGGCCACCGAAGGCCCGCAACCGGCTGACATTGCGAGCGCATCCAACGGCTTTTTCAACGACGTGTCGTGCCTGTCGTTGAACCAGTGCACCGCGGTGGGCGGCTATGCCAACACGGTTTCTCCGAACAGCGTTGCGCTCCTCGACTCGATGTCCGGAGGTGCCTGGACCAATACGATCGCGCCCATGCCGTCCAATGCGGCGCCACCAGCGACCGCGGCATCGGGTCTCGCAGTTGTCTCGTGCCCCGTCCGTGGGTCGTGCGAAGCGGCGGGTAGCTACTCCGATCCCGGCAACACATTCGGACTCCTCGAGGCCTACACGCCCCCCGAGGGCTACTGGTCCAACGCGTCCGACGGCGGGGTCTTCACCTACGGCAGCGCGACGTTCCACGGCTCAGCGGGCAACCTGAAGCTGAACCAGCCGGTTGTCGGGATGGCGGCCACTCCTGGTAACGGCGGCTACTGGGAGGTGGCCAGCGACGGGGGCATCTTCAACTACGGCGACGCGCCCTTCTACGGGTCGACGGGCGCCCTCAAGTTGAACAAGCCCGTTGTCGGCATGGCGGCCAGCCCCGATGGGGGCGGCTACTGGCTCGTCGCGGCGGACGGGGGTGTCTTCAATTACGGCGATGCGCAATTCTACGGCTCAACCGGGGCAATCAAGCTGAACCAGCCGATCGTCGGCATGGCGGCGACGACCGACGGGCACGGCTACTGGCTGGTCGCGGCCGACGGCGGCATCTTCAACTACGGCGACGCCGGCTTCTTCGGCTCGCGTGGGGGCCAGCCGCTCAACAAGCCGATCGTGGGCATGGCGGCCACTGCCAGCGGACAGGGCTACTGGCTCGTCGCCTCCGACGGAGGCATCTTCACCTACGGCGACGCCCAGTTCTACGGCTCGACGGGGGCGATCAAGTTGAACAAGCCGATCGTGTCGATGATGAGCACCTTCGACGGTGTGGGCTACTTCTTGGTCGCCTCTGACGGCGGCATCTTCAACTACGGCGACGCCGGGTTCTACGGCTCGGCCGGCAACCTTGTCCTGAACAAGCCGATGGTGAGCGGGGCGCCCTCCTAAGCGGCGGCGCTCCGTGCGAACGCGGCCCACGCGTCGACCCACTGCCGCCAGACCGGCGGTGGGTAGTCGTGGCCCATGCCTTCGATCTCGATATAGCGGGCTCCCGGGATGAGCTCCGCCGTGCGGCGCCCGCCGCTCGGGTCGATGAGCGTGTCCCGGCTGCCGTGCAGCACCAACACGGGCAGGTCGACCTTGGCCAGCTGCTCGGTCCGTGAGCCGTCGCGCCCGACGGCCTTCATCTGACGGACGATGCCGTCGGGGCAGAAGCAGCGGTCGTAGGCTGCGGCCGCCCGCCGACGAATGGCCTCGTCGTCGAGCCACTCGGGCTTCGATCCGTAGACATGGTGCGCCTCGACCTGGCGCTCGATGTAGGCCGACCGCTCCGGCGGTTGCGGCGTCATGAGAAGGGTGAGCGCCTCTTCGGAGCTCTCGCCGAACCCGGGCTCGCCCGTACGCGACATGACCGAGGTCACCGAGAGCAGCCGGTCCGGATAGTCGAACGCGAGCCGCTGCACGATCATGCCGCCCATGGAGCACCCCATTACGTGGGCTCGCTCGACGCCGACCGCGTCGAGGACAGCGACCGCGTCGCCTGCCATGTCGGCCAGCGTGTAGTCGACCTCGGGCAGCTTGGACGAGAGCCCGACGTCACGGTTGTCGAAGCGGACGACGGCGTAGCCCTCGTCGCAGAACATCTCGCACCATTCGGGGGCGTAATTGATGCACTGGGACCCGAGGCCGTTGACGAGGAGCAGGGTCGGGCGCGCGGGATCGCCGAACAGCTCGTAGTGGATCTCGACGTCACCGTTGCGCGCGACGGGCATGGGTCTCCTTCTCTTCCTAACGTCCTCAGAAGACGGCGATCGGGTTGACCGGCGAGGCGGTGCCGCGCCGCAACACCAGTGGCGCCACCACGAAGAGGAACCCCCAGCGGCCCTCGTCCGCACAGACCGCGGCAAGCGCGTCGAGGTCGAGGTTGTCCATCAGGTGCAAGCCCAGGGCCACGATGGCGATCTCGTGGATCGGCATGCCGACGCCCTCGACCCGCGACGGCATCACGTCGGAGACGGCGTCGGAGCCGAGCGTGGCCACGTCGCGCTCGCGGAGCCAGGCCAGACAGGCGGCATCGAGCCCGGCGGCCTGCGCCGCGACGTTCCAAGGGCCGTGCGTCGCGCGCCAGACCCATCGGCCCGTCCGCACCAGCAGCGCATCGCCCGGCCGCACCCGCAGGCCCGCCCGTTCCTCGGCGGCCTCGAGGTCCTCGGGAAAGATCGCTTCGCCGGGTTGGAGCGCGTCGACGCCGCGTACGGACGGGATGTCGAGGAGCACGCCCCGGGTGACAATCCCGTCCTGCAGGTGGTGGATCCCGAGGCGGGTGGCGCCGTGCGCGGTGACGGTGTCGGCGGCGTAGCCGTTGAAGAGCTTGCCTTCGTAGAAGATGTGGCACAGCGCGTCGATGTGGCTGGTGGCGAACCCGTGGGGCGCCAGGGCGAAGTAGTCCGCCCCCCAGCCCTCGGTCGCGGTGCCGATCATGTGGTGCGCCACCGGGGCCGGGTTGTCGGCCGCCGCCTCGGTGTTGAGGGGCCGGGCACACGAGACCGTCTGGCCCGAACGCACGGTGGCCGCGGCGGCGGCCGTGACCTCGGGAGTGACAAGGTTCAGCGCGCCGAGCTGGTCGTCGGGCCCCCAGCGTCCCCAGTTGGAGAGACTGCCGTGCAGAGCGACGACGTCAGCGGTGGCCATCGGGTCTCGGGGCACGGCACGGACGTTAGCGGCGCGCCTTTACGCTCGCCCCTATGACGACTCTGCAAGGTGATTACGAGCCAAGCCCCTGGGACTGGGTGCGCGACCAGGTGGCCGAGTACGAGGCCTCGGGCGGCCAGCGGGCCAACACGCTGCGGGACACGGAAATGCCCATCATCGTGGTGACGACCCGTGGGGCGAAGAGCGGCAAGGTGCGGAAGTTCGGCCTCATGCGGGTCGAGCAGAACGGTGAGTACGCGCTCGTCGCGTCCAAGGGGGGATGCCCGACAACCCCGCCTGGTACCACAACATGGTCGAGCACCCGGACGAGGTCTACCTCCAGGACGGTCCGGAACCGTTACGGGTGCATGTGCGCGAGCTGACGGGCGACGAGAAGAAGGAGTGGTGGGAGCTCGCCGTGAAGGCCTACCCGCCGTACGCCGAATACCAGCAGAACACGACGCGCCAGATCCCGGTCTTCCTCGCCACGCCGGTGGACGGGGGCTGAACCGCCGGCGATTCAGTCGGCTTGGGCGAACGCCTCGACCATGGCGATGCGCCACGGGATGAGGTTGTCCGACCGCTCGACGGGCGTCTTGCCCAGTCGCACGACGACGAGGTCGAGCGGCGGGCAGATGGAGATGGACTGGCCTTCGTAGCCCGCGGCGCGGAACGTGCCGAGCGGGTTGGCACCGGCCAGGCCCCACCAGTGGGCACCGAAGGGCTGGCCGTTCTCGTCGGTCGAGACCAGGGTGCGGCCGTAGTCCACCCACCCGGCCGGCAGGACGCGCACACCGTCCCACATCCCGTCGCGCAGATAGAAGAGTCCAAAGCGCGCATAGTCGCGCGCGCTGGCGCGCAGGAACGACGAAGCTGCCCAGGTCCCGGCCTCGTCGAATTCGGGGTCGGCGCTCGACAGGCCGAGCGGCGCAAAGAGACGGCCGTGCAGGAAGCGGGCGTACGGCTCGCCGGGACCGACCGTGCGCGCTACGACGCCCGAGACGATGTTGGACGTTGCCGACGAGTAGTTGAACCGCGTGCCGGGCGTCACCGCCAACGGCAGGTCTGCGGCGAAATGGGCCATGTCCGACTGGCCGTCGCCGAAGAGCATCCGCAGAGCATTGGAGTCCTCCGAGTCGTATTCCTCGACGTAATCGAGCCCGTCGCGCATGGCGAGCAGCTGGCGCAGCGTGATGGCGTGGCGCGGGTCGGCCGGGTCGGCCCATTCGGGGACCGGCGCCGGGGCATCGAGGTCGAGCCGGCCGTCGCCGACGAGCAGCCCAACGACGGCGTGGAGCATGGACTTGGCCATCGACCAGCTGAGCAGCGGCGTGTCGGCCGTGATCGGCGTCGGCGGGCGGTCGAAGTGGTCGAGCGCTCCGTGGTAGCGCTCAAAGACGATCCGACCGTGTTGCACGATGACGACGGCGTGGGTCGTCGCGATGGGGCTGGCGTCGTCGAACGCCTCGTCGATCAGCGGGGCGAGCGCCCTTGCCTCGCTGGGCGCAAGCTCTCCTTCGGGCCACGTTTCGGTCGGCCAGGGTACGCCGGCGGGCTGGGGCGGGAGGCGGACGAGCCCGCTCACCTCGCTCGACCGGCGGCTCACCGGGTCGCGTCGAGGAACGACAAGAGCGCGGCGTTCGTCTCGGCCGGGCGCTCCTGCTGCACCCAGTGACCGGCGCCGTCGACGACGGTGGCGCCGCGGAAGTCCGGGAGCTGCTCCTTCATGACGTCGACGCCGTGCGGCTGCATGATCACCACGGGGTCGAGCGATCCGGTGAGGAAGCCGGTCGGCATCGTGTAGAGCGAGGCCGGCAGGTCCTTCGAGCGTCCCCAGTTGGCGTCGAGGTTCCGGTAGAAGCTGAGCGGGCCGAAGAGACCGCTGCGCGTGAGCCCCTCGGTGTAGACGTCGACGTCGTGCTCGGTCAGCCAGGCCGGCAGCGCGACGGGGGCCGGCTGGAGGATGTCGAGGAACCGGGTCCCCTCCGCGGGCGCGTCGCCGACGAGCGCGCGGCCCTTCGCCATCCCTTCACCCCCGGCCGAGTACAACATCGTGCGCACGTAGAGCCGCGGGTTCTCGTCGAACTCCGCCTCGGCGGGTCCGACGTCTTGGAAATAGAGCATGTAGAAGAACTTGTCGCCGAAGATGTGGCGGAAGATCTCGGTGGGCGGCCCGGGTGCACTCGAGTAGGGGACGCTCATGGCGTAGATGGACGAGACCCGCTCGGGGTGGAGGCGCCCCATCTCCCACACCACCATGGCGCCCCAGTCGTGCCCGCTGAACGCGGCCTTGTCGTAGCCGTAGTGGTCGAGCAGGCCACAGAGGTCGCCGGTCAGCTTGTCCGAGCCGTAGTCGGCCACCTCCCTCGGGGCCGAACTGCCGCCGTAGCCGCGCAGGTCGGGGGCGAAGGCGCGGTACCCGGCGTCGCCCAACGCGGCGAGCTGGTGGCGCCACGAGTACCACAACTCGGGGAAGCCGTGGCACAAGATCACGGGCGGTCCCTCGCTCGGTCCGGCCACCGCCACGTGGAGCTCCACGCCGTTCGTCGCGACCTGTTCGTGCGTGACTTCAGCCACCGGGCGTCACCTTTGCACCCTCCTTGGCGGCTGCCTTCTCCGCCTTCTCGTCATGGTGTTTCTGGATGGCGGACATGATGGCGCTGCCCGCCGCGCCGATGAACTCGGGGCGGTTCTCGGCCGCCCAGTCGCGACTCGCCGTGGTCGTGCGCGCCGAGTCCTGGAAGTGCGGCGTCACGTAGCGGGCGAGCAGCTCGTAGGAGTGGCGCGTGGCTGCGGTGTCGGCCCACTCGTGGCCCATGCAGAGATAGGTGCCGAAACCGCCCGACTGCACCTGGAGGCGCTCGATTTGCGCGATGGCGTCGTCCGGCGTGCCGATCACCGCGATCCCCGACGCGTTGAGCGCGTCGACGAGCGAGCTGAAGTTCTCGGTGTTGGGCGCGATCGGCAGGGCGGCGACCCGCTGGAAGTAGTCCACCCACTCCTCGAGTCCGAACGCGACGTCGGCGATCGCTTGCTCCTTGGTGTCGGCGATGTGCATCGGCCCGACGAGCCGCCAGTTGTTGCGGTCGACCGTGGTGCCGAACTCCTCGGCGCGCTCCTCCATCACCTGCCAGTGCGAGCCGAGCACGTCGAAACCACCTTCGGTCGTGGCCCCGAGAGAGAGGAGGCTGCACCCGAAACGCCCGGCCAGGCGCGGGCCCGAGGGCGAGACCTGGGCCGCCACGCCGATCTCGGGGAAGGGGCGCTGGTACGGCAGCAGTTGCAGGCGCGCCTTCACCAGCTTGAACCACTCCGTTTCCATCGAGACGGTCTCGCCGGCGAGCAGCTGGAGGATCGCTTCGAGGCTCTCCTCCATCATGTCGCGCTGCTTGGCCGGATCGATGCCCATCATGAACGCGTCCGAGGGCAGCGCGCCGGGCCCGACGCCGAGCATCACCCGGCCACGGGTGAGGTGATCGAGCAGCACCATCCGGTCCGCCAGCATGAACGGGTGGTGGTACGGCAGCGACGACACGCCGGTGCCCAGGCGGATGTTGCGGGTGCGCTCGGCCGCGGCGGCGATGAAGACCTCGGGCGAGGCGATGATCTCGTAGCCGGCTGAGTGGTGCTCGCCGAACCACGCCTCGTCGAGGCCGAGCTCGTCGAGGTGCTCGATCAACTGGAGGTCGCGCTCGAGCGCCAGCGTCGGGTTCTGGCCTACCGGGTGGAACGGGGCCAGGAAGATCCCGAACTTCAGTCGGCCGTCGGCGGCAATCGTGGTCATGGTTCTCCGTGTCTGTGATGGATGGGTTGCTTGGCGCTCGGTGGGGTCGGCTGCGATCGGGTCAGGGCTTCACGAGGATCTTGCCGTGGTCGCCCGGGTTGCGGAGCGTCTCGAACGCGCCGGGCGCACCGGCGAGGTCCACCGACGAGGTGACGAGCAGTTCGGCTCCGGGTACGCCGGCGGCCAGGCGCGCCAGCGTGGCGGCGAACTCGGCCGGCGTGTAGCCGAAGGAGAAGCGCAGCTCGAGCTCCTTGGTCACCGCCATGAAGGGCTCGATGGCGTCGGTGTGCATGCACACCCCGACGACCACGATCCGGCTGCGCGGCGGCGCGTCGGCGATGAGCGACTGCAGCATGCCGGGCACGCCGACCGCCTCGAAGATGACCGGATCGGTCACGGTGCCCCCGAGCATGGAGGCGCCGGCGCGCTCCATCACGGTCTTCGCCACCCCGAACGCGGCCCAGCGCTCGTGGGGCGACTCGAGCGCTGGGTCGATGACCTCGTCCGCCCCGAACGCCTCGGCCAGCCGGCGCCGCGCCGGCGAGAAGTCGGCCGCCAGCACGGGCCCGTGGCCGCGTGCCTTGAGCGCGGCGATCACCGCCAGACCGACGGGTCCGCAACCCACGACGAGACACGGCTGTCCCTCCGCCAAGTCGGCGAGACCGACCGCGTGCTCGCCGACCGCGAGCGGCTCGGTGAGTGCGGCCAGGTCGGTCTCGAGCTCGTCGGGCACCGGCAGCAGCAGCATCTCCTGGAGAACCATGCGCTCGGCCAGGGCGCCGGGGTACTGGTTCGAGTAGCCGATCTGCTGCACGCCCGTCGGCCCCACGATGATCGGCACCGAGCACACCCGGGAGCCGACCGGCAGCGTGCCCGCGGTGTCGGGGCCGTGCTCGACGATCTCGGCGCAGAATTCGTGTCCGAAGACGCAGTCGGCCGCCGGGTCGAGCATGGGCACACCGAACCGGTCCATGAGGCCGGTGAAATGGGAGAAGTCGCCGAGCGCGTGGAGGTCCGATCCGCAGATCCCCGCCGCCAGCGAGCGCACGACGACGTGGCCCGACGAGGGCACGGGGTCGGCGACGTCGCCTACGACCAACCGCCCGCCCCGCGTCACCGCTGCCTGCATAGAAAGGCCAACCCCCCGCATTCCGAAGCTCTCCGGACGGCGCGGCCGCCCCGATTCGTCGTACGTTTGCCCGGTGAGTTTCCCACAGGCATTTTCGGAGCGCCCGTTCGCGGGTCGGGTGGCCTTGGTCACCGGCGCGGCCCGGCCCCGGGGCATCGGGCGTGCCACGGCCCTGACCCTGGCGCGTGGCGGCGCCGACGTGGCCTGCCTCGACATCGCCGGGCCGTACGACGAGGCGCCGTTCCACGGCACCGCAACCGGCGACGACCTGGCGTCGGTGGCGAAGGAGATCGAGGCCCTCGGCGTCCGCGCCGTCTCCGTCACGGCCGACGTGTCCGACGAGGCGGCGGTCGAGGCCGCGGTGGCCGCGGTGAGCGACGAGCTCGGCACCGTGACGCTGGTGGCCAACGTGGCCGGTGGGAGCGGCGGCGGCTTCGGCTTCGGCCCGCTGCTCGGTGTGCCGGTCGACGAGTTCCGCCGCGTGCTCGACGTCAACCTCGTCGGCACCTGGCTGGTGTCGAAGGCGTGCGCCACGCGCATGGTGGCGGAGAGCGTGGCCGGGAGGATCTGCAACGTCTCCAGCCAGGCCGGCAAGAAGGCCTTTCCGTTCCTCGGCGCCTATTGCGCGGCCAAGGCCGGCGTGATCCTGCTCACCCAGACGATGGCGACGGAGCTCGGGCCGCAGGGCATCAGCGTGAACGCGGTCTGCCCGGGCACCGTCGACACCGACCTCCTCAACAAGGACCGCGCGTTCGAGGGGCTGATGGGCGGCCCCGACGGCCTGGCCGCCTACATCGCCCGCGAGATTCCGCTCGGCCGCCTCCAGTCGGCCGACGAGATCGCGGCCGCCATCTGCTGGCTGCTCTCCGACGCCGCTGCCGGCGTCACCGGCGAGGCGTTGAATGTCAGCGCCGGACAGACCATGGTGTAAGGCATGCCGATCCTCGATGCCCGCCACGACCTCGCCCATCCCGTCGAGGGCGACACCGCCTGGAGCGAGTCGTACTACTTCAACGCCTACGACCCCGAGAGCGACTCGGGCTTGTTCACCCGGGTCGGCATCCGGCCCAACGAGGGGACGATGGACGTCGGCATGTCGGTGTGGCTGCCCGGCGGCGAGCTCGGCGAGTACCGCTGGGTCAAGGAGCAGCGCGAGATGGTCGACACCGTCCTCGACGTCGGCGCGGTCCGCTACGAGATGCTCGAGGCGCTCCAGTCCTGGCGCCTCACCATGGACGACGCCGTGCAGGCCCGCCCGACCGGCAAGAGCCGGGCCGAGGCTGAGGCCGAGGCCCACCCGGTCAAGGTGGCGCTCGACGTGCGCTTCGACGCCGTCACGCCGGCGGTCGGCACCGACGGCCAGCCGGGCGGCGGCCCGAAGTCCAAGGAAGCGGCGGCCGCCTCGGGCACCGTCGGCAAGGGGCATCTCGAGCAGGCCGGGCGTTGGACGGGCACGCTGACCGTCGACGGCGTGACGCACGAGTGGACCGGTGCGCACGGCAACCGCGACCGCTCCTGGGGCCCGCGCCGCTGGGGCGGGCCGAAGATGTGGCGCTGGTTCTCCATCAACGTCGGCGACGACCTGCACTTCGGGGGCATCCGACTCGGCACCGACGCGGGCGACCTGCACCGGGGCTGGGTGTGGGACGGCACCCGCGCCACGTCGGTCGCCGAGTGGCGGGTTCGCACCGAGCTCGAGGACGACGGCGTCACGCACCGCGTCGTGCACCTCGATGTGGCCGACAAGTCCGGGCGCACGTTCCCGCTGCGGGGCGACGTGCTGAGGATCGCTCCGATCGGCCAGGCCGGCGGCACGCTGGTCAACGAGGGCCTGGCCCGCTGGACCTACGAGGGCGGGGCCGACGGCGGGCCCCGCACCGGCTACGGCATCGCCGAGTACCTGCACCAGCTCGACGACGGCGGAAGGCCGGTCGTCCCCGTCGAGTAAGCGGCGTCGTACCCGCGCCGCACTCTTCGCCCATGTCGCCCCGGTTGAGCAATGAAGCGTTGATCGCCGCGCTCGGCGCGCGCCTCGGGGGGACGGCGCACGGCCTGCGGCGGCTCTCGGGCGGCGCCTCGCGCGTCACGAGCTCGTTCGACCTCGAGACGGCACAGGGTGGGAGCCGCCCGCTCATCCTGCAGATGGATCGCAGCGGCGGGACTCCGGGACGGGCCAAGGCGCGCCTCGAGTACGCGCTGCTCCATGCGGCCGGCGACGCCGGTGTCCCGGTGCCGGTCGTCGTCGCGGCGCCGGACTTCGACGCTCCCGACGGCGACGACGCGCTCGGTGGCGCCTGGCTCGTCGTGGAGCGCCTCGAGGGCGAAACGATCCCGCGCAAGATCCTGCGCGACCCCGAATTCGACGCCGCCCGTCTCGCGCTGACCGCCCAGTGCGGCCGCGCGCTCGCCTCCGTCCACACCATCGACCCCGGCACGATCGGCGGCCTCCCGCCGTCCGACCCCCTGCGCGACCCCCTCCCTCTCCTCGACACACTGGGCGAGGTCCGGCCTGCGCTCGAGCTCGGTGTGCGCTGGCTCGCCGCGCACCGCCCCGATGCCGGTCCGACGGTCACGGTGCACGGCGACTTCCGCATGGGCAACCTGCTCGTCGGGCCCGACGGTTTGCGCGGCGTCCTCGACTGGGAGCTCGCCCACGCCGGCGACCCGGCCGAGGACATCGGCTGGCTGTGCGCGCCCGCCTGGCGGTTCGGCGGCCCCGGCGAGGTCGGCGGCTTCGGCGCCGTCCCCGACCTCCTCGCCGCCTACGAGGCGGCCGGCGGTGCGCCGGTGGCGCCCGAGCGCGTCCACTGGTGGCAGGTCTACGCGACGGTGAAGTGGGCTGCCATCTGCGCGCTGCAAGCGTCCGTCCACCTGAGCGGCGCCACGCGTTCGGTCGAGCTGGCCGCGATCGGCCGGCGTGTCTGTGAGAGCGAGTGGGATCTCTTCGTCCTCCTCGGGGTCCAACCGCCCGCTGAGCTCCCCGAGCCGGTGGCGGCGGCCGGACCGGTACCGCCCTTCGGGCGCCCAACGGCGGCCGAGCTGACCGAGGCGGTGCGCGAGTACGTGGAGGGCCTCATGGAACGCGGCGAGGGCGCGTCGGCGTTCGAGGCAAGGGTGGCGCGGAACGCGCTCGGCGTCGTCGAGCGCGAGCTGCAGTTGGGTCCGGCCATCGCGACCGCACATGCGGCCCGCCTGGCCGAGCTCGGTTACGCCGACGACGTTGCGCTGGCCGCCGCGCTGCGGGCGGGTGACCTCGACACCACATGGAGGCGGGTGGCTCCGGCTCTCGCCTCGTCAGCGCGGGACCAGCTGCTGGTGGCGAACCCCTCCTACTTGCCGGCGACCACGGCGTAGGGGGGCGACGCCGTGGTCGTCGTCGGAGTGATCGCCAACGGGTCGGGCACGGTCTCGTCCAGCGCCACCGCGCCGGCATCGGCCGTCTCGGTGGCGCCGGCACCGATGCCCTGCAGCACCGCTCCCGCCAACAGGGCGCACCCGACCATGAACAGCCAGGCGTGGTGGAAGGCGCTGACGGCGGACGCCCCGGTCGCGGAGCCGACAATGGCCACGAGGCACGCCACTCCCAGCGCCACACCTATCTGGCGTGACATCGCGTAGAGCGCCGAGCCGGTGGCGAAACGTTGTGGCGGCAGCGGGGCTGTGGCGGCGCCACCGAGCGAGGGGAGCATCAAACCGACACCGATGCCCGTGAGGACGCTGCCGGGGAGATAGGCCGCCACCCAGTCGGGCGAAGCGCCGACCCGGACGACGAAGTACACGCCGCCCGCGGCGAAGAGAAGCGCACCCGCAGTGCCCACGATGCGGTGACCCCAGCGCGCTCCAAGCAGGCCCCCGGGGAAAGCGGTGAGACCGGCCAACAACGGGCCCGGGGCGATCATGAACCCGGCGCGCAGGACTGACTCGTGCCAGACGCCGGTCAGAAAGAGAACCCCGCCCAGCACGAGGGCTCCGAAGCCGCTGAAGAAGACGAGGGAGCTGATGTCGGCGAGGGCGACGGCGCGGTGGCGGATCACCGCCGGCTCGAGGATGGGGTTCGGGTGCCGGAACGAGCGCACAACGAGCCAGCCACCTGACGCCGCGGCCACAACGAACGCACCCACGATGCGCGTGCTCGTCCAACCCCAGGACGAGCCCTCCACGATGGCAGCAACCAGGCTCGCCACTGAGACCGACAGCAGGACGGCGCCGAGCAGATCCGACTTGTGAGCAGCCGGGTCGCGCACCTCGGTGAGAAGGCGGACCCCGAACACGAGAGCGAGCACGCTGAACGGCAGATTGACCAGGAAGACCCAGCGCCAACTCGCTTGCACGAGCAGGCCACCGATCGGAGGGCCGAACGCAGCGGCGGCGCCACCAACGGCCGACCAGAGGCCGATCGCCGCGCCCTTGCGCGCAGGCCCGAACGCGGGGAGAAGCAGTCCGAGCGACGTGGGCAGCATCAGCGCGCCTCCGACCGCCTGGACGACGCGTGCGGCCACCAGGACATCGAGCGAGGGCGCCAGCGCGCAGACCGCGGACGAGGCCGTGAACACGGCGAGTCCGATGAGGAAGGCCCGCTTCCGACCGGTCCGATCGGCCCAGCGGCCCGCCGGCACGAGCGCGGCGGCGAAGACGATGGCGTAGGCGCTCAGCACCCACGAGAGGGAGTTGGTGCTCTCGCCGTGGAAGCTGGCCGAGATGCTCGGGAAAGCGATGTTGACGATGAAGAGGTCGAGGGAGGAGAGGAACACCCCCGTCAGCACGATCAGCGCAGTCAGGACGGGGCGGCCGCCTCGCGATTTGCTCTCGACGCGGGTCGGTGGAGCAAGTTCTGTCACGAGACGTACTGTACAGTTAATGGTTTCATAAAACAACCCACTATGCTGAAAAGCGCGGTATGCTGGGGTGATGCTGAAGCGTGACTACGCCAACCAGTACTGCCCGGTGGCCTCGACCCTCGAGGTGGTGGGCGAGCGCTGGACGCTGCTGATCCTTCGGGACGTGTTCCTCGGGATCCGTCGCTTCGAGGAGCTGCAACGTGACCTGGGCGTGGCGCGCAATGTGCTGCAGGCACGCTTGGAGCGCCTCGTCGAGGAGGGGATCCTGGTGAAGCGGCCCTATCAAGATCGGCCGTTGCGCAGCGAGTACCGCCTGACCGAGAAGGGTGCCGACCTGTGGCCGGTGTTGGTCGCGCTGCTGCAGTGGGGCGACCGGTACGGGCTGGAGGGGGAGCGGCCGCTGGTCCTGCAACATCGAGGCTGCGGCGGAGAGCTCGACGACCGTCGTCGCTGCATCGCCTGTGGCGCCGACGTCTCGGTGCACGAGGCCGTCGCCGTTCGCACCGGCGCGACCCGTCCGAGTACGGAGGTCGGCGCCTCGGTCTGAGCCCGGCGCGCCGGTGGCCGAGCGCGTCGGACCGCATCTCGGTACGGTTCGTCCATGAGCGACGACACGGGATGGCTGGACGCGACGGGACAGGCGGAGCTGATCCGCAAAAAGGAGATCTCGCCGGCCGAGTTGGTGGCCGAGGCCATCACTCGGATCGAGAAGCTGAACCCGCAGCTGAACGCGGTCATCCACGAGCTGTTCGACCGGGCACGGGGCGAGGCGGTCGGTTCGCTGCCCGCCGGCCCTTTCCGTGGTGTGCCGTTCCTTCTCAAGGATCTCGGTGCTGAGTTGGCGGGCACACCGTTCAACGAGGGGCTCGCCTTCTCCGGCGACTACGTGTCCCCGGTGACGCAAGAACTGACCCAGCGCTACATCGACGCCGGCTTCGTCATTTGCGGCAAGACGAACACGCCGGAGCTCGGCATCCTGCCCACGGCTGAGCCACGACGCTTCGGCCCGTCGCGCAATCCGTGGAACACCGACTATTCGACCGGCGGATCGTCGGGCGGCTCGGCTGCCGCGGTCGCATCGGGCATGGTGCCGGCGGCGCACGCCAACGACGGCGGCGGGTCCATCCGCATTCCCGCGTCGTGCTGCGGCCTGGTGGGGCTCAAGCCGACCCGGGGACGCAACTCGTTGGCGCCCAACTACGGCGACCTTCTGGGGGGACTGGTGTGCGAGCACGTCGTCACCCGCTCGGTGCGCGACTCGGCGGCGATTCTCGACGTGACCGCCGGCCCGGTCGCCGGGGATCCGTACTGGGCGCCGCCGCGGCGCGGACCCTCCTTCGCTGCCGCCGCCGCCAGCGCGCCGCCCCGGCTGCGCATCGCAGTCATGGAGACGTCGCCGACCGGGAGCAAGGTCGACCGGGCCTGTGTGGCCGCGGTCGGGGAAGTGGCGAACCTCTGTGAGTCGCTCGGCCACCAGGTCGAAGCCGCCACCCTCGATGTCGACGGCGACGCCTTTACGACCCACTTCGTCAACCAGTGGGCCTGCGGCAACGCCTGGGCCATCGGCGACTGGGAGTCGCGGCTCGGCCGTGACGTGGCCGAAGCCGACGTGGAGCCGTTGAGCTGGGCGCTCATCGAGCTGGGTCGCTCGATCAACGGGGCCCAGTACCTGAAGTCGATCCAGGAGCTGCAGAAGATCTCCCGCCAGGTGGCCGAGTACTTCGAAGGCATCGACGTCCTGCTCACCCCGACGCTGGGGCAGACGCCCGCTCCCCTCGGTACGTTCGACTCGCCGCCCGAAGAGCCATTGACCGGCCTCTTCAGGGCGGCGGACTACGTGCCGTTCACCCCGCCGTTCAACGTCACGGGTCAACCGGCGATCTCGCTCCCGCTGCATTGGGACGATGCCGACCTCCCGAGCGCCTTGCCGATCGGCGTGCAGTTCGTCGGCCGCTTCGGCGACGAAGAGACGCTGCTCTCCCTCGCGGGCCAGCTGGAGCAGGCCGCGCCGTGGGCCGGGCGCCGCCCGCCCGTCTCGGCCTGAAACTTGAGGCCGCCGGCCTCGGCCTAGGTGGAACCGGGGCGGTCTGTCACCAGGACACAACGTGTGCCCGAATAGATCGTCGGCATGCACTTGTTGCAGTGGATGCAGAGCGACGACGTGGCGCTGCCGGCCTGCATGCGGTTGGGCAGATCGGGCTCGCGCAGGAGGGCGCGGGCCATGGCAACGAAGGCGAAGCCCTCCGCGAGCGCGGCCTCGATGGTCGCCAGCTCGGTGATGCCACCGAGGAGGATGATCGGCGTTGTCAGCGCGGCGCGGAACTGGCGGGCGTAGGGGAGGAAGAAGGCCTCCTCGTAGGGGTAGGCCTTCAGGAAGCGGTGGCCGATGACCTTGAAGCCGAGGCGCACCGGGGCCGGGAGTGTCGCCGCGAACTCCTGGAGCGGCGCGTCGCCCCGGAAGAGGTACATCGGGTTGGCGAGCGAGCTGCCTCCGGTGAGCTCGAGCGCATCGAGCGTGCCGTCGGCCTCGAAGAGGGTGGCGACTTCGACGCTCTCGTCGAGCCAGAGGCCGCCGTCGACGCCGTCGGCCATGTTCAGCTTCGCCGTGACGGCCACCTTGTCGCCCACGGCGTCGCGCACTGTGCGCAAGACGGTGCGGGCGAATCGAGCACGGTTCTCCACCGAGCCGCCGAACTGGTCCTTGCGCTTGTTGAGCTTCGGGCTCAAGAACGCGCTCAGCAGGTAGTTGTGGCCGACGTGCACCTCGATGCTGTCGAAGCCGGCGTCGACGGCGCGCCGCGCGGCGGCGCGATAGTCCTCGACGATGCGCTCGATGCCGGCGGCGTCGACGGCGTGGAGGCGCGAGCCCATCGGGGTGAACCCGCCGGACGGCGAGAGCGCGGCGGCGCGGTTGGACCGCGCGTTGGCGACCGGGCCGGCGTGGCCGATCTGGGCCGCGGCCGCGGCTCCCTCGGCGTGGATGGCATCGGTGAGCCGGCGGAGGTCCGTCGCGGTCTCGTCGTCGAGGAGCAGGCAGTGACGGTCGGTGCGGCCCTCGGGCGACACGGCGAGGTAGGCGACCGTGGACATGCCCGCGCCGCCGGCGGCGACCCGGCGGTGGTACTCGATCAGGGCGTCACTGACCTTGCCGCCCGGCATCACGCCCTCGAAAGTGGCCGCCTTGATGATGCGGTTGCGGAGGGTCAGGGGACCGAGCTTCGCGGGGGCGAAGACCTCCGGGGTGGCCTTCTGCGTCGTACGGGGCATGGCGCTCTACCTTTGCCGACCGGCGGTGCCGGCCGCACGTCCGGCGCCATCGGCGCCCAGCGGTCGTAGGGCGTCAGGACTCGGTCGCACCGGCCGGAGCGAGAGCCGCGGCCAGCGGCGGGCCCCCCACACCGCAGGAGTACGGGCACTCGGGTTCGGCGCCAGGTGCCGGCTTGCGGGCGGGGTTGCGGATCGTGAGCACCGCCAACAGGCCGCCGGCGGCACAGGCTGCGCCCGAGATGTACACCGCGGTGCGGAACCCAGCCGCCAGCTCGGACGGCGCCAGCGCGGCCGCCCCCGTCAGGCCCGCCGCCAGCGGAAGCACGGCCACCGCGAACAGACCGGCCGCCCGCGCCACCGTGTTGTTCACCGCCGACGCGATGCCCGAGTGCTCGGCGGGTGCGGAGCCCATGGCCGTCGCCGTGAGCGGCGCCACCGTGAACGCGAGGCCTGCGCCGAAAAGGAGCACGGCGGGGAACACCTGGGTCCAGTAGGAGCCGGTGTCGGTGGCGCGGGCGAGGAGGGCGAGGCCGGCGCCCACGAGGACGGGCCCGAGGCTCATCTGGAGGCGCGGCCCGATACGCGCCGAGAGCTGTCCCGAGCGGGCAGAGAACAGCAGCATGATCACCGTGACCGGGAGGAGCGCCAGCCCCGAATCGAGCGGCGTGTAGTGCTGCACGAGTTGCAACTCGACGGGGAGCAGGAACAACGCGCCGCCCAGCGCGCCGTAGACGACGAAGGTGACCGCGTTGGTTCCGCTGAACTGACGAGAGCGGAAGAGGTCCAGCGGGAGCATGGGGCCGTCAACGTGCCGCTCCACGATGATGAACGCGGGTGCGGCGAGTGCGGAGAGGACCAACGCAGTTACGATCACCGGGCTCGACCACCCGCGGGTCGGTCCCTCGATGAGCGCGTACGTGATCGCGGCGAGGAAGATCACAGCGAGCGCCGCGCCTGCCGTGTCGACGCGGCCCTTGTTGGTGGGGTCGCTCGATTCGGGCACATGCCGCGCCGTGATCAAGAGCACGAAGACTGACAACGGGACGTTGATGAAGAAGACCCACCGCCACGAGCCCACCGCCAACAGATAGCCACCGACCAACGGTCCGGCGGCGGACGCCACGCCACCCAGTCCAGACCACGCGCCGATCGCCCGAGAGCGGTCCTCAGGGCGGAACGAGGCCTGCAAGATGGCGAGGCTGCCCGGCGTCAGCAGGGCGCCGCCGATGCCCTGGACCACGCGGGCACCGATGAGAAAGCCCGAGGTGGGGGCCAGGCCGCAGCACGCGGAGGCGACAGCGAACCAGGCGATGCCGATGGAAAAGATGCGCCTGCGCCCGAAGCGGTCGCCGAGTGAGCCGCCGAGTAGGAGGAACGCGGCGAGGGTGAGCGAATAGCCCGTGATGACCCACTGGAGGGTGCCAACGCCGCCACCGAAGGTCCGGCTGATAGAGGGCAGCGCAATGCCGACGACGGTGGCATCGAGGAACGCGATGCCCGAGCCGAGCACCGTGGCAGCGAGCACCCAGCGGCCACGCGCTGTGCCGAAGGCGAGCTCCACGGGCGTGCCTTGAGCGGCCGGTTCGCGGGCCTGCGGCCCGGTGTCGGACGCCGTCATTGCGGACAGCGGTGCATGACGAGCGCAACGACAACGCCGGCTTGGACGACGGTGCCGGCCTTGGTGCCCTGACTGAGGACGGTGTTGGGCGTCGTCGTCGTGGTTGCCCGTGGCGCTGTGGTCGTGGTCGTGGTCGTGGTGGTTGAACTGGTCGGGGTCGTGGAACTCGTCGGGCTGGCTGTGCTGGTCGTAACAGGTCGCGTCGTCGTGGTCGTCGCCGGATGCGTTGTCGTCGTGGTCGGGCCACCGATCGAGTAGCAGGCCCAATTCAGGGCGGCCAGGTGCAGGAGGTGCACCGCGACGGCGAAGGTGTGCTCTGTCACAAGGGGAACCGTGGTGCCGGCGGGGTAGCAGCCGGACCAGGTGATGCCGACCCAAGTGCCCTTGGGCAAGAGCGTGCCCGGGGCCAGTGGCTGGGCGCCGACCGTCACGTTGGGCGGTCTACCCGGAATGGAAAGCGAGGCGACCACGCTCTGGCTGGGCACGGTGCCCCTGTTGCAGGGTGGGTTGAGAGGGACCGTCGAAAAGCCGGCCGTCCTCAGGTAGAAGCGGGCCAAATCGATCTTCATGCCGACGACGTTGGGGACGCCGACGCCCTGCGGCAGCGTCGTGGTGGGCGGCGCCGTCGTGGTGGTCGTACTGCTGGTCGTCGTCGTCTTCGGTGCAGCGCTCGGGGTGGGCGAGCCGGTACACGAAGCGAGGACGCAAGCCGCCGCGAGGAAGGCGCAGCCGACGAGCACAGGCCGATGACCGGGTCCCACGGGGCAAATCATGGCCGAGCCGCCGGGCGGATACCGGACTCCCCCGGGCGAGCTGTCGCGGAAAGGCGCTGATCTGCCCGGTCGCTCGTGCCTAGTCCTCGAATGCCGCGATCCTGCGGCTGAGGTTCACGGCGTGGTCGCCGATGCGCTCGTAGAAGCGCGAGATCAAGGTCACCTGAGCCGTGACAGTGGTCGGCATGTCGCCCTTGGCGATCTCGCCGGTGAGCCGGTCGTGCAGGATGTCGAGCTCCTCGTCCTCCTCCGCCAGCTCGAGGTTCTGCGCGTTGTGGTTGCTGTAGGCGGTGGCCACGAGTTGCCACATCTCGGCCGCGACCTCGGACATTCGCTGCACGATCCCGCGCGCGAGCGGTGTCATCTCCGCTCCGATGTTGGTGAGCGCGCGGTGGGCGATGTGTTCCGCTAGATCGCCGCTGCGCTCGAGCTCCGGCAGGATGAGCAGGATCCCGACGAGCGCGCGGAGGTCGCTGCTCGAGTGGTCGCCGGCGTCGAGCCGGGACCAGACGTCGACCTCGAGCTCGGCGGTCGCCTCGTCGATGTCCAGGTCTCCGTCGATGACGGCATGGGCGAGCTCGGTGTCCCCGTTGAGAAGGGCCCAGGTGGCGCGGGCCAGCGCTTCACGCACGAGCCCGAAAAGGCGGAGGATGGGTTGCTCGACCACTTGCGCCACGGCGGCAAAAGATAGCGGGCTTAGGCTGCTTGGTTTACCTTTTCGTCACGGAACGTTAGGAATCCCGTCACGGTGCTCCAGACCGCTGGGTTTCGCTCCCAAACCGCTGTGGCTTCAGGCGATCCGGCCTTCGCCTTTTTCGTCGGCTCCGATCTCATTCATCGAGCGCTCGTGCTCCGCGACGGACTCGGCCTCGCTTTCGTACCGGTCCCGGGACTCGTCGGCCAAGCGTCCTTCCTCATCCGTCGGTGCACGATCGGCAACGTGCGCGCTGCTTTCTTCGGCGCGTTCTTCTTCCTCGGTTGCCGGGTCCGGTTCGGTCTGGTCCATGAGGGATCCTCCCAATTTCGAGGGGCGCTCTCCGTGACGCCCGCGCGACACTGCCCAGGTGTTCTGAGCCATACGCAGGCTAGGCGTCTCTGGGCTCATCCGGCGCTGCGACCGGATGGTAATGCCGGGCAGACGGCGCCCCCCGAGATGTCACAATCGCCCCGTGCAAGAACTTCGAGGTCGTGTTGCAGTCGTGACGGGCGCCGCCAGTGGCATCGGGTTGGCCGTCTCCGAGGCCTTCGTGGACGCGGGCATGCGGGTCGTGATGGCGGACATCGACCACGAGCGGCTTCAAATCCAGGCAGAGCGGCTGCGGGGAAACGATGCAGACGTCCTCCCCATCAGCGCTGACGTTCGTGACCCCGAGTCCGTCGACGCCGTGGGCCGAGCGGCGATCGAGCGGTTCGGGTCACTGAGCGTGGCAGTGAACAACGCCGGGGTCGTCGGCGGCGGGAACTCCTGGGAGATCCCGCTCGAGGAGTGGCACCGGGTAATCGACGTCGACCTATGGGGCGTGATCCACGGGGTCCGGACGTTCGTTCCGCTGATCCTCGCCTCCGGTGAGGAGGGCCATGTGGTGAACGTGGCGTCGATGGCCGCGGTCCTCACGCTGCCCCGGCTGGCCCCGTACACCGTGGCCAAACACGGGATCCTCGGCCTGACCGACGTGTTGCGGGCCGAGCTCGAGGCACTCGGCGCCCCGGTGGGGACGAGCGTGGTGATGCCGGGAATGGTCAAGACGGCGATGAACCCGATCGGCACTTTGCAGCCCGCGACGGTCGCGGCCAATGTGCTCGACGCCATTCGACGCGACCGCCCGTACGTCTTCACCGATGACCACAGTACGGACGAGGTGGAGCGCCGCCTCCGTGCCGTTATCGCCGCGCGGACCGAGGTGGTCACGTGACTCAGGCATCGCCGTCGGACCAACTTGTCCTCGCCGTGGACGACGGTCCGGTGCGGACGCTCACGCTGAACCGCCCGACCCGGCTCAACGCCTTCACTTCGGCGTCCTACCGGCGCCTCGCTCAACTCCTCCACGACGCCGCCGAGAATCCCGCGGTCCTTGTGGTGGTCCTGCGGGGCCAGGGGAGAGCCTTTTGCAGTGGCGTCGACCTCGAGGAGCTGGGGAACGAAGCGGCACAGGGCGGGCAACGGCTGGGGGAGACCTTCGACGCGCTCGTCAAGGAGCTCCTCGGTTTCGGAAAACCACTCGTCGCCGCCGTCCATGGCCCGGCGGTCGGCTTCGGGGCAACGATCCTTTTGCACTGCGACGTGGTGTTGGTGGCCGACGACGCCAGGTTGCGGTTCCCGTTCACGTCGCTGAGCACCGCCCCCGAGGCCGGGAGCAGCGCGCTCCTCCCCGCCCTCGTCGGACCCCAGCGTGCGGCCGAGCTCTTCTTCACTTCACGCTGGATCGATGCCGCAGAGGCCGTTCGCTACGGGCTCGCTTTGTCGAGTTGCCCACGCGAACAACTCGATACTGAGGTCAGTGCCCTGGCCGAACGCATCGCGCAGCAACCCGCGGCTGCGGTCGCCTCGACGAAGCGCTTGCTCCGGGCCGACCGGATGAACATGGTCAGCGCGGCAAGCCGGCGGGAGCGGGCAGAGGCCGGCTGGCTCAGTTCCAAATTCGGTCCCCCCGGGTCGGCGACCCCGTCCGCCTGAGGTCGCGGGTCAGGAGGTGGGGTTGCTGTAGATCCGCTGCGGCGAAATCAGCACCGCCGCTCGGTGCTCCTCGGCCATGGTGCGGTCGTAATCGTCCCAGTCGTCGTGCCGTCCGCCGGCCGCCTTGAAGACGTCGCGCAGCAGCGTGCGCAGTCGCTCCCCGTCCACATCCGGGCTTGGGTCATCGGGACCGATGATGTCGGCGGTTCCTTCGACGGCGGCCCACCGCCAGCCACCGCGGGCGACGATCGTGCAGCGAGGATCGGCGCGCAGGTTCCGGAGCTTGGCGCGTCCTGCGGCGACGAGGCCAACGACAGGTTCGTGGGTCACCGGGTGCGGCAACACCCCGGCGTTGACGACACTCGACTGCACGCTGCCGTCTCGCCGAATGGTGCTGATCACGCAGAGCCCGCTGTCGAGGGGAACCAGATCGCTGAAGCTGGAGAGGTCAGCCATGCGCGCTCCGTTCTGTTCGGTCCAAGGAGGGACTTCGGGTCGTCGAGCCCTACCCTACGGGCCCTCGATCCCCAATCGGCCAAGGAGATCGCGCACCCGGCGCTCGATGTCGTCCCGAATCGGCCGGACGTCTTCGAGCGGCTTCTGCGCCGGGTCGGCGACGTCCCAGTCCTCGTAGCGCTTGCCGGGGATGACGGGGCAGGTGTCGCCGCAGCCCATGGTGACGACCAGGTCCGCTGCGTGCAGCATCTCGTCGGTCCATCGCTTTGGAGAACCACTCGAGATGTCGATGCCGACCTCGGCCATCGCCTCAATCGCCACCGGGTTCACACTGCTCGCCGGCTCGGAACCACCCGACCAGCCGATGACCTTGTCTTGGCCGAGGTGGTCGAGCCAACCGAGGGCCATCTGGGAACGGCCGGCGTTGTGGACGCACAAAAACAAGACCCCCGGCGGCCGCTCTGGTGAGGAAGAGGATGCGGGCGAGTTCATGGCGTGCTGGGCTCCTGCTGTTGGGCGGGTCGGAACTGGCCGGTCTCGGGATCACCTTCGCCGCGGAGGTGTGGGACCAGGATGTCCGCCGCCTCATCGGGTGTGACGCCTGGGTACAGCGTGTGGATCAGACCGAACGCCACCACGCCACCGACCACCTGGGCCGCGATGAAGGAGGGTGCCGACGACGGGGCGATACCGGCGAAGGTGTTCGAGAACATGCGGCCGACCGTGATGGCCGGGTTGGCGAAGCTGGTCGAGCTCGTGAAGAAATAGGCCGCGCCGATGTAAGCACCGACGGCGGCAGGCGCTGTCCGGGAACGACCGGAGCGGGCCAGTGCGAAGATCACGAGCAACAATCCGAGCGTCGCCACGATCTCGGAGAGGAAGTGGGCGGCCGAAGCCCTGTGCTTGGTGGAGAGCTCGAACGCGGCCTTGGAGAACATCAGGTTCGCCACGACGGCCCCACCGATGCACCCCGCCGTCTGCACCGGCAGGTACATCGCGGCGTCCCTCCAGGAGAGGCCACCGAATGCAGCGTCGACGAAGGACACCACGGGATTGAAGTGTCCGCCCGAAACCGGCCCGAACATCAAGATGATGGCGAAGAGCCCTGCTGCCGTCGCCGCTGCGTTCTCGAAGAGCTGGAGCCCGACGTTGCCGGGTGACAGCTGTTGGGCGGCGATGCCGGACCCGATGACGAGCGCGGCCAGGAAGGCGCTGCCCACGAACTCGGCGACCAGTCGGCGCCAGAGAACGACGTCGTTCATACCGTGTCCGGTTGGGGTTCTCGGTGTGAGCTGCTCAACAACAGTTCGCGGCAGTGACGTCGTCGGTCGGAGCAATAACTTCTTCTTCGGCGCAGCACAAGCCGTCGCCCGCGATTCCCGACTCGACCGGGGCGTCGGCGAGGACCGTATAGATCTCCCACGGCGTGGCGTCGGGGTCCTCGACCCAGACCTTGTCCTGCACGGCGTAACAACAGGTCGTTCCCTGTTGGTCCAGCGTCTCGAGGCCTTCGCCAGCGAGGCGGTTGCTGGCTTGCGCCACCTCGACCGTCTCTTCGACTTCCACGCCGAGGTGATTGAGGGCGCCGGCCACTCCGCTCCCCCTGGAATCGGCGTGCTCGATCAACACCAGCTTGAGGGGTGGGTCGGCGACGGCAAAGTTGGCGTAGCCAGGCTGCACCTTGGCGGGCGGCGTCCCGAACAGCTTGGAGTAGAAACCGATGGCCTGGTCGAGGTCAGACACGTTCAGGGCGAGTTGCAGTCGAGCCATTGGGTTCTCCCAGCTACATTGATGACTATCAATGCGAGATTCTGTACGATACATTGATAGTTGTCAATAGGAGTTGATATGGCAGGTCGGACGCTGGCGGGCACGGATGGAGGGCGGACAAAGGCGGCGGCCGCTTGCTGCGTACCCATCACCGACGCCGAGCTCGGAGAGCGAGATGCTGCCGAGTTGGCCGGCGTGTTCGCCGCGTTGAGCGACCCGGTACGTCTCCGTTTGCTGTCGATCGTCGCCAGCGAGGGCGAGGTCTGCAGCTGCAACCTCGAAAGTCCACTCGGCAAGAGCCAGCCCACCATCTCGCACCACACCAGGATCCTCGCCGAGGCGGGCCTGATCGAAGGGGAGAAGCGGGGCCGATGGACCTGGTGGCACCTTGTCCCCGAACAAGTCGAGCGGTTGCGTACTTTGCTCGGGAACTCCTGACAGGTCTGTTCACGGAGTCGGCGCGACACCGGTGGGGGTGGTCCGGGCTTCGGCTTTTCAGGTCGGTTTGAATACTCTTAGTGCCTACGCCATCGGAGTGGGAAAAGCCCGAAAAGCCCAGGTAGGGGGGACAACTCAGTAATCGGGTGAAGAAGCTGTTGCACCCATGCCTACTCAGCGGCCCTGAGCTTCTCTGCAGCGTCTCCTCTCCAAATGGTCTCTTTGCCCCATGCGCTGTGAGG
The DNA here is from genome assembly GCA_035569675.1 of Acidimicrobiales bacterium. Lineage (GTDB taxonomy): Bacteria > Actinomycetota > Acidimicrobiia > Acidimicrobiales > RAAP-2 > Bog-473. Next base: position 7,344 of record DATMMN010000005.1, on the reverse strand, counting down.
GTCGCACGTGCACACTGCAGGCTGGCGGGATTGCGATAGGTGAAGGCGGCATCGGGAGGGGAATGGGCGATTACGTCCTCGAGAGCAATCCAGCTCTTGGGCGCTTGATCGAGCGCCTCGGCGCGCAAGGCAAACGTCCGGCGCCTGAAGAGAGCTCGAGCTTGCGTGACTCCCGGCGCTTTCAACGGCGCGGGCGGGCCAAGATCCCAAAGCGCATCCGTGAGAATCCGACGACCGTCGGCGCACAGAAGCGGGCCGAGGTCGCAAGCCCTGCAGAGCCACCATCCATTGTCGAAGAGCTGGTTGTCGAAGACGACCTCTGGGTGATCCACGAAGACCCACAAGCTGCTGACGAGATGGTCCTGGTCGATTTCGACGAAGAGCCAGCGGTTTTCGCGGAGGAACTTGGGGGTGCTGGCGAAAGCATCATGGAAGGCGACGAGGCGGACGAAATCCTCGACGTCTACGGACGCGCGGACCTGGACGAACTTGGAGAGTCCGGTTACGAAAACGCCGGTGCTCTCGACGAAATGGACGTGCTCCTCGAAGAGGACCATGACGACAACGGGGTGTTGGCTCAGACAATCAGCGCCGTCGAGGACACAGCAGGCGACTGGATTTTCGACGCCTTCAAGGCCTGGATGCTCGAGGTCGCTGAACCGGTCGCATAACGAATTGCCCCCAAAGGAAGTTGCCGGGACGTCTTGGGCGTCCCGACGCTGCCGACCGTTGCAGGCGCGACCATCACCCGGTGCAACTGCTTCGATCCGCCTGCCCCTTCGCCCGGGAAGGTATGCCTCGTTGGCCGGGGCCCATTGGGGTGCTCGTCGACCGGCCCGGTATCGGTCCGACGTTCCACGCGGTTCCGCGTTTCGCGCGGGTGAGGGCACGAAGGTTGAGTGATGCCAAGTGAGTTGTGCTGCGCTCGAGTCGGGGAATGCTTGACCTGGTGATGCTTTGCGACTTGGATAACGCAAACACATTGGCAATGAGTGTTTGTTGCCCGGGGGATAGAGAGGCACCAATGACACGTCAAAGGCGGAAGTCGTTCCATGCCGGTCAATGGCACGTCCCACACATGGCGGTCGCACTCGCATGCCTCGGTGCCGCTGCGCTCGGGCTGTCGGCGCCGGCGGCTGCGGCCACGATCTCCGCCTGGTCGATCGTCACGAGTCCCAACGTGCCGGGTGCCCAATTCAACGTTCTTTCGAACGTGTCGTGCAGCGGACCGACGAATTGTATGGCGGTGGGCTGGTCCGCGGTGAACGGCGCGAGCCCCGAGCTCACGTTGACCGAGCACTGGAACGGGAGCACATGGGCCGTCGTCTCCAGCCCCAATGTCAACGCAAGCACCAACAACGTGCTGAACGACGTCGCCTGCCCCAGCGCCAACGCATGCGTGGCGGTCGGATACTCCTTCAATGGAACGAACCAGCTGACCCTGACCGAATGGTGGAACGGCACCACCTGGGCGGTCGTGCCGAGCCCGAATCCATCGCCGACGCACAACTTGCTTGCCGGAGTGGCATGCACCTCAGTGACGAATTGCGTGGCCGTAGGCTCCTCTGGTAACGGTCCCGCACAGACATTGGTCGAATCGTGGAACGGCTCCGCGTGGTCGGCCGTGCCGAGCCCGAACGGACCTGGCAACAACTTCATGGGTAGCGTGTCCTGTCCGCTCCCCACCAGTTGTATGGCCCTCGGATCGGACGCAGGGGGGCCGCTCTTCGAGTCGTGGAACGGATCCGCCTGGTCCATCGTCCCCAGCCCGAACGTCACCGGGGCCCTTTCCGTCGAGCTCAATGACGTGACCTGTACGAACCCGTCATTCTGCGTCGCGGTCGGAGATCAGAACGTGGCGGCTATGAGCTACCCGTCTCTCGTCGAGATGTGGAACGGGACGTCGTGGTCGATCGTGCCGAGCCCGAGCATGCCCTCGAGTGACGAGAACGTCCTCGACGGCGTGTCGTGTACCGATCCCGCAAACTGTGTCGCCACCGGGCACTGGTCTGATGTCAATGACACGGTTGACCAGACGTTCATCGAGAGGTGGGACGGCACCGCCTGGTCGATCGTGCCCAGCCCGAACACATCGCCCACTCTTCAAAACGATCTCGCCGGGGTGACCTGTTCGGCTGGAACCCAGTGCATCGCCATGGGTGACGCCACCACCGCGGGAGGGCAATCGCCGACCCTGATCCTGGCTACTCCCGTGCTGGCCTCCGGCTCCTACGAGGTCGCCTCCGACGGCGGGTTGTTCGCCTACCACGCGCCGTTCTACGGGTCGATGGGCGGCAAACCGCTCAACAAGCCGATCGTCGGCATGGCCTACGACCCGGCCACCGGCGGCTACTGGGAGGTCGCCTCGGACGGCGGCATCTTCGCCTTCAACGCGCCGTTCTACGGCTCGATGGGCGGCAAACCCCTCAACAAGCCGATCGTCGGCATGGCCTACGACCCGGCGACTGGTGGCTACTGGGAGGTCGCCTCGGACGGCGGCATCTTCGCCTTCAACGCCACCTTCCACGGCTCCATGGGCGGGACGCCGTTGGTGCAACCGGTTGTGGGCATCGCCGCACTGGCGGACGGCTCCGGCTACTACGAGGTCGCCTCGGACGGCGGGCTCTTCGCCTTCGGCGCACCGTTCCAGGGCTCGATGGGAGGCAAGCCCCTCAACAAGCCCATTGTCGGCATGGCGGTCGACCAGGCCACCGGGGGGTACTACGAGGTGGCCTCGGACGGCGGGCTCTTCGCCTTCGGCGCACCGTTCCAGGGATCGATGGGAGGCAAGCCATTGAACAAACCCGTTGTCGGCATGGCCGTCCAACCGGACGGGTCCGGCTACTGGGAGGTTGCCTCCGACGGCGGCCTCTTCGCCTTCAACGCGCCCTTCTTCGGTTCCGCCGGGGGAATGCCGATCAACCAACCCGTGGTGGGCATGACGACGAGCTGATCCAGGCGATCGCTTGAGACATCAAGGTGGTCAGGACGTCGATCCCGGGTTGGAAGCCGGAAAATTCCAAGTACGAGCCTTCAGTTTGTCCCCTCAACCGACTCGGGCCCATTGAGGCCTAACTCCTCCGCAACAGGATCGTCAGGTGGCAGCCAACTGGGCGCCATCCCCTGTGCGTCGAACGATCGCCAGTCACGCTCCGTGGCCAGTTCCTGTGCGATTTCGAGAAGGTCAGCCGTGGCCGGAGAGGGCTGGCCGTCGCGCCAGGCGATCGACCAGGGATAGTGCGGCAAAACTTCTTTCGGGGTGAAGACAGGCAGGCCTTCAGCGGCGTACCGAACCGCGTAGCTGTCGAACTCTAGGGACAGGGCCGATGTGGTGGCACGGCGCATTGCGGCCAGGCAGTGACTGAAGGCGCCGGGCGTTCCCAGCCACTGCATTGAAATCCCCAAGAACTGTTCGAGTGCGGTCAAGAAGTTTGCGTAGACGGGATTGAAGCCGGAGCTCGGGGAGTCTCCGAACACTTCAATTGTTCCTTCGTAGAACGAAGCCGTCAGGCGCGGGAGGTCTCGGGGCCGCCCGACCAAACGCATGGGTTCCAGACGAAGCAACGTGTGAAACCAACCGGTCGGATGGTCGCGCTGCATCTCTGGCGTCACCCGCAGGATCGCGACGTCCAGACGATCCTCCAGCAGTGCATTCAATTGGGCGACGCTGTCCATCGCATGCTCGGTCAACGCCACGTCCGGGCGGGCCCTCGAGTAGGCGTCTGCAACCTCCCGGCTTGTAGAGAGCTCGAATACGTGAGCGATTCGAACCCGGTTGTCATCGGGCTCGTGTTGCATTTTCTCGGCCAGTCGTAGGAGCTGCCGCGCGTCAGCCAAAAACTCTTCGCCTCGTGCCGTGAGTGTGACGTGACGGCTGTCCCGGACGAACAGGCGCGTGCCTAGCTGGTCCTCGAGCTTTCGAATCTGTTTCGAGAGCGCCGGCTGGCTTATGTAGACCTTGGCAGCGGCCCGGCGAAAGTGAAGTTCATCGGCGACGGCGACGAAATACCGCACCAGTCGCAGGTCGAGATCCATTCTCAGCCCCGATTGACTCTGGGCGCAGGGAGGCGAAGGCGCCGCAGTTGACCCTAATCGCAACGTGGGCTGGCGCTGTCGCGATGGTTATCAATCGACGTCGCGTAGGCCTTGGACAAACGACCTCCGGTGGCGTTGGCTGTTGGAGCCGCCCCGAAAAAGGAGATGCCATGACTGCTGGCCGACCCGTCGTCTTCATCCACGGACTTTGGTTACACGCAACGAGTTGGTCACCCTGGCTCGAGCGGTTCCGGGACGCCGGTTACGAGCCCCTCGCCCCAGGCTGGCCGAACGAGCCTGCCACGGTCGCGGAAGCTCGAGCGCACCCTGACGAGGTCGCAAACATCGGAATCGACGAAATCACCACCCACATGACGGAGATCATCAACGGGATCGGCAACGACCCGGTGATCGTGGGCCATTCCTTCGGTGGCCTCATCGCAGAGAAGCTCCTTGGTGAGGGCCACGGAAAGGCGGCGGTGGCCATCGATCCCGCGCAAATCAAAGGAGTCCTGCCTCTTCCCCTCGCCCAACTGCGTGCGGGACTACCGGCGCTCGGGAACCCGGCGAACATCCACAAGGCGGTCTCCCTCACCCAAAAAGAGTTTCGCTTCGGCTTCGGCAACGCCGTGACCGAAGAAGAGTCCGACGAGCTCTTCGATCGATGGACGATTCCGTCTCCGGCCAAACCGCTCTTCCAGGCTGCGGTCGCCAACTTCTCTGTCCATTCGCCGGCGAAAGTGGACACGAAGAAGGAAGATCGCGGACCCCTGCTTCTCATCTCGGGCACGGCCGATCACACGGTTCCTGATGTCGTCACTCGATCCACACTCAAGCAATATCGAGACTCTTCGGCCGTGACCGAACTCAAGCAGTTCGAGGGTCGTGGACACTCCCTGACCATCGATAGCGGATGGAAGGAAGTTGCCGACACCGTGCTCGACTGGCTGAAGGCAAACGGCGCCTGACGCTGGTGTATCGAAGATCGAACGGAGTTGAACATGGACCTAGCACTCGCTGACAAGCGTGCTCTGGTGACCGGAGCGAGCCGAGGCATTGGACTTGCCGTCGCGAGGTGTCTTGTAGCAGAGGGTGCCACGGTCGTCTCCGGTTCGCGCGCGAACTCGCCGGAGCTGGAGGCATTGAGTGACGTCGGAAACGTTGTCCAAATAGCCGTGGACCTCTTGACTGAGAGCGGACCTTCGGATCTCGTCGAAGCGGCGACGAACGACGGCCCCATCGACATCCTTGTCAACAATGCGGGTGCCGTGACCCCTCGCCTCGAGGGCTTCCTGTCCGTGACTGACGATGACTGGTGGAGAACACTCAATCTGACGTTCATGGTCGCCGTTCGTACGACGCGGGCACTGCTTCCCCACATGGTGGAGCGGAACAGCGGGAGCATTGTCAACAACGTTTCCATTAACGCTTCGCTCCCTGACCCATTGGTCATCGATTACAGCGCCGGTAAGGCAGCGCTACGCAACTTCTCCAAGGCATTGTCAAAGGAGTTTGGACCACAAGGCGTTCGGGTGAACTCGGTCAGTGCGGGTCCCGTCGCAACCGGACTGTGGCTTGGAGAAGGTGGAGTGGCGGAGACAGTGGCTGCGGCCCAGGGCGGCGCGCCCGATCAAATAGCAAATCAGGCCGTACGGGACACGGCGACGGGTCGATTCACACGGCCGGAAGAGATCGCCGATCTCATTGTGTTCTTGGCAAGCGATCGCGCCGCGAACATCACTGGAGTCGACTATGTGATCGACGGTGGACTGACGCAGAGCCAGTAACCATCCGCGCCGTTATTCGCCGGATACGAAAGAAGCCGTTCGACAAGTTCGACGCCCAGGTGAGGACGTCGTCCTGGGTGGTCGGGACCGGCCTCGATCCGGTGACCTCACGCTTTTCAGATCGGACCGGCACGTTCTTCCAACTGCGCTCGCCACAGCAGCATGAATGACTCAACCTCCTGATCAGGGATAGAACCACATCTCGCGTCCGCGATCGCTGTACCGCGTTCTTTGGCCCTGTTCCGCACTCGTGTGGGCACGCTGTGGGCACGATGCTTGGCTGATCCAAAATACCGGAAAGGCTCGCGGTCGCTAATGAGGTTCTCTAATGAGGGACGGTCGCCGATGGTTTCGGCTCTTCGCGCCGGCGTAAAAGTGCAATTCGCCTAGATCTCAATGCGCGGCCGAATCGAGCGCTTCTAGGGCGTATGCCTTGAGAGCCGTTCGGCCCAGTTGGATGATCACGGGATCGTGGGTTGAACTGCCGCGGAATGCGACATCGAGGATCCGGTCGCCCAGTTCGACCACGAGCAGCAGCACGCGGGAATCGGTTTCCGGTGAAATGAGACCGGCACCGATGAGGGCGCTGCGCATCCGCTCGGCGAGGACGCGCGTACGTTCCCGCACATGAGCGATAACTGTGGGGGAGCTTCTCCCACTGAGCCACAGCCGAGCAGCGCTCGGATGCTCCTCGTAGTACGCGATGTGAAGATCAAGTTCGCGGTCGATCACGTCCTCGATTGACGTGATCTGCCAGGTTTCTTCTGCTGCTACAGCTTCGGCGTCGAGATCAGCGAGATGGCGCTCGAGCAACTGCTCGAGGATTTCCTCGCGGTCCGCGTAGAACCGGTAGAGCGACGGATAAGCCACTCCGTCACGCTCAGCGATCGCCCGGGTCGTCGCCGCCTCGACGCCGGCTTCATCGATGATCGCCGCGGCTGCATCGAGAAGCCGCGCCACCGTTTCTCGGCTGCGCTCCTGGACCGGTTGACGGCGCTGATGGGTGGTGGTCGTCATGAGTTGATCCTCGCAGAATGGCGATCGAGGTGATCTTGACTGGACTGGCCGAAAGTATTATAACACGAGTCGTGTTTGTGATACTGGATTCGAGCGGCGGAGATGCCCCCGCCCGTTTTGCGGGGCCTGGGTGTTGGCACGACGGCGAATCAGCTGCTCAGTGCTCCCGGAATCGCCATTTGGCGGAGCATCCTTCCGACGAGTGGCCGCGCTGTCGATTGGCATGGTGATGCCGCCTGCCCTCCGGGAGCAGCCTCAAACCGAGAAGGCGGACCCAGCATCTCTCGGCGGACTAGATCTCCCGGAGATCGTGCCGAAGATCTCGCCGCCGACGCTCGGAGTCTTCTTCGCGGCTCTAGCGCTTTTCACGGGCTCGTGTTGGGCGGCTGTGGGGCTTCGACTTCCCAGTCCGATCACGATCGCATTGAGCGCCATAGCGATCTTCATGATGTTCACGGTGGTCCACGACGCTTCGCACAGCTCCATTAGTTCGCATCGTCTGGTG
>DATMMN010000004.1:0-15737 GCA_035569675.1 Acidimicrobiales bacterium | reverse complement strand
TGGTGAACCGGCCGCCCGGCGTGATGACCCAGGGCCGCCCCTCCCCGATCGTCTCGTACGCCAGCGTCAACCCGTTGACGGTTGCGGTCGCCACGTTCTCTCCCTCCCCTGCTGCTGCCCGTTGCCTGTTGCGAAATGCGGCCGTCAGCCCGAACCCGAACGACTACGCGGCACGTCGCGGAACGGCACGTCCTTGTCGAGGCGGCGCTCCCGCGGCATGCCCAACACGCGCTCGGCCACCACGTTGCGCGCCATCTCGAGCGTCCCGCCCCCGATGCTGCCGCCCTGACGGATCAGGTAGTTGATCGCGGCGCGCGTCGTCGGCCCTTCTCCGCTCCAGGCTGCGCCCGCCGATCCGGCCACCTCGAACCCGAGCGTCCGGATGCGCTCCTGTGACGACCCTTTGAACAGCCGCACGATCGCCGCCGCCTGGTCGGACAGCTTTCCCGCCGAGATGCTCTCGTTGATCCGCTTGCCCACCGCGTCGCTGATCAGCTCGAGCATGCGCGCCTCGCCCACCATCTCCTGGGTGGCGGTGTCGTCCAGCAACCCCGCCTCGCGTGCCACCTTGAACACGGATGTGGCGTCCATGCTCCCGTGCGTCACGCCGACCGGATGGCTGGCGTAGGGCGAATTGAAGAGCATCCGCTCGTGGAACATCCAGCGCGTGCCCACGGTCCACCCGTCGTCTACCTCACCAATGCGGTCGCTGTCGGGAACGACCACGTCGGTCAGGAACTCCTGGCAGAATTCGCGAGACCCGTTGAGCATCTCGATGCGGTGCACCTCGACGTTCGGCTGGTGGATCGGCAGCATGAAGACGGTCAGCCCACGGTGCTTCGGCACGTCCCAGTTCGTGCGGGCGAGGCAGAGGCCCCAGTCCGACCACCAGGCCCCGGTCGTCCAGATCTTCGACCCGTTGAGGACCCACTGGTCCCCGTCACGCACCGCGGTGGTCAGTGCGGCCGCGACATCGGACCCGCCGCTCGGCTCGGACAGGAACTGCATCCACAGCTCCTCACCGCGCAGGATCGGCGGGAGGTAGCGCTGCTTCTGCTCCTCCGTACCGAACTCGAGGATGATCGCCGCGCAGGGCACGAACGTCGGTACCTGGATCCGCCATGGGAAGTCGCGTCCGACGATCTCCTCGTTGAGCACCATCTGGTGCGCCGGCGTAAGGCCCTGACCCCCGTAGGCCCGCGGGAAGCAGATGCCGGCGAGCCCCGCGTCGAAGATCATCCGCTGGAGGTCGCGCTCGTGAGCGATCTCCGCCAGCTCGGCCTCCTCGTCCCCGACGCTGTAGTCCTGGCGCATCTCGTCGATCGTCTTGGGCGCCAGGTTGGCCGTGATGAAGGCGCGCGCCCGGCGGCGGAAGCTCTCGAGGTCCTCGGTCTCCTCCGTCTCGGTCTCCTCCTCGGCCCGCAATGCGCTCACGCTGCCTCTCCTTCCCGGGCCTCGACGATGCCGGCGATCCGCCGGAGATGCTCCCGCGGCGTCCCGGCGACGGAGCGGTTGACCGTGAGCCGGCGCAGGTACAGGTGCAGGTCGTGGTCGAACGTCACGCCGATCCCGCCGTGCAGTTGTACGCAGTCCTGGATCAGCTCCCCGCCGTAGCGGCCGATGAACGCCTTGGCCGCGCTCCCGAGCTCGTCTGCGTTGGGCTCGTCGTCTTGCGCGGCGGCGCACGCCGAGTCGCTGATGGCGTGGCCCGCCTGGAGCCACGACATCATGTCGGCGAAGCGGTGCTTGAGCGCCTGGTACGACGCCAGCGGCCGGCCGAACGAGTAGCGGTCGAACGACCACTCGACCGTCATGTCGAAGGCCGCCTGCATGGCGCCCACTGCCTCGGCGTTGAGCATCGTGACAGCCCGGCGCAGCTGGCGCCCGACGTCGGAGGAGGCCTCGCCCGGGGCGCCCACGACCGCGTCGGCACCGACCCGCACGCCGTCGAAGGTGACTGCCCCGAAGCGCCGGGTGAGATCCACCGTCTCCAGCGCCTCCACGGTGATCCCCGATGCGCCCGCCGGGACCAGCACCTGGGTCAGGCCGGCGCCTTCACGCGCGGTGACCAGGAAGTGCTCGGCCTGGCCGGCGTGCTCCACCGGCCGGACCGTGCCGCGCAACACCAGGGCGTCGCCCGCTCGCTCGATCTCAACGGCGGTCCGCCAGGTGTCCGGCCGCGCGCCCAGCTCGGGAGCGCACCACGTGGCGATCGCCTCTCCCGACAGGAGCCCCGCCAGCACCTCGGCCTGCTCCCCATCGGAGCCGCCGTCGCTCAGGGCCGACGCCACGACGTTCGTCGCGGTGAGGGGCCCCGGTGCGGCGTGGTGGCCGAACTCGTACGCCACCAGGCTCAGGTCGACCAGTCCCGCCCCGCTGATGGAGCCGCCGCCGTGCGCTTCGTCCACCAACAACGACGTCCAGCCCAGCTCGGCCCCGCGACGCCAGTAGTCGCGGTCGAAGCCGTCGGCGTCGTCGCGCAGGCGGCGCAGCGCGTCCGGCGGGGCGTGCTCCACCAGGAAGCGCTCGGTGGTCGCCCGGAAGAACTCCTGTTCCTCGGTCGGGTTGATCAGCATGTGGGTCTGCGGTCCTCCCTCACAGCGCGCCGATTCCGGCGGCCTCGTTGCGCCTGCGCCACTCGTCCTTCGACATCCGGGTCACGTCGACGTCGCGGGCCACCTCACGAAGGGACCCGACCGTGGCTTGCTCCCTCGGGGTGTGCACGAACGGGTCCCACCCGTAGAAACGGCACGCGTTCTCGAACGTGATCTTGTTGATCTCGGCCTCGTCGGTGACCCCGGCCTCCTGGAACTCGCACCAGGCGAACTCGGGCGACCTCGGCCACGTCGTGTCGGTATGGGGGTAGTCGCACTCCCACGCGATGTTGTCGATGCCGATCCGATCGCGCAGCAGCAGGCCCGAGGGGTCGGTGATGTAGCAGGCGAGGATGTGGTCGCGGAAGACCTCCGAAGGGAGCTTGCCGCCGAAGTCGCTGTGCAACCACTCCTGGTTGTTGAAGTGGCGGTCGATGCGGTCGAAGTAGAAGGGGATCCAGCCGATCCCGCCCTCGGACAGCGCGACCTTGAGCTCGGGGAAGCTACGCAACGTGGGGCCGAACAAGAGGTCCTGCGCGGTGATGGCGCTGATCTGGCAGGCCAGCACCATGAGGTGGTCGACCGGCGCCTCGTCGGCGCGCTGGATGACCGCGAACCCGGCCCCGATGTGCAGGGACAGCACCATGTTCTCGTCGCTCAGCGCTTTGAGCATCGGGTCCCAGTAGCCCGACAGGAAGCTCGGGAACCCCTGGACGTGCGGCGTCTCGAGGAAGCTGATCGACCGGCAGCCCTTCTTGGCCACCCGGTGCACCTCGGCCACCGCGGCGTCGACGTCCCACATGGGGACGATGCCGAGCGGGATGAAGCGGCCCGGGTAGGCGCCGCACCACTCGTCGATGGCCCAGTCGTTGTAGGCCTGCAGCATGACCAGCGCGATCTCCTTGTCACGCGCCTCGGCGAACGTGCGGGCGTTCCAGCCCGCCATCGTCGGGAAGCACATGGAGCCGAGCACGCCGTTGGCGTTCATGTCTCGGACCCGTTCGTGCACGTCGAAGCAGCCGGGCCGCAGCTCGGTGTAGGTGCCGGGGTTGAAACCCCACTCCTCGGACGGCCAGCCCACCGTCGCCGACATGCCGAAGGAGGTGCTCGTCTTCTCGCCCTGGAACACCCACTGGTCGATGCCGTCCTCGTGCACGACCTTGGGCGCGTCGTCGAGCCACTTGTTCGGCACGTGGTGCTCGTACATGTGCGGCGGCTCGATCATGTGATCGTCGATCGAGACCAGGATCATGTCGTCCATCTTCATCGCCGGTCCTCCTCCCGGATCCTCACGCCGTGCGCGCCGGCAGCGTCTCCCAGCCGCGCACCGTGGAGGTGCGGGCGCGCTTGGCCCGGTCGTAGTCGACCTCCCACTCGGGAAAGCGGGTGAGCACCTCGTCCAGGGCGATGCGCCCCTCGAGCCGGGCGAGGGCCGCGCCGAGGCAGAGATGGATCCCGTAGCCGAAGGCCTGATGGCGCCCTACGTCGCGGTGGATGTCGAAGCGGTCGCCGTCGGCGTAATGCCGCTCGTCCCGGTTGGCCGAGCCGTTCAGCATCACCATCACGCTGCCCTCGGGCACCGTGCGGCCGTGCAGCTCGACGTCGCGCGCGACGTAGCGCGACTGCACTGGACTCGGGGACTCGTAGCGCAGCAGCTCCTCGACGGCGTTGGGGATGAGCGACCGGTCCGCCACGAGCTCGGCGCGCTGGTCCGGGTGCCGGCCGAGCACTTCGCCGGTGAAGCCGATCAGGCGGGTCGTGGTCTCGTTCCCGGCCCCGGCGAGGAGTCCGACGTAACCGATGATCTCCTCGTGAGACAGCGTCCGTCTCGTCCCGGTGTGGTCCTCGAACTCGGCGTTGAGCAGCTCGGTCATCAGATCGTCGGAGGGGTGCTGTGCCCGCCACGTGACGTAGTCGGAGAACACGTCGAACTGCGCATTGCCGTCGTACACCCGTTCGGACGGGACACCGTCGTCCAGGCGCAGGCCTTCGTCGAGACGGTCGCGGATCGCCTCCTGGTCCTGTTCGGGGATGCCGAGCAGCATCCCGATCACGCGCATGGGCATAAACCGGCCCAGGTTCTCGACGAAGTCGAACTCACCCGACCCGACGAGGGGGTCGAGCACCTGGGCGCAATACGCACGCACCTGTGGCTCGAGCGCCTGCATCTTCTTCGGCGTGAAGACGCGGGACAACAGTGATCGGTGCACGTCGTGCGTGGGCGGATCCTCGAAGAGGATCGACCCCGGTGGGATCTCCACTCCGGCCTTGATGATCTCGAGCACCGAACCCCGGCCCGAGAGATACGTCTGCCAATCGAGCATGGCGGCGTCGACGTCGTCCCATCGGCTCAGTGCGAAGAACTCGTACTTGTCGTTCCAGTACAGCGGCGCCTCGTCACGCAGGCGCTTCCAGACGGGATACGGATCCGCGTCGATGTCGAAGTCGTAGGGGTCGTAATAGACGTCCGAGGTACTGGTGACGGTCATGCGCTGCCTCCTGCCCCGCCCGGGCCCTAGCCCGCCGGCCAGGAGACCGACTTGATCTCCAGGTACTGCTCGAACCCGGCCTTGCCGTTCTGGCGCCCGACCCCGCTGTGCTTGTAGCCCCCGAAGGGAAGGTCCGGGCCGTACGGCGCACCGCCGTTGATCGACAGTCCGCCCGTCCGGATGCGCTTGGCCACCGCCAGCGAGTGCTCCACCGAGCCGGAGAAGATGCCGCCCGACAGCCCGTAGATGCTGTCGTTGGCGATGCGCACGGCATCGTCCTCGTCCTCGAACGGGATCGCGACCAGCACAGGGCCGAAGATCTCCTCCTGCGCGATGGTCATGGAGTTGTCGACGTCGGTGAACAGGGTCGGCTCCACCCACCAGCCCTTGGCGAACTCGTCGCCTGACGGGCGCCCGCCGCCGAGGGCCAGCGTCGCGCCTTCCTTCTGTCCCTTCTCGATGTATCCCAAGACCCGTTCGCGCTGCTTGGCCGAAACCAGCGGCCCCATGATCACGTCCTCGCGGTGCGGCTCGCCGTAGGGCACGGCGGCGAACATCGCCTTCAGCTGTTCGACGCCCTCCTCGTACCGTGACCGCGGCAGCAGCATCCGCGTCTGGATCGCACAGCCCTGCCCGGCGTGGAAGCACGCGCCCATGCCCATCATCGCCGCCAGGCCCAGGTCGGCGTCCTCCAACACGATCGTCGCCGACTTCCCACCGAGCTCGAGGAACACCCGCTTCATCGTCGCGGCGCCCTTCTCCATGATCCGGCGCCCCACCGCCGTCGAGCCCGTGAACGAGATCATGTCCACCTTCGGCGACAGCGTGAGCTCCTCGCCGACGAGGTGGTCCGACGACGTCACCACGTTGATGACGCCGGCCGGGATGTCTGTCTTCTCTGCGATCAGGCGCCCGAGGAACGTGGCGTTCCACGGCGTGTCGGGCGCCGGCTTCACGATCATCGTGTTGCCCGTCGCCAGCGCCTGCCCCACCTTGTGCAGCGTCACCTCGACCGGGAAATTCCACGGGATGATGGCGCCTACGACACCGACCGGCTCGCGCCAGATCCGCCGCGAGTCGACACTGCCGGTGATGCTCATGGCGTCCGGCAGCACGGTCTCCCACTCGAAGCTGTCGATCTCCTTGGCCGGCCACGCCAACGCCTCCGACAAAGGTGCGTCGAGCTGGGGCCCGTGCGTCGTCATGACCGGGCAGCCGACCTCGAGGATGAGCTGCTCGCGCAGCTCTTCCTGCTCGGCCTGGAGCGCCTCGTGCAGCTGTTCGAGGCAGCGCTTGCGCAGGGCGTGGTTGGTCGACCAGTCGGTCTCGTCGAAGGCCCGGCGCGCCGCGTCGATCGCCCGGAGCATCTCGGCGGACGAAGCGTCCGTCACCGAGCCGAGGACCTCCTCGGTGGCCGGGTTGATGTTCTCGAAGGTCTTGCCCGAGTCGGCCTCGACCAGCTTCCCGTCGATGAGCATCCGCTGCTCCGGGTTGACCTTCACTGCCTCGGCCACGGTTCTCTTCCTCTCGTCGCTCGGATTCGCCCACCCCACGAAGGGCATGGCGTCCCGCTGGTGACCGAAAAGCCCCGGTCACCCGGCTGGGACGCCGGTTTCGGAGGGTATCTGACTTTGACGTCGTCGTCAAAATTGGCGATATGCTCGTCCGGACCCCAAGGTAGCGGCCTCGCGCCCCCGTACCGGCCGGGACGCGGAGGCCCGACCGCCGCGCTCACCGACAGTGACCCTCCGCCGAGAAGAAGGAGCCCCGGATGCCAACCATCGACGCCTTCCTCGAGGCCCTGACCCTCGAGCCGGCCGGCGAGGACCGCTACCGCGCCATCAACCTGCCGTCGGCCCACGGCGTCGTCTTCGGCGGCCAGCTCCTGGCCCAGTCGATCGTGGCGGGCCTCGCCGGGCAGGAGGGCAAGGCGGTCAAGACCATCCACACCGTGTTCGCCCGCGGCGCGTCACACGACGCTCCCCTCGAGATCGCCGTCGATCGGATGCACGCCGGCCGCTCGGTCGCCAGCAGCACCGTGACCATCAGCCAGGGTGAACAGATCTGCACACGGTCGCTGATCCTGCTCAGCGCGGTCGAAGGCGACGTCATCCGCCACGCCGACCAGCGCCGCTCGTCCTCGAACCCAGACGATGTTGCCGACCACGTCCGGGGCGAGGAGGCATGGGAACTCGGCATCGTCGGCAACGTCGACATCAGCGACCCCGAGCTCGTCGGTCCGCCCGAGCTCGACGTGTGGGTGCGCTTCGCCGGCGCCCCCGACGACGCAGCCATCGACCAGGCCCTGGTCAGCTATTCCACCGACGGCTTCCTGATCGGCACCGCGATGCGCCCCCACGCGGGCGTGGGCCAGGCACAGGCGCACGTCACGTTGTCGACCGGCGTGCTCAGCCACACGCTGACCTTCCACGAGCGCTGCCCCGCGGGCGAGTGGCACCTCTTGGAACAGCGGGCGACGTACGCCGGTCACGGCCGGAGCTACGGCCGCGGCGAGATCTTCCGCGCCGACGGGCAACTGGCCGCGTCGTTCGTGCAGGACGCGATGATCCGCGCTCGCTCTGGGAGCAGCGGCAAGCTGTGACGAGGGCAAAATTTCGCGGCGCAAGCACCTTTGCACCGTCAAGATGGTTGTGTGGTGGAGGGGACAACACATGAGTAGCCTCCGAATTGCACGGTGCGTGCACGGCGGTCTCGAAGTTTGGAGGACCAAATGACTCTCGCCAGCGAGGTGCCTGAAGGGCTGGCTGTTCTAGACGCCGACTCGCATTTCACGGACGTCCAAGACCTTTGGACGAAGCGAGCGCCGGCGGCCTATAAGGATCAGATCCTGCACGTCGAGGACGTCGACGGGGAGCGCCAATGGGTGATTGAGGGGACGCCCGTGGGCAAGGCAGGCGGCGGAAGCACCATCGACCGCAACGGAGTGAAACATCCCTTCCTGGAATCGATGATCGAATGGGACTTCGAACGAGCCCATGTTGCCGCCTGGGATGTCGACGCCCGGCTCGAGGTACTCGACGACATGGGCATCCAGCATCAAGTCCTGTATCCAAACGCGCTCGGACTGGGGGGTCAGACCCTCGGCGAGGTGAAGGATCTGGCGCTGCGGCGACTCTGTGTCGAGATCTTCAACGACACTCGGGCAGAGATCCAGGAGCGCACGAACAACCGTCTGTTGCCCATGCCCATCCTGCCCGCGTGGGATGTCGATGAATGTGTCCGCGAGGCGCAACGGATCGGAAGCCTCGGGCTTCGGGGCATCAACATGACCTCGGACCCCCAGGACTTGGGAGCCCCGGACCTGGCCAACAGAGCTTGGGACCCCCTCTGGGAAGTCTGCGCCGACCTCGAACTCCCGGTCCACTTCCACATCGGCTCGAGCCTCACGGCCATGAACTTCTACGGACAGTATTTCTGGGAGTCCCAGGACGAGTTCGTCAAGCCGGCTATCGGCGGTTCCATGCTGTTCATCGGAAACGCCCGGGTGGTGATCAACACGGTGTTCTCGGGGCTGTTCGACCGTTTCCCCAAACTCAAGATGGTCTCCGTGGAGAGCGGGATCGGCTGGGTGCCGTTCATCCTCGAGACGATGGACTGGGAATTGCCCGAGAACGCTCCTGTGCAAGCAGCCGAGCTGGAGCGAAAGCCCTCTGAGTACTTCAAGTCGAACTGGTTCGCCACCATGTGGTTCGAGACCGGGCGCGGACATCTTCAGGACCTGGTCGACAAGGTCGGCGAAGACAACATCCTCTTTGAGACTGACTTTCCCCACCCCACCGCTCTCTGGCCCAAACCGCTCGAGCACGTACATGAGGCCATGACCACCCTTAGGCCGGAGTCGGTCCGCAAAATCCTCGGTGAGAACGGGACCAAGCTTTACCGTCTCCGTTAACTGCGCAGCCTTCTGAAGGCGCTTTTGTAAACGCGATGTCCGCAACTGCTCGGATATCCATCGAGCGGACTAGCCGCCATTCGGCTGGGGACGTACCTCGCGTTAGGTCACACCGAGTTGCCTGATCTGGCGCGCCAGCCAGTCATCCTTGCACCGGGTCGCCAGCTGCACCGCCGGCGCGTCCAGGGCCATCTGGTAGGCGTGCGGCAGTCCGGCGATCACGTGCAATTCGCACGGGACACCGGCTTGGTTCAGCCGCATGGCGTACTCGGCATCCTCGTCGCGAAACCCGTCGATCGATCCGACCACGACACAACTCGGTGGCAGGCCCGCGAGCTTCGTCGCCCGAGCCGCTGCCGCGTACGGCGGGAGGTCGTCCGAGCCGTAGAGGTCGCCGAGGTAGGACCGCCAGCCGAACTCGTTTGACGTGGCGTCCCAGACGTACAGGCCCGTAGCGCCGATCGACGACGTGGCCTGGCGGTCGTCGAGCATCGGGCAATCGAGCAGCTGAAAGGCCAGGGGAAATTCCCCGCGGTCGCGGACCAGGAGCGCAAGCGCCGCCGCCAGCCCTCCCCCGGCACTGATCCCATAGATGCCCAGTCGGGCTGGGTCGACCCCGATCTCGTCGGCATGCTCATGAGCCCAACGCAGTGCTGCGTAACAGTCCTCCACCGGGCCTGGGTAGGGCGTCTCGGGGGCCAGTCGGTACTCCACAGAAATGCCGACCGTGGCCAGTTGCAGGCACCACCGGTCGTGCAGATAGTCGTCCATGTCGTAGGAGCCAATGACGTAGCCGCCGCCGTGGATCGTGAAGATGCCGGGCAGCGCGCCGTCTACTCCGACGGGACGGTGGACCCGTACGGGGACCGGTGGTTCACCGGGGACCTCGTGTTCCGTGCGCACCACGGCGTCGGAAAGCGCCATGCCCGGGAACGACACATTGCGAATGGCCAGAACGGTTTCGGCATCGAACGGTGGCATCTCGAAAGCGCCGAGCACCTCACGCAGATCGGGATCGAGCAGGTCGCGCACGTCGACCCCGTCGGAAGACTCGCCCTTCTTCAAATTCGGACTCACGAAGACAACCCTCCACTCCTCACCGCGGCAATGACGCCGCCGTCAACCGTCAAGTCCACACCCGTCACGTAGCCGGCGTCTTCCGAGAGCAAGAACGCCACCGCGGCCGCCACCTCTTCGGGCCGGCCTTCCCGCGCCAGCGCCGATGACTTCACAAGCATCGCCATGACCTCGTGGGTGTCCGCTTCTTGGCGGCCCATCGGTGTGTCGATGATGCCAGGGGTCACCGAACAGATCCGGGCCCCGGCTCGACCATATGCAGCGGCCTCGCGGCGGACCAGACGATGGACCCCACGCTTGGCCCAGGTGTAGGCCATGCCCGAGTCCTCGAGGTCCGGCCCGACGGCCTCGCGAAGGCGTTCGAGGAAGTCAGGGTGCAGAGGCTCGTCGAGCGCCCCGTCCGCAGGTTGGTCGACGTCGGGGATGGCGAGCGAGGCCGAGATCGACGCGAAGCACACGATGGCCGTGCCGACGGTGGCCAGCGGCCGCAGCGCGTCGACCAGGAGAGCGGTACCCGCAAGGTCCACCTTCAGGACTTCGCGCCAATCGGCCATTGTCGGCGAGACTCCCGCCGCGTGCGCCACCGCGCGCAGAGGGCCGAGCTCCGCCGCCTGGGCGGCCAGGCGCGCCATGCCGTCACGGTCCTTGACGTCGAGTGCAAACGTCTCGATCGTGGCGCGCCCGGCTGTCGTCGCCTGCCGCTCCGCAGCGGCAGCCAGGCCGACCTGATCCCGGTCGACGAGCAAAAGAACATCCACCATGTCCTTGACCCGGTCCGCGCACGCCGCTCCCATGCCGCGTCCCGCGCCGGTCACAATGCCGACCGTCATCGACCTCTTCCCCTCTGTGCGACGCCCCTGGACTCAGCCACCGACGCTCGACGCCGCCGCCACCTTGTCGAGGGTCTGAGCGTCCGGAGCCAGCAGATAGCCCTCGCGCACCTCGGCCGCGGTCGCCGCATCCCACTTCTTCACGAAGTCGGCGTGGGTCGGGTAAAGCGTCGCTAGCTGCGCTGCGCTGAACGGCACCGTCGTCCCAAAAATTGCGCACAGGACGCCAGCGCCCACGGCAGTGCTCGACGACGTGGTCTTCTGGCCCACCGGTTGGGTCGGTGCCGGGGTGCCGCTGCCTGGTTGCCCGATCCCCGAAAGCTTGGACACCGCTGCCACCACCTGGGGTGTACGGATGCCGCCGAGGACGTTGCCATTGGCGTCGGTCACGAAGCCGGTCTTGCTCGGGTTGACCTCGAGACGCGGCGACTGCGGTGGAGCCGTGCCGGTGCGTACCCAGTGATCCAGTGCCGCGACGGCGGCCCGCAACTCGTAGGTGTGCGAGCCCGCGTTGATCGGCGCGTTGCAGTCGACGATGCCCGGGATCGGGTCTTTGGGTGGGTTCAGCATGGACGCGAAGGCCTGGGTGTCGGCCTGTCCGGTCAAATTGTCCGTCCGCGAATACAGCAACCCGTACGTGTCATCGTGCGCGGTACCCGCCGTCTCCCACTCGCGGATGTACTGCGTGGGTGCCTGCCGCGCTTCGACGTAACCCAAGAGCAGCAGGTCGGCCTCAGTCTCGAACATCAGGACGGGGACGTGCAGGTCGGTGCGTATGTAAGTCGGATTGGGCGTGATGATGTTGGGTTGCGGCGACTGCGACAGGTTGGCGCCGTCGTTCCCTCGGCTGTAGACGAGGTACCCGTCATAGACGCCCGGAGAGAGAGGCTCGATGGCATCGATGTAGGTCGTCAGATAGATGGCGGACTGCGACTCCCCGATAGCCAGCACCCGCTTCGGCACCAGGCCGCTGAGCAATTCGGCCGCCGAGGTGTGCACGGCTTCGCCCGCCTGCTCGAAGATGCTGAACGAGTAGCTGTCGCCTGGGTGGTTCAGCGCGGCGTAGCGAGTGGGATCTGTCTGCTTGAGACCGCCCGCGCCGGCCTGTGCCGTGGCGACCGAGCCGGGCACCCCGTTGATCCCTCCAACTTGCGCGTCCACGCCTATATAGGCCACGCCAGCGCGCACTTCTTCGGGATGGCCGGTCAACCAGGCGGCGGCGGCGTCGACGCCACCGGTGACATTGAGCCACTCGACATCGACCGTCCCGTCGAACTTCTTCGCGTCGACGGGTCGATAGACGACGACGCGGGTGGTGTAGGGCGCGGTGCTGGCCGGCGTCACGTGCCACTTCCCGCCCTTGGTCAGCGCGGTCTTGCTCGTGTACGCCGTCGCCGTACCCGACAAAAAGTACTCGGATTCCTCGTACCCGACTTGCGACAAGGGAAAGAGCGTCGAGCCGAGGAAGGAGATCCCACTGGTGGGCAGGATCGGGCCTTGGACGGTCGGTGACGGGACGGATCTATTGCCTGCAGCGGCCAGCGCGGCGCCCGCTGGTGCGGCGTTCGGCGCGACGGCGGCAACGAGGCTGCCGACGGAGGCTGCCAGGACCGCCAACGCGGCGATCGCGCGGTGCGGTTGGACGCGGTGTGCGCGTGTTCCGTACTGCGACAGGTCGTTCGACACCATTCCCTCCCCTTCCCGGCGCCGTTGTGCCGGTGCGTCGCCGGGTGACAGTAGCCCCAGCACCCCGTGGCTAGAGGTTCGGCCCCGAAGTACCGATAGTGTCCGGGCGGACGCCGGCGTGAGAGGGGAGGGCACATGGCAAACGAACTGGGTGCGGCTGGCCTGCGCTTCGAACGGGAGGGCCCGATCGCCTGGTGCGTCATCGACCGACCCGAGGCCCGCAATGCGCTGACGCCGGCCATGTATTTCGGCATCAAGCGGGCGGTGCACTTCGTGAACCACGATCCCGAGCTGGCAGCCCTGATCATCACCGGCACAGGCGACGTCTTCGCCCCTGGCGGTGACCTGGGGGGCCGCCAGCAGCCAGGCGACGAGCCGACGCCCGACATCGAGCACGACATCCTGCCGTTCCTCACTATCCGCGACAGCCGAGCGCCCGTCGTGGCGGCCGTGAACGGGATCTGCCAGGCCGGGGGCCTGCTGATCGCCATGCTGTCCGACATCTGCGTAGCGAGCGATCGGGCGACGTTTCGCGTGCCCGAACTCCTGCGCGGCATCCCCGACGCAACGTACGCGGCGGTGCTGCCCGCTCATGTGGGCATCGCCATCGCCCGGGACCTGCTGCTCTCGGGTCGTCGCTTCGATGCCGCCGAAGCGCAGCGCATCGGACTGATCTCGCGTGTCGCGCCGCACGAGCAACTGCGGGAGGCGGCGTTGGACGCAGTGCGTGAGATCCTTCAAACACCGCCGATGGCCCGCATGCACGTGAAACGGATGCTCAACGAGCGCTACGGCCTCATCGACTATCAGACGATGTTCTGGGCGTTGGCGGAATCACCCGAGCCGCGCGAAGGCATGGCCGCGTTCATG
Organism: Acidimicrobiales bacterium; assembly: GCA_035569675.1. Taxonomy (GTDB): domain Bacteria; phylum Actinomycetota; class Acidimicrobiia; order Acidimicrobiales; family RAAP-2; genus Bog-473. Next base: position 2,278 of record DATMMN010000004.1, on the reverse strand, counting down.
GAGAAGCGACAGCCCAGCTGGGTTCCCCAGGGACTGGACAAAGACAAGGCCTGAGCCGAGGAACGGAGACCGCCACGTTGGGGTCCGGCGGAACCGTGCGGCCGAGGCAGAAAGATCAGCAGCGGACGGCGCGCAAACAGAAGTCCACGACGCGGTCGCTCTCGACGCGGCTTGGTGCGGTACTCCGCCAGAGGCAGTCCGAGAGCAAACCGAGGGTCGCGTGGGCGGCGAGCGCCGCATCGAGCTCGGGCGCGTCGCTACCCAGCTCCGCAAAGGCCTCATGGAGCAAGGAGGCGAGTGGCGCGCTGGCGAAGTGCCGTCCGGCAGCCTGGCCTCCGCCGGCGCTGCTGCCGTTCCACAACACGGCCAGCGTGGCGGCCGCGACGTCCCCGTCGGCCTGGCCGAGAACACCCTCGACCCAGCGGCGGACCCGCGCCTCGGGGGTGCGGGCCTTGGCCATCTGGTGGGAGAGATAGCCGCGCAGGCGCTCGGAGCCATCCTCGAGCAATGCGTTGACGAGGTCGTCCTTGGAACGAAAGTGCCGGTAGAAGGCATCGTTGGAAAGCCCGGCGGCGGCGACGATGTCGGCCACGCGGGGGCGCGAGGTGGTGCCGCAGTCGTGCATGACCTCGAGCGCGGCGTCGAGCAGGCGCCGCACCTCGCCGGCGTACTCACCCTCCCGCTTGGCCAGGGAGCGGCGCACGATGCGGCCGGCGACGCCGTCCTCGGGGGCGGTCTCCGTGTCCGGTATTGCGTTCTTGATAGCCAGAATCATATTCTGGCACCGAGCCGAGGGAGGGCGCCATGGCGTGGGACTTCGAAACGGATCCCGAGTACCAGAAGAAACTGGACTGGGTCGACCAGTTCGTCCGGGAGGAGATCGAGCCGCTCGACCTGGTTTTCCCCCACCTGCAATTCACGCCGCTCGAAGGCAAGCGGCGTGAAGCGATCGACCCGTTGAAGGAAGAGGTGCGCCGGCAGGGCTTGTGGGCCACGCATCTCGGGCCCGAACTCGGCGGCCAGGGCTTCGGACAGCTGAAGCTCGCACTTTTGAACGAGATCCTGGGGCGCTCGCAGTGGGCCTCGGTCGTCTTCGGCTGTCAGGCCCCCGACACCGGCAACGCGGAGATCATCGCCCACTACGGCACCGAGGAGCAGAAGAAGCAGTATCTCCAGCCGCTGCTCGACGGTGAGTGCTTCTCGAGTTACTCGATGACCGAGCCGCACGCCGGTGCCGACCCCACGCTGTTCAAGACGCAGGCAGTCAAGGACGGCGACGAGTGGGTCATCAACGGGTGGAAGTACTTCTCGTCCAACGCCAAGACGGCGTCGTTCCTCATCGTGATGGTGGTGACGAACCCCGAGGTGAGCGCGTACCAGGGCATGTCGATGTTCCTGGTGCCGACCGACACGCCGGGCGTCAACATCGAGCGCAACGTCGGCCTCTACGGCGAACCGGTCAACGAGGGCTCGCACGCCCTGATCCACTACGAGGACGTGCGCGTGCCCGCCGATGCGTTGCTGGGTGGCGAGGGGCAGGCGTTCGCGATCGCGCAGACGCGCCTCGGCGGTGGCCGCATCCACCACGCCATGCGGACGATCGGCATGGCGCAGAAGGCCATCGACATGATGTGCGAGCGGGCGATGAGCCGCGAGACACAGGGCAGCATCCTGGCCGACAAGCAGTTCGTCCAGGGCTACATCGCCGACTCCTACGCGCAGCTCGTGCAGTTCCGCCTGTTCGTTCTCTACACCGCATGGGAGATCGACAAGTACAACGACTACAAGCGGGTGCGCAAGGACATCGCCACGGCTAAGGTCGTCATGCCGACAGTGCTGCACGACATCGCATGGCGCGCCATGCAGGTGCACGGCGCGCTCGGGACGACCAACGAGATGCCGTTCTTCGGCATGATCCACGGTGCCGGCGTGATGGGCCTGGCCGACGGTCCGACCGAGGTGCACAAGGTGACCGTGGCCCGGCAGGTGTTGCGCGACTACAAGGCGAGCGACGACATCTGGCCGACCCAGTGGCTGCCCAAGCGCCAGGAGGCGGCGCGAGCCAAGTACGCCGAGTATCTCGAGGCGGAGGTGGCGAACCTGTGAGTGCGGTCGACGAGACGACGGCCGGGGACGAGTTCCCCGTCGGCGACGTGCCCAAGATCGCCGACGAGGAGAAATTGAGCGCCTGGCTCGACGCACAAGTCCTGGGGGTAGGGGCGCCGCTCGAGCACCACTACATCTCGGGGGGGAGCCAGAACGAGATCTACGAGCTGCG
>DATMMN010000003.1:0-11454 GCA_035569675.1 Acidimicrobiales bacterium | reverse complement strand
GAAGATGGCGGCGCGGCTGTGGGCGACGTCGGAGGAGCTGACCGGCGTCCGCTACACGGTGCCCGCCGGCGTCTGAACGCACCGGGCGCAGGGCCCGTTGGCGTCGGCACGCAACGAGCCCGAGTCACCCGGTTGTCGACGGCTGAGGAAGTTCGCGTGAGCCTGGACGCGGTTCGGCCGCAGCACCCGGCCCAGGCAGACGACAACCACAGAACAGGCTCCGGCGCGACGCAAGGCCGCGGCCGCGCTCTGGGCGCGGGCCCCGCTCACGTACGTGTCGTCCAGCAGTATGAGACGCCGGTCGGCGACGCGGCAGCGGAGCGTCGGGGGCACCGCAAAGGCGCGGGCCGAGGGACGCATGTGACCCACGGGTTCGCTCGTCCGGCACAGCAGTCCCGTCCAGCGCACGCCGGGGAGCGCCGACTCGACGTCGGCGGCCAGCCCCGGGATGCGGGCGATGGGCGAACCGCCCGGACGCACCGTGGACGGCACCGGCAACACGAAATCGGGCCGGCCTCCGGCCAGGGCGGCGACGCAGTCCTCGTGGGCGCGGAGGAAGGCGGCGGTCAGGGAGCGGACGATCGGGCCGAACCGGGCGCGGGCCTCGGCGACGGGCGCCTCCTTGTACCCCATGAGCACCGTGTAGAGCGGCCCCGGCAGCGGGCACATCTGCATCGGGAGCACGGGTGCGAGCACGACGCCGAGACGGCGGGCGACGAGGCGGCAGGCGAAACACACCCTGTCGGATCCTGGCGCGGGGCCACAGCACACGTGGCAGGCCCCGGGGTCGGGGTCCGGCGGGACGGCGGGGTCAGCCGGAAGAGTCTGGTTCGGGAGACGGTCGATGCAAGAGAAAGGTCCCCGTCGTCCGGCTGATGAGCTCGCCGTCCGCGTTGTGCATGGAGGCCTCGCCGTAGGCGATCTGCTTGGCCATGCGGACGACATCGCCGCGCAGGGTGTAGGGCTCGCCCTTGAGGGCCGGACGCATGCACTCCGTCTTCATCTCGAGGGTGCCGCGGGTGCGGGCCTTGCCCGGGAGGGCGGCGTTGATGGCGAAGTTCATGGACGCATCGAGCAGGAGAGAGTGGATGCCGGCCTGCACGATCCCGTGGGGGTTGCAGGCCAGGTCGGTCGGGGTGAAGGCGCCGGCAGCCCAGCCGAGGTCCTCACCGTCGACGCCGTAGCCGGTGAAGACGCCGCCGACCACGTCGATGATCGGCATGCCGCCGTCGCCCAGCCAGCGGTCCATGTTCTTGGGGGTGGCGCTCATCGAGGGCAGACGTTAGCGGGCGGTCGTCGGCGGCTCGCCGGTCGCGTCCCTGCTCAGCGGCCAAGTGGTCCGCTTCCGGGCGGCAGGTAGGATGTCCTGCGATCTGGACCGGCAGGGCGAGACTGCCCGCCGGATTTGCGAGGAGGCATCATGACCACCGCAGTCATCGTGGACGCCGTGCGGACGGCCGGCGGCAAGCGCAACGGGAAGCTCCGGGGCTGGCACGCCGTGGACCTGGCCTCCGAGTCGCTCAAGGCCATCGCCGAGCGCAACAAGCTCGACCCGGCGCTGATCGACGACGTCGTGATGGGCTGCGTCATGCAGGTCTCCGAGCAGTCACTCAACGTGGCCCGCAACGCCGTGCTCGCCGCGGGCTGGCCCGAGTCGGTCCCGGCCACAACGGTGGACCGCCAGTGCGGATCGTCGCAACAGGCCATCCACTTCGCGGCACAGGGCGTCATGGCGGGCGCCTACGACATCGCCGTCGCGGCGGGCGTCGAGTCCATGACGCACACCCCGATGGGCTCGTCTGTCGTGCGGGACTTCGGCTTCCCCTTCGGGCCCCGGATGATGGCGCGCTACGCCGACGAGGAGGGCCACAGCCGGCTGAAGGGCCAGGGCATCGGGGCCGAGATGATCGCCGATCAGTGGGACATCTCGCGTGATGACCTCGACGCCTACTCCGTGCAGAGCCACCAGCGCGCCGCGCAGGCCACCGCGGAGGGTCGCTTCGAGAACGAGATCGTCCCCGTTGTCGTGCACGACGAAGAGGGCAAGGACACCGACGAGATCTTCGCCGCCGACGAGGGCATCCGCCCCGACTCCTCGGTGGAGGCGCTGGCCGGCCTGAAGCCGGCCTTCAAGGAGGACGGCAAGGTCACCGCGGGCAACTCGTCGCAGATCACCGACGGGTCCTCCGCCGTGTTGATCATGAGCGAGGAGAAGGCGAACGCGCTCGGGCTGCGGCCGCGGGCCCGCTTCCACGCCTTCGCCCTGGCGGGCGTCGACCCGGTCACCATGCTCACCGGGCCGATCCCCGCGACGACGTCGGTGCTCGAGCGGGCGAAGCTCACGCTCGACGACATCGACGCGGTGGAGATCAACGAGGCGTTCGCCTCGGTCGTGCTCGCCTGGGAGAAGGAGCACCACCCCAACATGGACGTGGTGAACCCGAACGGCGGCGCCATCGCGCTCGGTCACCCGCTGGGCGCGTCGGGCGGCAAGCTCATGGCCACGCTGCTCAACGAGCTCGAGCGGACCAACGGCCGCTGGGGCCTGCTGACGATGTGCGAGGGCGGCGGGCTCGCCAACGCCACCATTATCGAGCGGCTGGGCTGAGTCAGCCCTCGCTCTCGTCGGCTGGAGCGAGCGACGAGGCCGCGAGCTCCTCAGAGCATCCCGGTGCGGAACCGAGGTAGGCAACGAGGTCGTCGTCGCTCATGGCGTGCGATTCCCGCAGACCGTTGACCATCATCTTGAGATAGCTCGACGAGGGTGCGCCCGTGTGCGCCTCAGCCAACGTCCCCGGTGACGTGAACGTCATCACCGGGACCTCGTCGAGGCTGCCCAAGCAGAGCATGTTCTCGTAGCGCCCTGGCCCGAGGCGGATGCTGAAACCGGCGGCAAGATCGCCGAATTCGAGGTCGATAGGCGAGGTCGAGCGACCGTTCTCCTGGGCGACGACATCTTCGAACTGTTCCCAGGTGATCAGGTAGGCGCGCGCGTGCGTCGGGATGGCCGGGCTCTCCACGGTGTCGATAAAACACGGCGAACCGTTCCAGGTCTTGGAGGTCCCGGCGAAGTACAGCCGGTGAGGAATATCGAGCGCACGGTCCTGGCGAGGTCGCGTCTTGTCCCGAGCGCCGCGGCACGGGCGCGTTGCGCCCGGTGGGATCCCACCCTCGATGTAGCAACGGAACCGGGCAGCACACAGGTTCGATCCATAACTGGCGTACCAGACCATGTCGGGTGCGCGGCGCCCTTCGGCCTCCGCCGTCATTCCCGACGCTCGTCCCTGAGTACCGGCGGCCGCTCCGTCAGTGATACCGGGTCGCCATCAGGAAGCCGGCGAAGATCATCACCAACCCGGCCACCAGTCCCCACGGTGAGCCGTGCGCGGCGAACGGAAGGTTCGCCAGGTAGTTGACCGTGATGACGACGACGCCGCCGATCAGCAGGATCAGGACGAGCGCCCCGAACCAGGGCGGGCTGTGGCGGACGTTCTTGGGGATCGGCGCGGTGTAGCGGCCGCTTTCCTCGGGCGATTTGTACCGACCGACCTTCGAGGTGGTACGCCCCGAGGCCGATCGGCCCCTCTTCGACGCGCCACCCGGGCCCTTCGTGCTGGTCGCCATCGAGGTCAGAGGTTAGCCAGTGCGGGCCGGCGGGTTCGGGCGCTTCGGGCGCCGGGCGGGCGGGAACACGCAGGGAGGTTGGGTACCATCGTCGGTCCATGGGACAGCGGGTGCTGGTCGTCGACAACTACGACTCCTTCGTCTACAACCTCGTCCAGGAGCTCGGCGAGCTGGGCGCGGACCCCGTCGTGTTCCGCAACGACGCGATCGACGTCAACGGCATCCGCGCCGCATCGCCCGATGCCGTGCTCATCTCACCCGGTCCGGGTCGTCCCGACGACGGCGGCGTGAGCCTCGACGTCGTACGGCAGCTCGGCGGTGAGCTCCCGCTCCTCGGGGTGTGCCTCGGCCACCAGTGCATCGGCCAGGCGTTCGGCGGCGAGATCGAGGCCGCCCCCCACCTGATGCACGGCAAGACCTCCGAGATCCACCACGACGGAAAGGGCGTCTTCGCCGGCCTGCCCAACCCGTTCGTGGCCACGCGCTACCACTCCCTGGTCGTGCGACCCGAGTCGGTGCCCGCCGAGCTGGAGGTCACGGCGACCTCGACCGACGGCGTCGTGATGGGGCTGCGGCACCGGACGCTGCCGATCGAAGGGGTGCAGTTCCATCCCGAGTCGGTGCTCACCCCCTCGGGGCCGGCGCTGCTGGGCAACTTCCTCGCACAGTTGGGAGCAGAGGCGGCCGCGACGTAGCGGTCCGGCGCCGGCCCGGCGGGCCTAGCGGGAGTTGTTGTTGCGGATCAGCCCGGGCTTGCTCGTCGTGGTGACCCCGAGCCCTTGTGTCGACGTCGACGTCGTCGTCGTGGACGAGCCGGTGGTCGTCGTGTTGGACTGGCAAACCGAGATGTTGACCGTGCCACCGCTCGCCACCTGGGAGCCCCCCGACGGGTTCTGACTGTCGACGTTGCCCGGCTGGGCATTGTTGGGGCAGGAAGTGTCGAACGTGGTGTTCGCCGTAAGGCCGGCATTGGAGATTTGGTTCTGCGCCGAGTTGGCGTCCTGCCCGACGACTCCGGGCACCATGACGCAGTTGGAGATCACCAGGTTGACCGAGCTGTTCGGCTGCGCATTGGCACCACCCCCGGGGTTCTGCGCGGCGACGGTCCCGCTCTGATACGCGGCCGGACAGCCTTGCGAGGTTGATCCGACGTTGAGGCCGGCTCTCGCGAGAGATGCACCCGCCGCGGTGGGGCTCTGCCCGAGTACCGAGGGAACCGAGACGACGGTCTGGTTGGACACCGTCAGCGTGATCGGGACGTTCGCCTTGATGGTCGCGCCGGCGGCCGGGTCCTGACTCAAGACCCAGCCGTTGGGCTGGTTGCTGGGCGCGTATTTCACCTTGTACGTCAGCGGGGGGTTGGACGCGGTGAGTTTCTGGATCGCGGCGGACAGTTGCTCGTTGGTCACGGCGGGAACCTGCACCGTCGGGATGTTGGGCCCGGCGCTGACAATCAGGTGGACCGTGGAGTTCTTCGACACCGACGTGCCCGCCTTGGGAACGGTACTGATCACGTGTCCCGCTGCGACGGTGGCACTTGCTTCGCTCTGCGAGGGCAACCCGACGGTCAACCCGTCGCTCTGCAGCGATTGTGTGGCGGCGGCCGTCGTCTGCCCGACCACGTCGGGCACGGTGACGTTCCCGTTCAGCGAGCTGAACAGGAAGTACGCGATGACGCCCAGCGCGATGAGCAGGAGGACCAGCAACCAGATGAGGTTGCGCGTCCGCCGCTTGCGCGCCGCGTCGTCGCGGTTGGAGTCGGCCGCCGCGATGCCCCCGGCGGGAACGGCCATGGTGCGGCCGGTGGCCGGTGACATCATCGTGGTGGCGGCGGCTCCAGCGGCGGCCGCACCCATGACGCTGGTCACGTTGGGGTCACCCGCCTCGACGGGCCGGCCGTCGGCGAAGCGCAGCAGGTCCGCCCGCATCTCCTCGGCCGATCCGTAGCGCGCGGCCGGATCCTTGGCCATCGCCTTCATGATCACCGCCTCGAGCGCGGCGGGGCAGGCCGGATTGGCGACGCGCGGCAGCACGGGTTGGTCCCGCACGTGCTTGGACGCGACCGCAACCGGTGAGTCGCCGGTGAAGGGAGGTCGGCCGACAGCCATCTCGTAGAGGACGACGCCGAGCGAGTAGATGTCGCTCCGCGCGTCGACGGTCTTGCCCTCCGCCTGCTCGGGTGAGAAGTACGCGGCCGTGCCCATGACGGCGCCGGTCTGGGTGAGGCTCTCCTCGGTGTTCATGGCGCGGGCGATGCCGAAGTCGGTCACCTTCACCTCGCCGTCGGGCGTGATGAGGATGTTGCCGGGCTTCACGTCGCGGTGGACCACGCCGTGGCGGTGGGCGAAGGCGAGGGCCGCCGCGACGCCGGCGCCGATCTGCGCGATCTGGTTGGCCGGCATCTTCTGCGGGTCGCGAAGGACGGTCGAGAGCGAGCGTCCGTCGACGTACTCCATCACGATGAAGTAGACGCCGTCGTCCTCGCCCCAGTCGAAAACGGGAACGATGTTGGGGTGCGACAGGTTGGCGGCGGCTTGTGCTTCCCGGCGGAAGCGCTCGACGAACGTCTTGTCGACCGAGAGCTCGGGGAAGAGGACCTTGAGGGCGACGGGCCTATCGAGTTGGAGGTCGACAGCGCGGTAGACCTGGGCCATCCCGCCGCGCGCGACCAAGTGGGTCAGTTCGTACCGACCCATGTAGGTGCGAGGCGTCTCGACGGGCTGCATGCCGGGCCGAGCCTACGCTGGGCGCCCTTGGGCGCGGGGTAGGGGTGAGCTGAATTTCGGAGTCGGCGTCACGGGACACTTCCGGCGGTTGCGGAGGGCTTGGTCGTAGTGGTCGATCCGTTGGGGACCGTGGTCGTCGTGGTGGTGGTGGTCGTCGTCGTGACGGTCGAGACCCACCTCCGGGCGTCGTGGAGCGAGGACTTCTGGATGCCGAAGACGAGCGCGTTCGCGGCGGCCGTCGAAAGCTGGTCCTTCTTGACGCCGGTCCGGTCGACGACCTTGGGGTGGAACCAGAGCACGCCGCCGGGCTGACCCTGTTCGATGACGACCTGGTTCCCGTGGAGGGTGACGATCCAATTGTCGTAGGCGTACCAGCGGAGCACGAAGTAGGCCGCGATCGGAACCGCTGCGACCAAGAGCACGAAGCCGAGCACCCGGAACGTCACGCGGCGCGGGATGCCGAGGCGCCGGCGGCGCTCGCGACGTGTCTCCTTCTCCTTGCGCTTCGGGGAGGTGTCCCGTGGTGCCGGGGTCTGCTCGGCGAGCGGGACCCGCGTGGACGTGCGGGCAACCGACACCGTGCCCGAGCCGACGAAGAACTCGTCGCTGCGCGGGCCTTCCTCACCCAGGGTCCTGGTCTCGCTGCCGAAGCCGAGGCGAGCCCCTGGCGCCAGGGTGTCGGAATCGGAGTCAGAGAAGGCCGGGAGCGGGGCGATGCCACTCAGCGGGAGGGCCTGTGTCGCATCGGAGGGCTCGGGCGCGTCGTTGCCGCCGGGCCCGGGCTCTTTGGGCGCCGGAGCGGCGCCGTTGGGAACCGCGGCGACGGCGGCGGTGGCCGCGCCGGCGCTCGCAATCGTGATGGCCGCGGCGCTCGCCCCGATCGGCGTGATCTTGGAGGCGCCGTCGGGACCGTCCTCGCCGACCTGGACGTCGACGATGATGACAGTGATGTTGTCGGCGCCGCCGTGCTCGTTGGCCGCGTCGACCAGCCGGCCGGCGGCATCCCCGGGGTCGCGGATCTCGCCGAGGATGCCGGCCATCTCGTCCATGCCGACCTCGTTGGACAGGCCGTCGGAGCAGAGCATGACGCGGTCTCCGGTCCGCAACTGCAGCTCCCACATGTCGGTCTGCACCTCGGAGGAGACGCCCAGGGCCCTGGTCAGGATGTGGCGTTGCGGATGGACGGCGGCCTCGGCCTCGGTCATCTCGCCGTGGCGCATCCGTTCCTCGGCCAGGCTGTGATCGGCCGTCACCTGGAAGAGGCGGCCGTCCGAGTAGACGTAGGCCCTGGAGTCACCCACGTTGGCCAGGGCCAGGACGTCCTGGCCCTCTTCGCCGCCCACCAGCGCCACCGCCGTGAGGGTGGTCCCCATCCCCCGCAGGTCGGCGTTGATCTGGCTCTCCTGCCACACCGCGGCATTCGCCTCCGAGAACGCATCGCGTAGCCCCGTGACCGTCGGCTCGCGCTCGAAGGCCTGTTCCAGCGTCTCGACGGCGACGCGGGCCGCCACCTCGCCGCCGACATGGCCGCCCATCCCGTCCGCCACCGCGTAGAGGTTGGGCCGCTCGAGCGGCATGTCCTGATTGATAGGGCGGACCCGCCCGACGTCTGTCGCCGAGCCGGACCGCAGCACGGTCAACGCGAGACCTCGAACACGGTCGAGCCGACCTGGAGCATGTCGCCCTTGCCGAGGCGGACCGCCTTAGCGATCCGCTCCGAGTTGACGTACGTGCCGTTGGTCGAGCCCAGGTCCTCGACCCAGAGTTGCTCGTTGTGCCGGAAGAGCCGGGCGTGAAGCGTCGAGGTGTAGATGTCCTCAGGCATGGAGACACCGCAACCGGGCGAGCGGCCGATCGTCAGCTCGTCGTCGAGGTCGTAGCTGCGGCCGGCGTGCGACGGCGGCTGGACCACCTTGAGGTAGAGATGCCGGCGACGGCTCTGTTTCGGGGGCGCGGCCGGACGGTTCGCGTTGCGCTCGTCGCGTCGTTCCTGACGCTTCTGCCAACGCGGCTTGCGGATTGTCGCCGGGCTCATCTCGACCCACACGGCCCGGATGACGCGCAGGAAGAAGAGGAAGATCAGCGCGATGACCCCCCACTGCATTACGTGGAGAACCGCGTTCAGGTTCTGCGTGGCGATGACTACCGCCCCCGCATCGGGTGCGGTCACGACATTTCGAAGATGAGCTTCGTCGACCCCACGCTGACCTCGTCCCCGCTGGCGAGGAGCTGCTCCCGGACCGGGGTGCCGTTCACCCTGGTGCCATTGGTGGATCCGAGATCGGTGACGAAGACGCCGTCGTCCTTCCGGCGCAGCTCGGCGTGGCGCCGGCTCACGTTGGAGTCCGGCAGGACCACATCACACTCGGGTAGACGGCCGATGACCAGGGCATCCGAGCCGATCGCCAGGCGCCGGCCGTCGGGCAGGACGAGCTCGGCCAGGATGCCGCCGTCCTCGCTCTCGTGGACCTCCGCGGTCACCGTGAAGCGGCCGGGCTTGAGATTGGAACCCTCGAAGATCTCGACCTCGACCGGGCCGACGAACGAGTAGCCCTCGATGCGGGCGTGTTCGCGGGCGGCGTCGGAGAGCTCGCGCGACAGGGCGTCGATGAAGTTGGCGAACCGGGAGACGTCGGCCGGGGACAGCGTCACTGCGAACGAATTGGGCGCGATCAGGCCTCGCACGCCGACCCGCCGGTGCAGGTCCATTTCGCGCGTGAGCCTCCGCCCGATCTCGACCGGCTGGAGGTTGCTTCGAAACGGTTTGGCCAACGTACCCTCCACCAGACGCTCGAGGCGCTCCTCAAACTGCTGGAGTCCCATGGTCCCCAGAAGACTAGTTGGCCGAGGCACTTCGCTGGACCCCGGCAAGCGTCTGACCTGGTCACCTATACCCAAATCCGCCTTTCGGCTGACGTGGGCCACCCGTGGCAGCGACTACTGTTGGCCGGTCACTCGGGCGAGTGGCGGAATTGGCAGACGCGCAGGATTCAGGTTCCTGTGTCCGAAAGGATGTGGGGGTTCAAGTCCCCCCTCGCCCACGCTTTCCTGCGGAGGGGTCGCAGGCTCAGCTCGTGCCGACCATCGGGGGGCTCATGGCTGTTGCGCGCGGCTATTTCCCCGTGGCGCTCCCTTCACCCGGAGTTCGGCGGCGGTCGTAGCTCGGGTCGTCCCGGTCGCGGGTGGGCCGCCAGTAGGCGTCCTCGTCGTCTCCCGCCGGCACCGCTTCCGGCACGACACGACGGTAGGCCAGCTTCCATGTTCCTCGGACGCGGCGGAAGTAGTCGACGTAGCGGCCGTGGCCGCCGACCTGCATCGCGCCCACCGTGCCGTGGAACACATAGAACGTCTCTCCCCAGGCCTCGTCGCCGTCGACATCGAAGATCGACTGGCCGATCAGGTGGTGCATCGAGCTCATCGGCCCTGGTCCGCAGACAAAGTCGGCGAACTCCTGTCCCGTCCCCTTGAACGTGCCGTGGTCGTCGAAGGAGTCCTCCGTGTAGCAGGACGCGATGCGGTCGCGGTCTCCTCGGTCGACCGCAGAGGAAAGCACGGCGAGCAACTCCGCGAGCTCCCGTTTGTCGATCGGGTTGTCCATGACACCGTCCTCCCCCACGCCGTCGCAAGTTTCGACGTCCGCCTCCGGCTGGTGAGCGGCAACCCTACGGCGTCAGCGCGGCGTGCGGCTGGGAGGGGAAATCGGGTGCCGCGGCGTCAAGGTGGGCCAAGATGACGTCCATGGGGAGCACCGGTCATGCCGTAGCGGGCCTCGCCGTCATCCCGCCTGTGAGCGTCGCCGACTTCGCCGATCCCGAATGGATCGGTCCCCTCGCACGGGAAGCGGAGCGGCTCGGCTTCGAGTCATTGGTGCTGCCCGAACACGTCGTGCTGGCCGTCGACTACACGAGTCGCTACCCGTACTCGAAGTCCGGGCGGGTCCCGTTGCCGCCCGATTGCATCATCCCTGATCCGATCGACACTCTCGCTTACGTGGCCGGTGTCACGTCGACGCTCGGCCTCGCCACCGGCCTACTCGTGCTGCCCTGGCACCATCCACTCGCGTTGGCCAAGCGCGCGGCGACCGTGGACAGGCTCTCTGGCGGGCGGCTCCGTCTCGGCGTCGGTCTCGGGTGGATGCGCGAAGAGATCGAAGCGGGCGGTGTGGATTTCGACAGCCGGGGCGAACGCGCCGACGAGACGATCGACGCGATGCGCGCGGTGTGGAGCGCCGACCGAAGTGCCGGCGCGCGATTCGAGGGTCGGCACTTCTCGTTCAGCGGGGTGCAGTCTTTCCCTCGACCCGTGCGCCCCGGCGGCGTGCCGATCGAGGTGGGTGGGACGAGCCCACCTGCCATCCGTCGCGCCGCTCTTCGTGGGGACGGCTGGCTGTCGCTCGGGCTGCGCGGCGACCGTCTCGCCGAGGCGCTCCGCCGGCTTGCCGACGAGGCTTCAGCGGCGGGGCGTGACCCGGCCGCCATCGAGGTGACGCTGAGCGGGGTGACGACCTCGGCCACGGTCGACCGGGCCACCCTCGAGGAGGCCGCCGCGCTCGGCGCGCGACGGGTGGTGATCAACCTGGGCTCCGCCGAGCTGGCCGAAGCGCTCGACGAGCTGGGCCAGGCCGCCGAGCGCGCCCTGCTCACCCCGCCGGCCTGATTTAGTAGGCCCCGTTGAGGGCCTGGTTGCTCACCATGTCGACCCGCAGGACCCGCTCGTCGATCCGCCACCCCTCGGCGCTGCGCACGTAGGCGTCGAGATAGCGGATGTGCCAGATCATCAACGTCTCGGCGCCCGCGTCACCGAGCACGTGGTACGCGACGACGCGCGTCTCGCCGGTGGCGCGGTCGCCTTCCACGAGGGCCATGTGGTTTCCGACTGTGTGTGTGGTCCGCTTGTAGTACCGGGCCATGGCGATCGCCTTGGTGATCTCCTCCCGCCCGTGGCTCCGGCTGGTCGGCTCGGCGGCGCCGGGCTCCGCGTACGCAACGAAGGTGCCGTCCTCGGTGAAGAGGCGCGCCACCGCCTCTGGATCACGCCGGTCGACGCCCTGGCAGTACGCATGGACGAGGTCGGAGATGGCCAGACGGTTGACGAGAAAGGCGAG
>DATMMN010000002.1:0-5803 GCA_035569675.1 Acidimicrobiales bacterium | reverse complement strand
ACATCGGCGGTGGAGGCGCGCAACGGTGTCCCGCGAACGACTGCCACCGTGTCGTAGTAGGCGGCTAAGGGGTGATCCACTCCCGAGAGAAGAAGGAAGTGCACGGCGGCGAGGAGCAAGAGCGGGCGACGCTGGGGGAGTGGCGTGTCGTCGAGGAGCGACAACACCCGTGGATTGTCGGCGACGCCCCGACAGATCGCCGGATAGATGACGCCTCCGTCGCGCTCGACCGTGGCGGCGAGGCCGCGAAAGTGGTCGGCCAGCGGGAGCTCGACCAGCACGCGGTCAGAAGCTGGCTGGCAGGAGCGGGCTGATGGCCCCGAAGAAGAACCAGAGCAAGATGAGCATGCCGACCGTGCCCACGCCCCAGATCATCCAACGTTGCTTGCGGAAGCGCCAAGCCGTGTAGAGGACCGAGCCCAGGAGCACGAGGACGAGGAAACCCCAGAACAATGTCTGGGTGAGCTCGACATTCGAATTGCCGGCGAGGTCGCCGCTCTTCGGGTCCGCATTCAGGCGGCCGACGGGGAGACCCCTGTTCGGAAAGAGCTGTGAGTGGGCCAACTTGGCCTGAACGATGAGCCTGGTCGACGCGCTGAAGCGCGGATTGCAGGTCGTGAGCGTGAGGAGATTCGCAAAGGCATTCCGGATAACGCTCGTGTCGCTTGGCGACACGACGAAGCTCTTGGTCGTGTCGTAGACGAAGATGCCTTGCAGCGTCGTCAAGACAATGGGATCGCCAACCCTGACGCCGTCCAGGTTGTAGAAGGGATGGCCGTAGGTGGTGCGGTGACCGGCGACTGAGGCGTTGCCGTTCTGGCCGGGCAGGGGGGTCCCGATGTAGTGGCCCGGGCCTTTGCGCAGGTCGGGTGTGTTCGTGCCCTCGACCACGACCTGGTTGACACCGATGCGCGGGATGCGGATGTCACCGACGGGCTCGCCTTCGGGGGGTGCGGCTGTGCGGGGCGCGGCGACGGGTGGGCCGGTGGGCAGCTTGTCGAGGGCGGCTGCCTCGGCGAGGGCGTGCCGGACCTCTTGATTGTTCGTCTCCGAGATCAGGGTGCTGCGCAGGGCGTTCTGGGTATGCGACTCCTGGATCGACGTGCCCCAGATTTGGTACGCGGTGAACAACAGGACGAGGATTCCCGCCCCGATCAGGATCTTGCCTGTGATGGAAACCGCCTGTCGCAACATTGGAAAAAGAGCCTAGGGCCAGCCGGAATGGGCACCCGGTCAGCCCCCTTGCTAACGCTCGAGGTCCTTCTGGCTTACGCCTGGACGGTGACGAGGGTCCCGAGGGGTGTCAACGGGAACACAACGGCGGCGTTGGAGATGGGCATCTCGACGCAGCCATCACTCTGGGGATATCCGTAGCCGGGCCGGACGAAGCCGTGGAGAGCATCGCCCCCGTGGAAGTAGCTCACCCAGGGGATGCCCGGATCGCTGTAGTGGGAGCCATCGGGGTTGGTGCCGCTCATGGTCGTGACCGTGTAGCGGGCGAAGACTGGCCAAGTGCCGTTCTCGGTGATGGCGCCCGGCACGCCCGTGTTGATCAGCGTGCTGTAGACCTCGCCGCCATCCTTGTACACGGTCGCCGTTTCGGGTCCCGACTGGCTCACAAGGACGTAGTCCCAGGGCTGCGCATTGCTCTTGCCGCTCTGGACGTCGGCGAGGAGGTCGGTCCAAACCTGCGGGCCGGCAGCACCGTCTGTCTTCAAGCCGTTCTGGTTCTCGAAGTTCATTACGGCGCCCTGAGTGATGACGTTGTTGGTGCCCGGGGTCCAGAGCGTGGTGAGCGAGGCCGGTTGGTAGGCCCAGCGCCATGAGAACGAGCCCACCTGGTCGTTGCCGAGTTGCGCAGGCGAGGTGACAGGCGCGGCCGGCGTGAACGTCAGCGGCAGGTAGCCGAGCTCGGCCAGAAGCTGTTGGAGACGCAGCGTCGAGCCCGGCGCGACAGTGAACTGCGTGGTCACGCTCTGCGCCAAGTGCTGTCCCTGCGAACCGATGACGCCACCCGATCCGCCGGGCACCGTGATCGTTTCGCTTGCGCCGGGCACGAGCGGTCCGCTTGCCTGGTACTGCAATAACGAAGGCGACAGGACGGCCCACGATCCGGCCACCGGTGGGCTCAGAGCGGGCATCGGGCTGTTCGGCGCCAGGTCGGTCGAGAACTGCACGGCGATGGTGGAACCGGCATCGACGTTGGTCCCGCTCGGTGTGACAGAAGTGACCGTGAGGGCCGGTGGCGGCGTGGTCGGATTCGCGCCGGCCTGGGTCCCGAAGTGTTCGACGGCGACAAAGCCTCCGGCCGCGAGGAGCACGACGACGGCACAGACCGTCACCACCATCCACGTGCGTGGCCGCTTCCTTTTGGCCGCGTGCTCTCCCGAACTCATGACTCGCGGGATTCTACCGGGGTCCAGCAGGGCCCAAGGGCCCAATCTCGTGCTCAATGGCGTCTGTGACCACGCTGAGGCGTTCGGTGTCGGTGAGCTTGGTGCCTTGGGACTCCCGAACGTAGAACGCGTCGACGACCATCTCGCCCAGGGTTGAAACCCGGGCTGATACGACGTCGAGCCCGGCGTTGAAGAGGGCACGGGTAATCCGGTGAAGGAGTCCGATCTCGTCGGGCGCCCGGACCTCGAGGACGGTGGCCGTCTGGGAGGCGTCGTTGTCGACGGTCACCTCGCTCACCTGGGGCTGGGCCGCCGAACGGCGCCGGAGCGGGTACACCCGTTCGCGTTCGGAGAGCCGCTCACCGATGGCCAACTCGTCGGTAAGTACGGCGGCCAGGTCCTCGCGCAGCTTGGCCGTGTCCGGCCAGGTGCCCCGAGCCACCTCGACGGTGAACACCTCGACCGCCACACCCTCCTCGCCGGCCACGTTGGCCGCCCGGACGTCCATGCCGTTCAGTGCGAGCGCGCCGGCGACCGAGGAGAACAAACCCGGACGGTCGGGTGCGGCGACGATGACCTGCGGAGGCTGGAGGGAGACCGAGGGCAGCCCCGTGTCCCTCACCTCGTCGATCAGTTCGCGATGGGCCGCGAGGAGGAGGTCCGGCCCAGCCGGCGCGGCGGCCTCTCCCTGGAGGACCTTGTCGGCGCGCTCGACGAGGTCCGTGACGAGGCCGGCCTTCCAGGCGCCCCAGGCCGACGGGCCCGTCGCACGGCTGTCGGCCTCGGTGAGCGCGGCCAGCAGGTGCAAGGTCGTCCGGCTGCCGGCGGCGCGGGCGACGCGGTCGATCGTGGTGGGGTCGTCGAGGTCGCGGCGGGTCGCGGTGTCGGGCAGGAGGAGGTGGTGGCGCACGAGGTCGACGAGCACTTCGACATCCTCGGGTGGGAAGCCCATGCGCGTTGCGATGGTGTCGACGACCTCCATGCCGACCTGCGTGTGGTCACCGGGAAAGCCCTTGCCGATGTCGTGCAGCAGCGCACCGACCAAGAGGAGGTCGGGTCGTTCGACCGTGTCGGTGAGCTCGGCGGCCAGCGCGGCGGCCTCGAGCAGGTGACGATCCACGGTGAAGCGGTGGTAAGCGTTGCGTTGCGGCTTGTTGCGCACGGCGGCCCACTCGGGGAGGAGGCGGACGAAGAGGCCGTGCTGATCGAGTGACTCGATCTTGTCGACGGCGGGCCGGCCGAGGGCGAGTAGCGCGACGAACGCGTCCCGCGTGGCGTCCGTCCAGGGGTCGCTCGGAGGCGGCATGCGGTCGGCGAGCCGGTGCAGCGAGCCTCGCGCGATCGGACGATCGATCTCGGCGGCGGTAGCGGCGAGACGCAGGGGGAGCGTGACGTCGTCCGACACCGGAGCGGTTGACGCGAGCGCGACCTCGCCGTTGAGCTCGATCAAGTCGGGAGCGAGGTCGGTCGGGACGAGCGCTTCTTCCGCGTCCGTGGCGCGGCGGCGCAATAACCGCTTCGGCGGTGGCGTGGGGTCCCAGAGCTTGCGCCGGCGCCAGACGTCGTCGGCCACCCACGCGATCTGGCGGCCGGCGGTCGAGACCGCGAGCATCAGCGCGTCGGCGTCGTCGAACCCGAGCGCGGCAGCCACCTGGTCCTGGTCCTGGAGCAGCAGCCGCTCATGGGCGCGCTTGGCCATCCGGTGGAGCTCCACGCGGATGGAGGTGAGCAGGGCGGTGGCCTCATCGAGCGACGCGAGGTCGGCGTAGTCGGCGAGGAGCGGCGCGTAAGCGGAGAGCGCGCGCAGCACACTGACGTCGCGGAGCCCGCCGTGGCTTTCCTTCAGATCGGGTTCGAGCAGGAAGGCCACGTCGCCGGCGAGGGCGCGTCGCTCCGCCATCTGGACCTCGATGACGGGCAGGTACTGGGTGCCGAGCTTCTCGCGCCATGCAGTCTTGGCCTTCTCGATGAGGGGCTCGGCGAGCTTGCTCTCGCCCCATACGACGCGCGCATCGAGCAGGCCGAGAGCCACGCGCAGGTCCTCGGCGGCGGCGCTGAGCACCTCGGCGGGCCGGCGCACCGAATGGTCGAGGTGCACGCCTTCGTCCCAGACCGGGTACCAGATGCCGTCGGCCACCTCTTTGACGTCCCGGTAGCCGCTGTGGACGAGCACGACATCGAGGTCGCTGTAGGGGCACAGGGAGCTCCGGCCGTAGCCGCCGACCGCGACGAGGGCGAGATGGCGATTGTTCTCGCCCGCCGCCCGATCCGCCAGGCCGGAGAGCCAGGCGTCAGCCTCGGCGGCGTAGCTGCGACAGAACTCCTCGCCCATCAGCCCTGGTTGGGCGAGGAGTCGGCTCCGCCGGTCACGTAGTGACGTATCAGCGGGCATGGCGGGAACGTAGCATCGGGTTTGTGAGCAAAGACGTAGAAAGCAGGAGTAGTCGGACGCCCATGACGTTCGGGCACGCCGTCGGGCTGACGGTGCTCGGTGTCGTCGGCGTTCTGGTCGCTTACTGGATCTTTCGGGTGTTGGCCGGTTTCTTCATCTTCCTTGGTGAGATTGCCGTAGCGGTCGTCTTGATCGCCGTGGTGTTCTGGCTCGTCTCCCGTCTGCGGCACCACTAGCCACCGGCCCGGGGAGCCAGATTTCACCGGACCGGCAGAAGCTAGGGCCGGGCGAGACGGGCCGTTAGGCTTGCCGCCCTGCCGCATACAGGCGCGGCGGCGTGGCCGAGTGGTTTAGGCAGGGGCCTGCAAAGCCCCGTACGGCGGTTCGATTCCGCCCGCCGCCTCTTGTTGTTCGTCCTGTTGGGGGGATCCTTTCCGCTGCGAACCGCCTTCGGTCGTCATGGTGGGCAATGTCTCGGGAGGATGGCCCGATGCCTTGACTCAGGCAGAGTCCTTCTCGGACTTCATGGACAAGCGCCATCGCGGCGAACCATTCGACTTCGCCGTTACGTCCGACTAGCGGGGTGCCCCAGTACGCCAGTAAGGGGTGCCACTATCCGGCACATGCGTGGCACGATCGACCCGCGTCGAGGAGGATGGGTTCGCCGGCGGACCCTCCGTCGGGTGCGCTGGCGGGCCATTGCCATGACCGGAATCGAAGCTTCGACCTCCCCCTCTTCCTTGCCGCGCTGGTTTGGACCTAGAGCCAGCACAGATGATCCGGCCGTCTCGGCCCTGATCGACCGCGTCGCGCGCGGGGCCGGATGGGCAGACATCGGCGGTGGATTCAACCTCAACCTGCGGATAGACGCTGAGCCGCCGGTTGTCCTCCGGGTTCATCGGCCCTGGGTCCGCCGCGGGCGAGTCGCGGGACTGCGGCGCTTGCGAGAACGGCTCCAGCGGACGCAAGTCCGTGTCGCTCGGCCGATTCCGATTTCCGGCTGCGACCTCCTGAG
>DATMMN010000001.1:0-2016 GCA_035569675.1 Acidimicrobiales bacterium | reverse complement strand
TCCTCCACCAGCCCTGGCAGGCGCTGGAGGTCCATCACATAGCGGCTCAGCGCGTCCAGGCTGGCCGGGCCGCCCGCATCGGCCGCCATATTGCTACCGAGCTCGGCGGCCAGGGTCAGCAAGGTGACGAGCATGGCGGTGTAGGTGCTGGTGCCGGGCGAGAAACCGAAGGTGGGGATCTCCGCCGACAGGACGCAGTCCGCCGCCTTGGCGATGGGGCTGTCCGGGTCGCCGGTCAGGGCGATCACCAAATGGCCGAAGGCGCGGGCCTGGTGGGCGGACTCGATCGTCCTGCCCGTCTTACCGGAGAAGGAGACGACAACCACCGCCGTCCCGCTCGCGTGGTATCGGACCCCGTACCGGGCGAAGTCGAGAGCGTGCTCCCAGCGGACCTGAAGCCCGGAGTGCCGGTTGAGCGCCAGCGCCGCCCCCTGGCATGCGAAACCCGAGTCGCCGCACCCCACCAGGACGAGATGGCGGATGCGGGACTCCCGCAGCCGCTCGACCGTCGTCGCCGCCTGGCCCGCCAGTTCGAGCCGGTCCCGAATCACGGCGGGGATCGTCGTGATCTCTCGCTCCATGACCTCGCTGTCGTCCTCCTCGCCTGCCTTCGGCGGCGGCGTGGCCCTCGGCAGCTTTCCCTGCGCGTAGCGGGAACGCAGACGCTCGGCGATCCCGGCGCGGCGGAGCAGGCGCAGCGAGCCGCTGGCACCTAGGGCGGCTCCCGCGGTCGCGGCGCCCCGTTGTGCGGCGACGACGAGAGATTCGCCGGCGGCGAGACCGGCGGCGAGTCCCCCGCAGAAGGTGTCGCCGGCGCCTGTGGCGTCCACTACGGCGACGTCGGGGGGCGCGATGCGGACCGGTCGGCCGCCGGGCGTACTGACAAGCGCGCCCTTCTCGCCGCACTTCACGACCACCGCCGGCACTCCCTCGGCCTGCAGTTCGAGGCAAGCACGCTCGGGGTCGTCGTAGCCGAGGATGGCGCCGAGTTCCCCGTGGCTGGGCACGAACACGTCGACGCGCTGAGCGAGGGCGAGGACCTCATCCCTTCCGGCCGACCAGGCCTCGTGGGTGTCCAGGGTCACGACCGCCCGGCGGCCCTCGGCCCGGAGGTGCCCGACGATGCCGACGGCGGCCTCGAAGGGCATGGCAGCGACGTGGACCACCGGTGCGCGGCCCTGCTTTTGGTCGGTCCACCTCGCTGGGATGTCCTCTGGGCTCGGAGCTACCTCGAGGCGACGTTCCGGTGGCGTCCGGTACACCCAGCTGCGGCGCCCGTCGTGTTCGTAGATCACCCAGTTGCGGACCGTAGGACCTTCGATCGGGCGCAGCCCGCCAGTGTCGAGCCCGGCGTCGCGGAGGCGGTCGAGCGCCGCGACCGGGAAGTCGGTGCCGACCCGTGCCACCACTCCCACCGCTGGGCCCCAGATCAGGGCGCCGGTCGCCGCGTAGATGGTATTGCCGCCAGGCGATGCCATGGTGGTCTCGCCGTTTGGGTAGACGACGTCGTCGACAGTCAGGTTCCCGACCACGACGACGTCGTGTTCCGCGCGATCCTGCCGACCTGGTACGGGGCTCATCACGCGCCCGTTCTCGGTCATCTCTTGCCGACCTCGCCCTTGGTTCCCGGTGACGGGAAGTGCAGGATCCGGTCGTCGAAACGGTGGCTCTCGAAGCTGAAGCGGAACCGCTCCACGCGGTAAAGGATCTTCGAGAACTCGACGGCCTCGTCCGCGCGGTCGTAGGTCACCGAATCCATCCGCAGAACCATGGCACCGGTCCCCACCCCCAGGGACGCAGCCTCTTCGTCAGTGGCGTGAACGGCTTCGAAGACGCTCTCTGCTCGCACGAGCTCGATGCCATAGACCCTGTCGAGCGTCCGGTAGAGGGAGCCGCCGTCCAGCTCACGCTCTTCGACCCCGGGGAAGCGCGCCGGGTCCAGGTAGGCGGACAGCAGCGCCACCGGGCTCGCCTTCAGGCAGGCGAGGCGCTGGATCAGCACGAGCTTGCGGGACC